>NZ_LGHM01000257.1 GCF_001908185.1 Bradyrhizobium sp. AS23.2
CCGCGTCCGGGTTGGCGTCCCCCGCCGCGCCGTCGTCGCTGGGTTTGCTGGTGGCATCGGGGCCGCCGCCAATGCGGATGGCGTTGGCGCTAGGCGTGCCAGAGATGAAGCGGGCCCGTGCGACGCCTTGTGCGATGCCTTGCGCTGTTCAACTTCAATTTGGCGAAAACTTCGGGGGAAACCGCGTCTGCTTTCAGCAGGATAAAACCCCGTCAATGGCGGCATCCTTCAAAGTGATGGACCATCTGGCGTGGTCAACGACAACGCGACCATCGGGTTCGAAACAGCCGTCGATGCGTCAAACAGTGCAGATGTAACGACGAACGATTCCGTCATCGCCACCGGCGGCGAAGCAGAGGGCGAGCAGAGCGCGTGCGTTTGTGAATAGGATGACCATCGCTCTAGATACCCCAGCGTAGCGCGGCGGTATGCACCGGGGCGTCCCACAATTCTTTTGACTGGCTGTCGAGCACGGAGACGGTGATCGAGGCACCCGCCATGTCGAGGGACGTCACATAAGAACCGGTCAGGAAACGCGTCGCCGTGATCCCCGCCCCGTCCAGAATGCGCTTGGCGCTGTTGGCCATCAGGTAGAGTTCGATCAGAGGCGTTGCGCCGAACCCGTTGACCAGAAGCAGGACTTCGCTGCCCCTGCCGGGCGAGAGATCACTCAGGATCGCGCCGAGCAGCTCGGCAGCAATCGCATCGGCGGATGCCAACGGCACCCTGCGGCGACCCGGCTCGCCATGAATGCCGACACCCATCTCCATTTCGTCGTCAGCCAAGGTGAAATTCGGCCGCCCTGCTGCCGGAACGCTGCACGGAAGGAGAGCTACCCCCATCGAACGGGTGCGCCGATTGACATCATCACCGAGCGTCTTGAGAGCGGCGAGCGGCATTCCGGCTTCGGCCGCGGCGCCGATCATCTTTTCCACGATCAGCGTACCCGCGACTCCGCGACGGCCGGTCGTGTAGGTCGATTTCTCGACCGCGACGTCATCGTTGGTCACCACGCTCGCGACTTCACGCCCGGCCATCTCGGCGGCCATGGTGAAATTCATCACATCGCCTTCGTAGTTCTTGACGATGAAAAGCACGCCTGCCCCGGTGTCGACGGCCTCCGCCGCCTCGATCATCTGATCCGGTGTCGGCGACGTGAAGACCTGGCCCGGACATGCGGCATCGAGCATGCCAAGGCCGACATAGCCCGCATGGAGCGGTTCATGACCCGAGCCGCCACCCGAGATCAGCGCGACCTTGCCCGGCTTCAGGGTGCGGCGGCGCACGAACTTCCGCTCGGCGCCGAGAAGCAGGATATCGGCATGTGCAGCCGCCAAGCCGTCAAGGCTCTCTTCGAGCACTGTATCGGCGCTGTTGATCAGCTTTTTCATGAGCGTTCTCCCGATTGTCTGTTCTGCAGTCTGGATCCGTCAGCCGATGCTTTCGGCGTAGCGCGCGAGCTGCGCAGCAAAGTCGACGATGAGCTGCTCGAGCGCACGATTCTTCTTGTCGTCCCCGAGATCGGGCACCGTCACTGTAACAGTGCGCGTGCGCGCCTCGCGGTGGGCCCCGCGCAGCCGTCCGGGATGCGCGCGTCCATAGGCTTCGAGGAAAGCCGCGCGCTCGGCACCAGACAGATGGCAAACCTCGAAGATGATCGCGACATGCTTCGCCGGGATTGGCACCAAGTACGCCGGATTGGTGATCTGGCTCACGAAGGAGCGGTTCTTGCCAAGCGCCGCCGCGAGCTTCAGCCGCGTCCCGGATGGCCGGTTGTCGAGGACGCGCCGCAGGATGAGCTTGTAATCCGCGACATTGCTGTCGCCCGGCCGGCTTGTGTCCTCGCCTGCATCGTCGGTCATGTGCTCACCCCGGCGACAGCAGCCTTGAGCCGCGCCACCGCAATCGGCGATACCGAGAGAGTCGTCAGGCCCGTCGCCAGCAGCGCCGCCGTCAAGCGAGTATCGGCCGCGGCATCGCCGCAGAGCGAGACCTCGACACCGCGCTTGCGTCCGGCCTCGACTGTCCGCGCGATCAGCGCCAGCACCGCCGGATTGCCCGCATCGTTGAGATCGGCGACAGCACCGATATCGCGCGCCGCAGCCATCGTGTATTGGGTCAGGTCATTCGACCCGATGGAATAGAACGCCGCGCCGAAATCCTCCGCGCATAGCGCTGCCGCCGGGATCTCAACCATGATACCGAGTGGCGGCCGGGCGCAGGCGATCCCTTCCGCCCTGAGTGACGTAAGCTCCGCGTCCAGCATGTCGTTGGCACGTTCGAGTTCCGAGGGGACCGCGACCATCGGCAGCATCACCTTCAGCGCGCCATGGACGGCCGCACGGCACAGCGCTCGCAACTGCACGCGAAACACCTCCGGCCGCGCAAGCGAGAGGCGGATCCCGCGCAAGCCCAGGAACGGATTGCGCTCGCCATCGATCGTTAAACCGGCGATCGGCTTGTCGCCGCCGGCGTCGAGGGTGCGAATCGTCACCGGCCGTCCCGCCGCCCAATCCAGAATGCGCCGATAGACCGCATATTGCGCATCCTCCCCCGGCAGGCCCTGAGACCCCTCGAACAGAAACTCCGTCCGCACGAGGCCGATGCCGTCGCAGATTGCGGGATCGAGGCCTGTGAGGTCTTCGGGCGCGGCAACGTTGAGAAGGACGGCAATTCGCCGGCCATCGGCCGTCAGTGCCGGCTCGAAGCGGCCGGCGTCGGCTGCGATCCGTGCGGCATTCGCATCCGCCATGCGGTGCTCGAAGAGGCGGCGCGTTTCGGGCCGGGGATCAAAGATCACGGTGCCGGCGTCGCCGTCGACCAGCGCCAACGACGGCGGCCGTCCGCTCCATGGCAATGGACCCAATCCGACCACCATTGGGGCCCCGCGCGCCCGCGCCAGCATCGCGACATGCGACGAAGGCGATCCGGCGGCCAGCGCGATGGCGCCGCCGCGGGTCCAGTCAACGGCCAGGAACGTTGACGGCGAAATATCGTCACCCATGACGACGGAATCGCCGGAGATCTTCGCGGTCGTGCCCGCACCATTCAGAGCCGCGAGCACGCGGTCGCGGATATCGATCAGATCGGCGGCGCGGGCCCGGAAATATTCCTCCTCCGCCGAGCGGTAGCCTGCAATCTCCGCGTCGAGTGCCGTGCGCCAGGCCTCATCGGCGGCCGCACCGGCCGCAATGGCGTCGTAAGCCGCCTCCGCCAGCGCATCGTCCTGCAGCATCGCGACCTGGAACTCCAGGATCTCCGCTGCCTCGCCGTGAACCGTCGCGATCAGTTCGGCGAGCTCCGCCGCAGCCTCCTCGACCGCCGCCTTCAAGGCCTCAACCTCCTGAGCGGGATCGCCCCTCGCCGTTCTGCTCACCACTGCGGTCGTCAGCACGGTGACCGGGCCGATGGCAAGGCCGGGCGAAGCGGGATGGCCGGTGACTTGGATCTCGCCCACGATCTCACGCCTCACCGAAACCGTCATGCACGAGCGCCAGCATGGCGGCGAGCGCCGCCTCGCCATCAGGACCGCTGATGCGGAAATGCAGCGTTGCGCCCTGCGGCGCCTTCACGCGCATCACCTTCACCGGGCTCTTGGCGTCCGTCCAGGGCCCCTCAGCAGCGACGGCAATTTCGATCCTTGCGGCAAAGCCTTTCGCGCACTGCGTGAGCTTGACAGACGGCCGCGCGTGCAGACCGACCGGATTGACGAGCACCGCGGAGGCGGTCAGCGGCGCAAACGTCTGAGCGGCCCGGTTGGCGTTGGCATCATGCATAGAATTCCTCCGCGCTGCGCTTGACGGCGGCAAGTGGCGAGCCGCCCGAAGACTCGGTCGCAGCGATCACAGCCCCCTCGACCACCGGGGCATTGCAGACCAGAACGCGCGCGCGCCGATCTTCGGCAAGCATCTCCACCGCCATCTCCGAATTGGTCTCCGCTCCGCCGAGATCGACAAGTATCGCCACGCCTGCCGGCGACCAGGCCGCCTCGATCGCCTCGAGGATTCCGGCAACGTTCGTGCCGAGCCCGCCATCGACATCGCCACCGGTCCAGGCGAGCGGCACCGCATCGCCGACCATCTGGCGCACCATATCGGCTGCGCCTTCCGCAATCTTCGGCGAATGGGACACGATGACAATTCCGACATTGCCGGGACGTGAACTGCTCATTTATTAACCTCGAACTTCAGTGTCTCAACCGCTGCACCGATCAGAAGAGAAGCCGAGCGCGAGCCCGGGTCCATATGACCGATGGAACGTTCACCAAGAAAGGACGCACGGCCGCGGATCGCAAGCATGGGCGTGGTGCGATCGGCCGCTTGCGCCGCTTCGCTCGCGATCGCCCTGGCATCGCCGCCTCCTGCCAATACGGCATGCACCGGCACCAAGACATCCAGCAGCGTTTTCTGTCCCGCTTCGGAACGGCCGCGCGCCTTGACGGCATCGATCGCCTTCTCCGTCGCCGCGACGAGATCGGCTCGGCTCGGCAGCTCGGGAAGTGCCTTGCCCAGTTCCATGAAGAAAGTCCCGACCAGCGGCCCGGAGGCACCGCCGACCTTCATGACCAAGGTCATTCCGATCGCCTTCAGCATTTCCGGCAGCGACTTGTCCGCAAGGCCCGGCAATGTCGCGAGCACAGCCTCGAAGCCGCGCTTCATGTTCAGCCCATGATCCCCATCGCCAATCGCCTGGTCGAGGCGGGTCAGTTCGTCCGCATGTTCGATCACTGACCCTGCCAGCGCTCGCACCAGTCTTTCCCTACCTAGTCGATCGAGGCTCATGCCGCTACCCTCCAGCCTTTCGCATCGAAAAATAGCGGCTTGTTGAGGCGGAGCGACACCTCGTCCCCGGCGCCCAAGCCTGCCTCGGGATCCGCCAGCGTCACGACCGGTCGGCCGCCGAGGTCAAGATGGAGATGGCTCTGGTCGCCCAGGTGTTCGACCCGCTTGACGGTTGCCGATACGTCTCCGCCGCCGCGCCCGATCGTCAGGTGCTCGGTCCGCGCGCCGATTGTCTCCACGCCAGCCGGCACGCCCGCGAACAGGGCCGCCGGCAGCAGGTTGATCGTCGGCTGGCCCAGCCGCGCCGCGACATGGGCGTTGACCGGATTCTCGTAGATCTCGCGCGGTGAGCCGATCTGCATCAGCCGCCCGGCCTCGATCACGCCGATGCGCGACGCCATAGTCATCGCCTCGGTCTGATCGTGGGTGACATAGAGGATCGTCGCGCCGAGATCGACCTGGATCCGCTTGAGTTCGAGGCGCAGTTCGCCGCGCAGCTTGGCATCCAGCGAGGAGAGCGGTTCGTCCATCAGATAGATCGAGGGCGAACGGACCAGGGCCCGACCGATCGCGACGCGCTGCATCTGCCCGCCCGACAGCTGCGTCGCCTTGTTGTGCAACTTGGATTCGATGTGAAGAAGACGCGCGACCTCCTGCACCTTCGCGCGGATGTCGGCTTCGGGCACGCGGCGGGTCGGCGCACGCAGCGCGAAGGCCATGTTCTCGAACACGGTCAGGTGCGGGTACAGCGAATACTGCTGGAAAACAAAGGCAACATCGCGATCGGCCGGTGCATCGCCGGTCACGTCGCGTCCGTCGATCCGGATCGAACCGCAGTCCGGCCTCTCCAATCCGGCGATCAAACGCAAGGCCGTGGTCTTGCCCGCGCCCGTCGGCCCGAGCAATGCGACGAATTCGCCGTCGCCAACGGTCAGCGACAGACCGCTCACCGCTTGCGCCTTGCCGAACGCCTTGGAGACGGCGTTGATCTCGACCTCAGCCATGCGCGCCTCCCTCATGTAGCGCGGTACGAATGGCCCGGCCGGACGCCTTATCGAAGATCGACAGCGTATCGGGCCGAAAGTCGAGCCCGACATTCTCTCCAGTCCGAAAGGACGTGCTGCTGGGTGAGCGGGCCTTGAGCGTACCGTAGCGCGTCGTCACCGTCACGATCTGCGTCGTGCCGAGATATTCCGTCCCATAAACCTCGCCGCGCACCATGCCACGATCGGTGAACCGCACATGCTCGGGCCGCACCCCGAGCACGAGCTCGCATTCCGCCATCGCCTCGCGTGCAGCGGGAATTGCGACGTCACGCTCTCCGAGCCGGATCGCCTGTGCGCCGGTCTGCAGGCCGCCATGAAACGGCAGAAAGTTCATGGGCGGCGAGCCGATGAAGTCTGCAACAAACAGCGAAGCAGGCCGGTCGTAGATGTCGCGTGGGCTCGCGACCTGCTCGACGACACCGTTGTTCATCACTGCGATCCTATCGGCCATCGCCATGGCCTCGAGCTGGTCATGCGTGACATAGACGGTCGTCGCGCCCAGCCGGTCATGCAGCGCACGCAGTTCATGAATCATTGCCTCACGCATCTCGGTATCCAGAGCGCCGAGCGGCTCGTCCATCAGGAAGCATTTCGGCTTGCGCACGATCGCCCGGCCGAGCGCGACGCGCTGCCGGTCGCCGCCGGCGAGGCCCGACACCGATCGATCGAGGAGATGGGAGATCCGCAGGATGCGCGCGGCCTCGACGACCCGCCGGTCGCGTTCGGCCGCACCGATGCCCTCGCATTTCAAGGGAAAGCCGATGTTGCGCCGGACATTCATGTGCGGATAGAGCGCAAAGAGCTGGAATACGAAGGCAATGTCACGCGCCGACGCGCGGTTCATCGTCACGTCCTCACCGTCGAGTCGGATGGTGCCTGCCGTCGGCAGCTCCAGGCCAGCGATCATGCGGAGTGTCGTGGTCTTACCGCAGCCGGACGGTCCCAGCAGGCAGAGGAACTGGCCGTCCTCCACCGTGAAGCTGGCGGCCTTCACCGCATGAAACGTATCGAAGGACTTGTCGAGCGCCTCGACCTTGATCTGTGCCATCGCGCCCTACTCCCGGACCTTCGACACAATGGTGAACATCACCGTGCCGAACAGGGTCGTCGCAAACGACCAGGAATACAGTGCCAGAGAGAATGGTTGCATCAGCATAACGACACCGGCGGCAATGATCATCGTCGCCACGGCTTCGAGCGGACCGCGGCGCAGAACGCGGTCCGCGAGGCTGCGACGCGCGATGGACGGGTTGGCGTCGAGACTCATTTGCGGACGGCTCCAAAGGTGATGCCGCGCAGCAGATGCTTGCGCAACAGTACCGTGAACACCACGATCGGCACCAGAAACAGCGTCGTGCCAGCGGCCACGGCGGGCCAATCCTGTCCGCCCTCGCCGATGATAATCGGAATGAAAGGTGGCGCCGTCTGCGCGTTGCCCGAGGTTAGAAGGACCGCGAAGGCGTATTCGTTCCAGGCGAAGATCAGGCAGAAGATCGCCGTCGCCGCGATCCCGGTGGTGGCCTGCGGCAGCACCACCTTCACGAACGCCTGAAAGCGGGTGTATCCATCGATCATCGCCGCCTCTTCGTACTCGCGCGGGATTTCGTCGATGAAGCCCTTGAGAAGCCAGACGGCGAGCGAGACGTTGACCGACGTATAGAGCAGGATCATCCCGAGCCGGGTATCCGACAATCCGACGGTGCGGTACATCAAGTAGATCGGGATCGCGACCGCAATCGGCGGCATCATCCTGGTCGACAGAATGAAGAACAACAGGTCGTCCTTCAGGGGCACGCGGAACCGTGAAAAGCCGTAAGCCGACAAGGTCCCCAGGGCGACGGCGAGCACGGTCGAACCGAACGCAATGATCAGAGAATTGACGAAGCGCGGGACGTAGTTCGACGGTCCGGCAACCACCATGTTGCGGCTGCGTGCGATGCTATCGCAAAGTCCCTGCGGCGGTCCCAGCGAGCGGATGAAATCCGGCGTCTGACGCGAGCGCGTCGTGAAGAGGTTGCAAAAGCCTTCAAGCGACGGCTTGAACATCACCTTGGGCGGATAGGAGATCGCATCGTCCGGCGACTTGAACGCGGTGAGCATGATCCATACCAGCGGGATCATGGTGATGACGGCATAGAGCACGACGAGCGAACCGGCAAAACGCCTCGTAGCGGCCGACGGCTCAACGACCGAATGGGCTGTAGTGGCTGAGGTCATCGGCTTTTCACCTTGTTCAGCGCCTTCACATAGATGTTGGCGAGACCGAAGACCGTCACGAACAGGATGATCGCGAAGGCCGAGGAATAGCCTGTACGCCAACTCTCGAACGCCGCACGCTTGAGCGTGATCGAGGCGACTTCCGTGGTCGATCCCGGCCCACCTCCGGTGAGCAGATTGACCATGTCGAACATCTTGAAATTCTCGATGCCACGGAAGAGCACCGCCAGCATGATGAACGGCAGCGCCATCGGCAGCGTGATCGACCAGAACTGCCGCCATTTCGATGCGCGGTCGACCTCCGCCGCCTCATAAATGTAGTCCGGGATCGAACGCAGGCCTGCCAGACAGATCAGCATCACGTAGGGCGTCCACATCCAGGCATCGACGATGACGATGGCCCATGGGCTGAGCCTCACGTCGCCCAGCATCTGGAACGACGAGGCATCGCGACCGGTAAAGAAGGCGACCACGTAATTGAACAAACCGATCTGGGGCTGGTAGAGAAACGTCCAGAAATTGCCCACTACGGCCGGCGAAAGCATCATCGGCAGCAGAATGATCGTGGTCCACATGCCGTGGCCGCGGAACTTCTTGTCGATGAGGAACGCAAGGCCGAATCCGATAACGGTTTCAATCACCACCGTCCAGATCACGAAATGGGCCGTCACCTGCATTGCCGCCCAGATGTCCGGATCGGTCAGGATCGACTGGTACCAGTCAGCCCCCAGCCAGATCGTCGGCACGTTGGCCCGGTTGGCGCGGTAGTTCGTGAACGAGAGATAGATCGTCCAGAGCAACGGAAAGATATTGATCGCCAGCAGCAGCACGATCGTCGGCGTGATGAAGAGCCAGGCGAGCGTCCTGTCCGACAAGCCCCGGATACGACGCGCCACGCCTGGCCGGACCATGACGGCCCGATAGGTGATCCGCGAAGAGGCACTCAATTCATTCATTGCATCGACCGATCTGGCACCGGGATCGTCGACGATGCGACAAATTCCGGTAGTCTCGAAAGGAAGCCCGGAGCGCATCCGCACGCGCTCCGGGCGACTGCCTCAGAACTTCTTGCCCTCTTCCTTGAAGATGGCCTTCCAGTCTTTCACCAGACCGTCGAGTGCTTCCTGCGCGGTGCCCCTGTCAGCCACCACGTAGTCATGCACACGCTTCTGCTCCGCCTGCAGGAGCTGGGCGTAGGAAGGCTCGGCCCAGAAATCGACGACCATTCCCATCGACTGCAGGAATTCCTTCGCAAAGGGCGCACTGTTCGGGAAGCTCGGATCGTTCAGCACGGACTTGGCGCAGGAATAGCCGCCGAGCGCCCACCACTTCTTCTGAACGTCGCCGCCGGCGAACCACTTGATATACTGCAGCGCTTCGCCCTGGTTCTTCGAGTAGGAAACAACCGAAATTCCCTGTCCGCCGAGCTGCGTCGCCTGTGCGGCAGGACCGGCTGGATTGACGAAGAAGCCGATCTTGTCGCCGCCGACATTCGGGTCCTTGTACAGGCCCGGGAAGAAGGCGAAGAAGTTCATCTGCAGCGCGACCTGGCCGGACTTGAAGGCATCAAGCCCCTCCGACATGTAGGAATTGGAGGCGCCGGGAGGCGTGCAGCACTTGTAGAGATCCTTGTAGGCCTCGAGCGCCTTGACGGCGCCAGGTGAGTTCACGAACCCGTCCATCGCATAAGGCTTTTTCGGATCGTCGTATTTGAAGCCGTAGTCGTAGAGATAATTCGAAACGCCCATGGTGATGCCCTCCGAGCCACGCTCGGTATAGATCGAGGCGCCATAGACCTTCTTGCCGTCGATTTCACGGCCTTGGAAGAACTGCGCAATGTCGCGGAGTTCATCAAGCGTCGTTGGTACGGCGAGATCGCGACCGTACTTGGCCTTGAAATCCTTCTGCACGTCCGGCCGCGCAAACCAGTCCTTGCGATAGGTCCAGCCCACCGCATCGCCCATCGCCGGCAGCGCCCAATAGTTCGGCGTATTCTTCGGCCATTCGGAATAACCGACCACCGTTGCCGGCATGTAGTCGTCCATGCTGATTCCTTCCTTCTTGAAGAAATCATTGAGCTTGACGTATTGGCCATTCTCCGCCGCGCCGCCAATCCATTGTGAATCGCCGATGATGAGATCGCACAACGACCCGTGCGAATTGAGTTCGTTCAGGAAACG
>NZ_LGHM01000258.1 GCF_001908185.1 Bradyrhizobium sp. AS23.2
CGCAAGCGGCGAGGGGAGGGAATGGGGCGCCGAGACGGGCGGGCCCGCCCGCGTCTCCGACGCTTCGGCCCGAAGCAGCGGCGCCGCGAAGCAATAACCACGCCCGGGCACGTTGACGACGTAGCGGGAGCCTTCTCCGTTATCGCCCAAGGCCTTGCGCAGCGTCGTGATGTGGAAGCGCAGGCTGCCTTCGTCCACAGTCACGTTGACCCAGACGCGCTTGATCAACTCTCGCTTGTCTACGACCTCACCAGCGCGCTCGGCGAGAAAAATCAGGATGTCGAGCGCGCGCCCGCCGAGGTGAAGCGGGGCGCCGTCCTTCTCGAGCAGGCGCGACTTGGCGAATAGCCGGAATGGCCCGAAGGAAATGGCCGAATCCTGGTCGTTAGCGTCCGGCACGCGCTCGTGATTCCAGTGAAAGGGTTCCGTCTGCACTCTGATCTACCAGAATGAGGTCATCAGTAAACTGACCGAAAGTGTCGAAATCGCGCGGCAATCTGTCGGCCTCAGGTGGAATATCCGTCACAAATTTTGCTTAAACGCGAGCGGTTTACAGAGCGATCGAGACAATCCGTCAGCGTGCTTGACCGTCGAGACGACAGTCCAACCGGCTAGTTTGCGGCACCGCCGATCATAACAAAATCTTGCAACGTCTAACGAGCAAAACACGCACGACGCATCCACTATAGCCTTCGAGTTAGGTCCTATTGCAATGGGGAGGCTATCATGTCCGGCATCGGCTCCAGGCCGAACGACAATTTCGTTCGATCTCAATATGTCGCCAGTCTTGACGATCAGTCGCGTGATTGGGAACTCGTGCTGCGGGAGTCGCATCATCGGATGAAGAACACGCTGACGCTGCTGGGTGCGTCAGTCCGTCGCGACTTCACACGGGCCGGCACCAAGGATGTGTCGGTCGCGGTGGACCGGTTCGAGCGGCGCATCGTCGCCTTTGGCAGGCTCTATCAACTCCTGTCCGACAACGACGATGTGTCCAACGTCTCCGTCGAGGCCTTCTTCGAAAGCCTGTGCGAAGCGCTCTCCGAGGCGGTGCTGGAGCCGGCGGGTATCCGCTGCGAAGCTGCAATCGAGAGCGGCACGCTGCCCGCGTCGCAATGTCATCGGCTGGCGCTGATGCTGACCGAGCTGGTCACGAATGCGGCAAAACATGCCTTCCCGAACAAGAACGGTGCGCTGATCCGCGTCGCCGTCGCCAATCGTGACGGCGCCTGGTTCTGTACGGTGGCCGACAACGGCATCGGTGCCACCGGTCCGCTTCAGGGCACCGGCAGCCGCATTCTCGAAGGGCTCGCGCGCAGCATCCATGCGCGGCTGCATGGCGAGGCGGGGCAGGGCGGCACGCGGGTGACCATCATGATGCCGGCTGCCGCTTGAAGATCTGCCCGCAATCACTAACGAGCCCTAACATCTCATAACGAGCAATATTCCCCGGTCTGGGCGAAGGTGGTTGGCAAAAGGCGGGCTCGGCATCGAGCCCGCGCCTCAAATAGGGAGTTCGACATGGCCTCTATCGAGATCGACCGCGACGCCGCGGCCAAGTCTTCGAAATCGCGTAGCGTTGACCTGAAGCTCGAGGTCGTCGTCATCCCTGTATCGGATGTCGACCGCGCCAAGGCGTTCTACGCGCGCCTCGGCTGGCGACTGGATGCCGATTTCGCCTCAGGCGATGGATGGCGCGTGATCCAGTTCACGCCACCGGGCTCGGCCTGTTCGGTGATCTTCGGCAAGAACGTCACGGCGGCCGCGCCGGGTTCGGCGCGCGGCCTGTACCTGATCGTCTCCGATCTGGAGGCGGCTCGACAGGATCTGCTCGGCCGCGGCATCGAGGTGAGCGAACCGTTCCATGGTGCCGGCGACGTTCACGCCGGGCCCGACGAGCCGTATCTGTTCGGCAGTATTCGGGTCAGCGGTGTTGACCCGAAGCGCGGAAGCTACAGCTCGTTCGCCTCGTTCAGCGATCCCGACGGCAATGGCTGGCTGTTCCAGGAGGTCACCGCGCGACTGCCCGGACGCATCGATGGCGACGGCACGACGTTCGCCTCGCGCACCGAACTGGCTGCGGCGCTGCGCCGCGCGGCGGCGGCGCATGGTGAGCACGAGAAGCGTACCGGCGGGCACGACGAGAATTGGATGGATTGGTACGCCGACTACATTGTCCGCGAGCAGGCCGGCCAGCTGCTGCCGCCTTGAGGTGCAGCATTCTTGGAAGACGCATGCGCGCGATGACTCAACTCATCGCGCGCCGTTTCGTTCTTGTATCGCGCGTATCGTCGTCCGTCCGGTCTCACTCTTGCATCGCGCGGACTTGCAACGGCTAACGCAGTCTAACAATCCATAACGAGAAAATTTCCGGTGCCTGCGCCAATCTCTTTGCATGAACGAGCCGACGCCTTGATTTCGAATTCGATGGGCGTCGCCGACCAGAGCAAGGGAGATCAAACATGACCACGCGAGAACGGACCGACGTCCTCAACCCAGACCGCCGTCAATTGTTGAGCCAGGCCGCGATGACCGCGGTTGCCGCCAGTGTCTCGAGCCTACTGCCGCTGCATCCGGCAAAGGCCGCAGCGAGCAGCGCGATCCGTCCGTTCCAAGTCAGCGTGCCCGAACAAGATCTGCTCGATCTACGCCGCCGCCTGGCCGCGACGCGATGGCCGGATCGCGAAATCGTCGCGGACCAATCGCAGGGCGTGCAGCTGACGACGATCCAGCAGCTCGTGCGCTACTGGCAGAGCGACTACGACTGGCGCAAGATGGAGGCGCGGCTGAACGCCTTGCCGCAATTCGTCACCGAGATCGACGGCGTCGACATCCATTTCATCCACGTCCGTTCGCGGCACGAAAATGCGTTGCCGATGATCGTCACTCATGGCTGGCCCGGTTCGATCATCGAGCAGATGAAGATCGTCGGCCCTCTCACCGATCCGACCGCACACGGCGCGAAGGCGACGGACGCCTTCGATCTGGTGATCCCCTCGCTGCCCGGCCACGGCTTCTCCGGTAAGCCAACAACCCTCGGTTGGGATCCTCAGCGCATCGCGCGCGCCTGGATCGTGCTGATGAAGCGGCTCGGCTACAGCCGCTACGTGGCGCAGGGCGGCGACTGGGGCAATGCCGTCACCGAGCAGATGGCGGTGATCGCGCCGCCGGAGCTGCTCGGCATTCACACCAACATGCCCGCCACCGTTCCCGATGACATCGCCAAGGCGCTTCAGCCCGGCGGATCGCGGCCGTCAAATCTCTCGGCCGACGAACGCTACGCCTATGACCAGCTCGACGATTTCTACAAGCACGGTCTCGGCTATGCGATCGAGATGTCGAACCGGCCGCAGACGCTGTATGGACTCGTGGATTCGCCCGCTGGCCTTGCGTCCTGGATGCTCGATCACGATGCGCGTAGCGCCGCGATGATCGCGCGTGTCTTCGACGGCAAGACGGAAGGGCTGTCGCGGGACGATGTGATCGACAACATCACGCTCTATTGGCTCACCAACACCGCGGTTTCGTCGGCGCGGCTCTACTGGGAGAACAAGCTGGTGTTCTTCGAGCCCAAGCACGTGAAGATCCCGGTCGCCGTCAGCATCTTCCCGGACGAGATCTATGCCGCACCGCGCAGCTGGGCCGAGAAGGCCTATCCCAAGCTGATGCACTACAATCGCCTCGACAAGGGGGGCCACTTCGCGGCCTGGGAACAGCCGGCGCTGTTCTGCGCGGAAATGCGCACCGCATTCCGTCAGCTGCGCCAGTCGATCTGAAACAGCAGGGACGCGCGCCCCCCGCGTGTCCCTGTTCTCCTGCAGACATGAGGAATCAAATCATGAACCGCCCCGAACGCACTTTCACGACCGAAGACATCCGCCTGGAGCGCCGCCTGCCATCTTATTGGCGTGTCACCTTCGACATGCCGCCGGTCAACATCTTCGGTCCCAGGCAGCTTCCGCAGCTCAACGACATCGTCACGAAGATCGAGACCGATCCGGAAGTGAAGGTCGTTGTGTTCGACAGCGCCGTCGAAGGCTTTTTCATCACGCATTACGACTTTCTCTCGCCACTGGAGGACTCCCTGAGCATTCCGCCCGGGCCAACCGGACTCCAGGCGCTTCCTGACATGCTGGTGCGCCTCAGCCGCGCGCCCGTTGTTTCGATTGCCTCGATCCGCGGCAGGGCGACCGGGGTCGGCAGCGAGCTCGCGCTCGCAAGCGACATACGCTTTGCCAGTCGTGAGAAGGCCGTTCTGTCGCAATGGGAGGTCGGCGCGGGCCTCGTGCCCGGCGGCGGGCCGATGGCGCGGTTGCCGCGCCTGGTGGGCCGTGGCCGCGCGCTTGAAGTCCTGCTCAGTGCAGACGACATCCACGGCGATCTTGCCGAGCGTTACGGTTATGTGAACCGGTCGCTGCCGGATGCCGAGCTCGACGGCTTCGTCGAGGCGCTCGCAATGCGCATCGCGTCCTTCGACAAGGATGCCATCGCCGAGACCAAGCGCCTCGTCGATGTCGCGAGCCTGCCGCCGGATGTCGAGATCAAGCCGGAGTGGGATGCATTCCTGGCCGCTCTCGGCCGCCCAGCAAGCCAGAACCGCATCAAGGCGCTGATGGCGCGAGGTTTCCATCGCGCCGGCGACGTCGAGAACCGGCTGGGCTTCCACGTCGGACAAATCGGCAGCTAACGGAACCGCTGCGGCACTCGACCGGTTGGAGTGGCGGCAGGCGGCGACGCCGAAGCCGCAGTGTTCCGGTGCGGAGCGCCGGTGTCGAAAACAAAACAAGGAGAGATGAGATGATCCGCAAGGCGAGAGCAGTATGGAAGGGTACGGGGCGCGATGGCACTGGCCATCTGTCGAGCGAATCCGGCGTGCTCGCCGAGACGCCCTATTCGTTCAAGACCCGTTTCGAGAACGAGAAGGGCACCAATCCCGAGGAGTTGATCGCGGCGGCCCATGCCGGCTGCTTCACCATGGCGCTGGCCTTCGGCCTGCAGCTCGCCGGCTTCACGCCTGACGAGCTCTCGACCGAAGCCGCTGTCACGCTCGAGCCCGAAGGTAAGGGGTTCAAGATCAGCAAGTCGGCGCTCACCCTTCGCGCCAAGGTGCCGAAGCTCGACGACGCCGGCTTTGCCCGCATCGCCGGCGAGGCCGAGAAGAACTGTCCGGTGTCGAAGGTTCTCAACGCCGCCATCACGCTCGACGCCAAATTGACCTAGCCGAACAAAGGAACAAGAGGAGACGCGCCATGCCTCGCCAACATCAGCCGGATGAAGACAGGTTCCGGGCGATCCTGCCCGAGGACATCGCGTGGCAGCCGTTCCCGGCATTCCCGCCGGGAGCGCGGCTGGCCGTGATGGTCGGCCATCCCAGCGAACCTGGACCCTACGTGGTTCGGGTGACGGTGCCCGGCGGCACGAAGCTGATGCCGCACAGGCATCCGGAGGACCGCATCTACACGGTCATGTCGGGCGTGTTCTACATCGGGCTCGGCGAGAGTTTTGATGGCGACAAGGTCAAGGCCTATCCGCCGGGCAGCGTCATTGTCCTGCCCGGCGAGACCTGGCATTTTCACTGGGCGAAGTCCGGCGAATACGTCACGCAGGTCTCCGCCATCGGCCCGCTCGGCCTCGAATATCACGACGACCATGATGACCCGCGCCTGCATGCAGATGCAGGGTAGAGCACTGGGCATCGCGACTGAACGAATGGAGCATCAAATGACGACAGAGCGCGCTGTTTTGGCCGGAGGCTGTTTCTGGGGCATGCAGGATCTCATCCGCAAGCAACCGGGCGTGATCTCGACTCGTGTCGGCTATACCGGTGGGCAGGTGAAGAACGCGACCTACCGCAACCACGAAGGACACGCCGAGGCGATCGAGATCATCTTCGATCCCGCGAAGACGAGCTTCCGGACCATGCTGGAGTTCTTCTTCCAGATCCACGATCCCACCACGCTCAATCGCCAGGGCAATGATCGGGGCACGAGCTACCGCTCGGCGATCTTCTATACCAGCGATCAGCAGAAGCGGATTGCCGAAGACACCATCGCCGACGTCGAGGCGTCGGGCCTGTGGCCCGGCAAGGTGGTGACAGAGGTCTCGCCCGCTGGCGAGTTCTGGGAAGCCGAGCCGGAGCATCAGGATTATCTCGAGCGTTATCCCGACGGTTACACCTGCCACTTCATCCGTCCCGACTGGAAGCTGCCGCGCCGCGCGGCTGCTTCGGGAGGATAGACCGCGTCGTCGCGCGGTCAGCGCGCGCCGTCAGGTCCGCAATTGCGCAATCAGCTCGCGCGCGATGCGCATGTCGGCGATCTCCAAGCCTTCTGTGAACGCCCCGGAGATATTTTCCAGTACCGCCAGAGCTTTCGCACTCTGGCCAGCCCCGATCATGAACCGCGCGAGGCTGGTCGCGCAGCGCAGCTCCCAGAAGCGCGCGCCCTGCTGGACGGCGATGTCCATGGCCTCGCGGAAGTGCGCCTCGGCGTCCCCTGAATGTCGTGCGCTTCTCAGCATCAATTCTCCCTTGATGCGGATCAGCTCCGGCAGATACCAGAGCTCCTGCCGGTCGTTGCAGCGGGTCAGGACGTCCTCGATCACGTCGAGGCCACGATCGACCTGATCGGCCTCCAGGAAGCATGCGGCGAGCTCGCCGAGCAGGGGAAGAAAGCGCGGCAGGAAGCGGGCATCGCCGGCGCGATGGAGCTCTTCGCGCAGCAGCGGTAGGCCGGTCGCGACGTCGCCGCGCCTTGCGATGACCGCTGCGTTGAAGGCTCGCGCCCACAGGCCCCACAGCCGGATTGCATGACGCTCGGTGTGTTCGAGCAGCTCGGTGCCGTGGCGCTCCGCAGCTTCGAAATCGCCGGCCCAGAAAGTGATAGGGCAGGCGGCTTGTCCCAGCACGCTGCAGAAGGTCAGCGCGTGGCCGTTGGCGCGGCCTTCCTCGATATTTCTTGCGGCAAGCGTCTGGGCCTGATCGGCCAGGCCCTGCAGCCACAGGATGCGGGCCCGGAAATATTGCGTCGATATCCTGAGATCGAGCGGGAAGATCTTCGGCTTCTCCGCAAGCTCAGGCAGCGATGCGTTCACCCGGTCGATGCGCAGCCGGGCATCGTTCTGGTCCCCGAGATAGTGCAGCGCGACGGCCATCAGCCGGTCGCCCAGCATGAGATCGGTCTTGTCGGACGAGTTCGCTGCGACGTTCGCAAAACGATCGGCGAGCGTGCGGGCATTGCCGAACTGTCCGTTGTTGAACTGGTCGATGCACAAGCCCCAGAGCGCGCGCAGGCGGAAATCCTTGTCGTCGAGCCTGTCAGCCAGTTTCAGGGTCGTCTC
The DNA here is from genome assembly GCF_001908185.1 of Bradyrhizobium sp. AS23.2. Taxonomy (GTDB): domain Bacteria; phylum Pseudomonadota; class Alphaproteobacteria; order Rhizobiales; family Xanthobacteraceae; genus Bradyrhizobium. The sequence continues at coordinate 7,339 of NZ_LGHM01000258.1, forward strand.
GAGGATCGGGCGCGCCTCGCGCGCGCGGCCCTCGCCATACATCAGCGACCAGCCGAGTGCCGACAGGAGTTGCATGCGAACGCGGTCATCGCCGCCGGTGTCGCCGAGCGCGGCGAGGGCCGTTTTGGCGCGCTCGCGGCATTCGGCGAACAGGGAAAGGCGAACCCACAGCGTGACCGCGGCCGCCGTCAGCGCGATCCCCAGCACGGCGTCACCGTCGGGCGCAAAGGCCCAGTCCAGGGCCGCGCGCGCATTGTCCAGCTCCGCGCCGTAGATGCTCAGCCATTCCGGTAGCGGCGTCGATGTGTCGGCCTCCGCGCGCTCGAAGAAGTCGCGAAAATGCTCCGCATGACGCCGGGCGAACTGCTTGGTTTCGCCGAGCTCGTTGAGCTTTGCATGTGCGTAGGTGCGCGTGGTGTCGAGCAAGCGATAGCGCAGCGTCCGCGAGCCGGACGGCGAGATCAGCGATTTGGTCACCAGGCTGTCGATCGCTTCGAGCGTTTCCGACGCGCTGAGGCCGTCGCCGGCTGCGACCGCGGCGGCCGCCTCCGGTGCGAAGGGGCCGGCGAACACCGACAGCCGACGCAGGGTGGCGCTCTCCGCCGGAGGCAGGAGGTCGTAGCTCCAGTCGAGCGCCGCAGCGAGCGTCTGATGCCGCGGTACGGCCGTGCGCCGTCCGCGCCATTGCAGCGAAAAGCGGCTGTCGAGCAGCGATGCCGTGCCGGCAATGCCGTACGCGTTGACACGACCCGCCGCGAGCTCGATGGCAAGTGCAATGCCGTCGAGACGCCGGCAAATGCTGGCGACGAGCGGCGCCTCTTCCGCACTGAGCTGGAACGGACCCGAGCTCTGCGCAATGCGCTCGACGAAGAGTTGGACCGCGGGGTAAGCGAGGACCTCGGCGACATCAAGGCCCTCGCGCTCGGGCGGACAATCCAGTGGGAAGAGCCGGAAGATCCGCTCGCCCTCACTCCGGAACGACTCGCGGCTGGTTGCGAGGACGCGAAGCTGCGGCACCTCGCGAACGAGGCGCTCGACGAGCGGCGCCAACGTATCCAGCACGTGCTCGCAACTGTCGATGATCAGGAGCGTCGGGCCTGTCCTTAGGAACGTCAGCAGGCCTGGCGTCGGATCCTCCGAGCTGATGGCCAGTCCGAGCACGGAGGCGATGGTGGTTGCAATATGGCTTGCGTCCCTCAGCGGACCGAAGTCGACGAAGAAAACGCGTCCTCCGAAATCCTGGGAACGGCGATGTCCGACGGTGATGGCGACGGCAGTCTTGCCGATACCGCCCGGGCCGACGACCGTCATGAAACGATGGAGCAGAAGTCCGTTCGATATCTTTTCGACGATCTCCTCCCGTCCGATCATCTTCGAGAGTGGTGCGGGGAGGGAGCGGGGCGGTGCGATTTCAGCCGAGGTTGGCGCGGCCGGCGAGGTCGCCTGTGCGAACGAGGCGACAAAGCAATAGCCGCGGCCGGGCACATTGACGACATAGCGGGCCGACTTGCCGGTGTCGCCCAGCGCCTTGCGCAGCGCCGCGACGTGGAAGCGCAGGCTGCCCTCGTCGACATTGACGTCGGCCCAGATGCGCTTGACCAGCTCTCTCTTGCCGACGACTTCACCGGGGCGTTCGGCAAGGAAGATGAGAATATCGAGCGCGCGGCCGCCGACATGAAGCGGCGAGCCCTCTTTCTCCAAGAGCCGGGACTTCGGAAACAGCCGAAATGGCCCAAATGAAATGGCCGAGTCTTCGCTACGATCAGGCACGCGCCATTGCCCCCGCGACGGGAGTCAAAAGGTATTTCGTTCTGGTCTATCAGAACGAGGCGTCCAGTAAACAGGCCGAAAGCATTGGGCATGGCTGGCAGCCCTGCGCAGGCGGCTTGGGTCGGCCGTGCCCGCCAAATAGTGCTTGAAAAGCAATTGTTTAGGCCGTCAGCCGATCGCGGTGACGCTTGGGTGGCGCCTTGATGGGTCATTGACGGCGGTGGTGGATTACTGCGATTGGATGGTTCGGGAGCCGGTCCCGCCTCGACAGTGACTACCGACTTCCGGAATTCGAACATGCCTTCGTTCTCGCGGCGACAGTTCGTCCATGCGTTATCAGGCGCAGCGGCGCTGGCCGCAATTCCGCGCAGCGGACAAACTGCCGATTATCCGTCTCGTCCCATTCGACTGGTGATTCCGTACGGCGCCGGCGGAGCGGGCGACCAGATTGGCCGCCCCTGGGTGGAAAAGATGTCATCGCTGCTCGGGTCGACTTTCGTCGAGCATATCGGCGGTGCTGGCGGCGCGATCGGGACTGCGGTGGTCGCGCGCGAGGAGCCCAACGGCTATTCGCTGCTGCTCGGAAACGGCAGCACGCAGGTCATCATTCCGCTGACGTCGCCAAATCCCGGCTATTCCATTGGCGATTTCCGCGCCATCTACCGCCTGATCAACAGCGCGCTGGTTTTCGCCATCCATCCGTCGGTGCCTGCCGCAAACCTGCGCGAGTTGATCGCCTACGCGAAGGCCAATCCGGGAAAGCTGTCCTATGGGACGCCTGGCATCGCCACCGGAAATCATCTGGTCGGCGAGTCGTTCAAGCAGCAGGCCGGCGCGCTGGATATCGTCCACGTGCCGTATCGGGGCATCGCGCAGGCGAGCAACGACCTCGTCAGCGGCCAGATATTGCTCGTCATTGCCGTCATGTCCGCTCAACTGCAGCAACTGAGTCGGGCCGGGAAGATCAGGCTGCTGGCGGTCACCACCGAAAGGCGGCTAAGCGGCGCCCCGGACATCCCGACGGCCGTCGAGTCCGGCATGCCGGACCTCAAATATGAGGGCTGGTTCGGTCTGTTCGCACCCAGGCATACCGATGATGCGATCATCGATCGGATCGCGCAGGCGACGCGGCTGGCCATGGCCGATGAAGCGCTTCAGGCAAGCTACCGCTCGCAGGGCATGGAGCCGGACAGCGATTCGAGCCCGGACAAATTCCAGCGCATTGTCGAGACGACATCGGCAAGCCTGGCGCCCGTGATCAGATCGATCGGGCTGAGCAATTTGTGAGGCCGCTCAGGCCTCGACGCGCGATGTCTGGCGCTGCTCCGCCGTGACACTGCGTGCCGAAAGCATGACCAGGCCCATCAGTGCGGCCAGGAGCCAGAACGCCGTTGGCAATCCGCCAATACGGGCGACGAAGCCGACACCGGCGGGACCGATGAGGATGCCGGCGTAGCCAGCGGTCGTGATCGCCGCGACCGCGAGCCCCGTGGGCATCGCGGTCTGCCTGGCCGCCCCGCGGAACAGCACCGGCACGAGGTTCGATGCGCCGAGGCCGATGAGAAGGAATCCGACCATGGCGATTGCCGCAGCAGGAGCGGTGAGCAGGACCGCGAAGCCTGCGATTGCAAGCAGGCTGCCCCAGAACAATGTCGTGCGATCCCCGATGCGTGCAACGACGGCGTCGCCACCGAGCCGCCCGGCGGTCATCGCGATCGAGAACACGATATAGCCGGTCCCGCCTTGCGCCTCGGAGACGAGGCCCGCGCCGATGACGAGCAATGCGCCCCAATCGAGCATTGCGCCTTCGACGAGGAAGGTGATGGCGCCGAGCAGCGCCAGCAGGAGAACGGAGCCATGCGGCAGCACGAAGAGCGGTCCCTCCTGCACCTGCGCCGAACGGAGCAGGCGCGGCCAGGTCACCAGCATCGCGATCAGCATCAGGACCGAGCAGATCAGCGTACAGGCGAGCGTGCCGAGTTGCAGCGAAAGCAGCGCGGTCATCAGCGCGGATCCGGCGAAGCCGCCGATACTGAACAGCGCGTGGAATCCTGACATCAGCGGACGTCCTGCGGCGCGCTCCACCTCGACCGCATGGATGTTCATGGCGACGTCGATGGAGCCGAGCGCGGCACCGAAGGCGAAGAGCGCCAGCGCCAGCGTTGCGGGCGAACTCGCGATCGCCAGCAGAGGCAGGACCAGCGCAAGACCAAGGCCGCCCGCGATGATGATCGGCTTGCTGCCGTAGCGCGCGCTCATCACACCGGTCAGAAGCATCGCGACGACCGAGCCGATGCCGAGGCTGAGCAGGAGCAGTCCGAGGACGCCATCATCGACAGCGAGCCGCGCCTTCGCGAACGGCACCAGCGGCGCCCAGCACGCGATGCCGAAGCCCGCGACGAGGAAGGCGAGTCGCGTCGCAAGGCGTGTCGCCGGCCGGTCGGCAGAAAGCATGAGAACTCCGGGGGAAGAGGGGGCGGGGAGGACGACAAGCCCCAGGAATGCCGCGCCTTTATGTCCGTGGCGTGCCAATTGTCGCAGGCAGCACTCGAAAGCTGCAAGCGGACGCGTAGGCCTTTTGGCTTGTTGTCGAGCAGCGGCAGCGATCCGTCATGCGCCGCCCCCGGGTGGCGCGCGACGGCTGGCGGGTGCCTCGCGACCGTAAAACCTCGCGGGATTGTCTCTTGCAATTATGCCGCGGGGCCGCGATGGAACCGGCGCGGCGATCCTACGGTTGATTAGCGTGTGAAAAGCCTTCCAATGGAGGGTGTCATGGAGAATTGGACGAACGCAAAATTGTGCGACGTCGCAAACCTGATCCTTGGCGTGCTTCTGTTCCTTTCGCCCTGGATGTTCGGCTTCGCCGCCGGAACGGTCTCCACCAACGCTCATATCACCGGTATCGCCATCGCGATCCTTGCCATCGCGGCGCTCGCTGCATTCGCGGTGTGGGAGGAGTGGCTGAACCTCATTGTCGGTTTGTGGGCGTTGGTTTCGCCCTGGGTGTTGGGCTTCCAGGGAACCACTGCTATGACGGTGCATGTGATCATCGGCGCGGTGGTCGCGATCCTGGCCGCGATCGAGCTCTGGATGATGTCCCAGATCCCGCCGCGACTGACCACCGGCCGCTGAGAGGCTGAGGTCGTTTCAGGTTCCTGTCCGGCGCGACAAAGCGCGGCGCGGGGAGGCGTTGGCCGACGTTGCCACAAGCGTAGCTTCGGCCGCGTAGGTCCTCGCCGCCGCCGTGCGGGCGGCCAGCGCGCAAGAATCAGCAGGCTTGGGTTCGTGCTGCCGTCGAAGGATGGCGGCCCTCCGCATCGGCCGTCCGGGTCCGGGAGGCGCGACGCCGCCTATCGAGGATATTTGCCACCCCGCAAATCGCGTTTGATTTGTGTACTAACTTGCACACAAAGGCGTTGGGCGATGAGGCGAGTACGGAAGCCGTAATCTTCATGGTTGGAACGAGGGAGGCCGACACGAGGTTAGATAGACTGCATACTATAGCGGTTGCTGACCGCCGCGTTGCATCGGAGGCGGCGCATGAAAGTCATCGTTGATGAAACCGGCGAGATCATTGCCATAGCAACGGATGATTACACTCTAATCGGCGGCCACCATCGCCTCGCGGTGGCGGGCAGCATCATGGGTAAGAGACTGT
>NZ_LGHM01000259.1 GCF_001908185.1 Bradyrhizobium sp. AS23.2
CGGCTGGCATCGGGCGGCGGGGCGGCCAGGATCACGGCGCGCGCATCCTCAAGTGTGGCTTCCGGCAGCGGCATCAGCCGCGGCGTGGAGTTGCGCGGCTGGGTGTCGGTCGCGCCGATATTCAAACGCAAGGGGCGTCGTGACAGCGCTGGGCCGAGCGCCATGAACTGGCCGCGCTCGAGATCGCGAAAGGATTCGGCCTGCCGCCGCTCCATGCCGAGCAGGTCGGCGGCCCGCGCCATGTCGATGTCGAGGAAGGTCCGGCCCATCAGGAAATTGGAGGCTTCGGCCGCGACGTTCTTGGCGAGCTTGGCCAGGCGCTGGGTCGCGATGATGCCGGCAAGGCCGCGCTTGCGGCCGCGGCACATCAGATTGGTCATCGCACCGAGCGAAAGCTTGCGCGCCTCGTCCGAGACTTCGCCCGCAACGGCTGGCGCGAACAGCTGCGCCTCGTCCACCACCACCAGCATCGGGTACCAACGGTCGCGGTCCACGTCGAACATCCCGCCGAGGAAGGCCGCCGCACGGCGCATCTGGTTCTCGGCGTCGAGCCCTTCGAGATTGAGCACGGTGGAAACGCGATGTAGCCGCGCGCGCTCGCCGGCGACCTGGAGGCCGCGCTCGGTGTGATCCTCGGCATCGATCACCAGATGGCCGAAACGCTCGGCCAGCGTGACGAAGTCGCCCTCGGGGTCGATGATGGCCTGCTGCACCCAGGGCGCGCTCTGTTCCAAGAGCCGCCGCAACAGATGCGACTTGCCGGAGCCCGAATTGCCCTGCACCAGGAGGCGGGTCGCCAGCAGTTCCTCGAGGTCCATGGCCGCCACGGCGCCTGCCGTGGTCTGCCCCATCTCGATCGCAACCGTCATGTCCCCGACTCAAGTCCCCGTCATTCGCGGACAGGGGCTTATCAACCCGGCCGGGGCGCGTCGAGCGCTACAGCGCGAATCATGCCGCGTTGCCCACGGCGGAGTTCAGGCGTGATTCGACAACCTTAGAAGTGCGGGCCGGTAGGGAGGCTGCGGATCGTCGTCCTCGTTCCCGGGAATCGTGCAGGACCCGAATTCCTGCCTGATCCGCTCGATCTCGGCGATGCGCTCGTGCAGCCGCTGCAAGTGCTCCTGCGATGTCGCCCGCCAGAACCGGAAGGTGTCGGCGGTGAGCGGCAGGAACGCAATTCCGAACAACGTCGGATCAGGAACGACGGTGCGTCCGAGCAGCAGGAACCGGTCGGCGCCGGAGACGATAAGGGTCGCGTAGCCGCGATTTCCGATTCGCCTGATCCCGTTCAGCGACCATTCGGCCAGCTTGCTGAAATACGGCTCCTCGCGCCAGCGATCGGGACAATCGTCGTCGACCGTCACGTTGACGGCGTCCTGGCTGAAATGCACCACGATGCCCGACTTCGCGGGAAACCAATTGTCGTCGAGATGGCCCTGCAGCCAGGCGCAGACGAATGACCGGCACATCTGCGGACGGCGGTCGTAGATGGTGCATCCGGTGCCCGCCTGCCAATGCTTGCAGAGCTGGTTCACCGGCTTGTCGACGCTGGCCACCTCGAGGATATCGCAGCAGGCATTGCACGATCCGCATTCCCGGGCGGGACGCGGCGTTTTCGGCAGGCCGGTCGCGCGAAAGCCCTGGCTATCGCGGACCAGCAGCATCTGCTTCTCCAGCGCATTCAACGCACGTTCGATCTTGAGACGGGATAGTCCGGTGGCGTCGATCACGCCCTTCATCGTCGTCGCGCCTGCCTCTACCGCGCGGACGACGCTCAGCATCGCCTGATCCATTTTTGTTGTTCTTGGTCTTCTGTTTTTTGTCGGCTTATCGAGCGACTGCTTTGGAATCCTTCGCCGAAGAACCGGCACGAAGCGCATCGCGCCGGTTGATAGTTTGGCAAGCGCATGTTGCGCGCGTATGTCCAAGTGACAAGAAGCCGGGCCTGATGCGGGCGCATGCAGCGCTTGCGCAAATGAATGATCGCGAATGGCGATCGCGAGCCTCTTCAAGACGACTGCCTGCAGAGACCTCGACTGCTTTGGCTCAAATCGCCGCGAAACGGGCTTGTTTCGGCGTTATGCGGCGTCGGGATATAATGAGCGACATGCTTTCTCTCACGCAGTCGTGATACCTACCATGTGCGCGCTCGCGCACGCGGCGACGACACGTTTGCGTGATCGCGGGCATTTGAAACAGATCGCACATCGAGTTGCTCGCGCGTTACACCGGGAACCATCGTCCGCGTCGTTCGCGGCGCATTGAAGTTCAACCGACGTACTCGCGAACATAAGACCGCTGCCGCGTCAGCTTGGCATGCGCCTTCGACGTACGGCGCTCCCCGGCTGAGACACTCTGCGATCGTGACGCGCACCGGCGCGGTCACGCTCGTCGCCGTGACCGGCCTGATCTGGCTTCAATCTTTTCTGAGCGCCTGAGCGCGGACGCTGCCGGGCAGGGACCGGAGAGGCCCGCTACTGCGCGCCGGATCCACCCTGTACGATCTTCTCGTTCAGCTTCTGGTCCACGGTCTCGACCGTGCGGTCGATCTCGGCATTGGGCACGCCGAGCTGATGCGAGATCAGCTTTACCAGCAGATCGACGCGCTCGATGAAGGGCGCGCCGGTTGCGACCGCGCGCGCGGCCGATGACGGCTTGAGCAGGCTTTCGGCGGCCTTGGCGTATTTCGCGAAGGGGACCTGGTCCTGCGGATCGGCGCCGAGGCGGCGGGCGATCGCGTCGACATGGTCGTAGATCTGCTGCGAGCGCGCGAGATCGCCATGCACGGCGTCGCGGATCGACTGCGGCTCGTGCGGCGTGATGCAGCGGTAGTTACCGGTCAGCAGCATCGACCATTTCGCCAGCGGCACGAACAGCGAGTCGAATACCTTCAGCTTCACCGGCACGTCGTGGCCGTCGAGCGTCACCGCGTCGATGTCGGCTTCGAGCTCGCGCAGCACCTTGTTGTGCTTCTCATCGGCGAACGCCGATGCCTTGAAGTTCGTGGGCAGGCCGACATGGAGCACGTTCGCCGCTTCTTCCGGCGGGCGGAAGGCCTGCGGGTCGGGCGAGCACAGCGTCACAAGGCCGGGCTCGAAGCGCTCCCACACCTGCGCATTGGTGTAGGCCTCCTCGAGGTCCATGCCTGCGAGCGAGGGGATCCGCTTCAGATAGGGCAACGGCGGCATGTTCATGATGGACAGGCACGGCAGCTTCGCCGCGGCGATCTTGACCATGAGAACCCGGACCGTGTGATTGGTGTATTGCGGCTCCTGCATCGCAAGGCCGACCATGTCGTAGCGGGAGACGTCGACATCGGCCGGCGTCACCGCGTCGAGCTTGCCGGGCAGGTCGCGCGAGAAGATGGCACGGTGCCCCGCCTCGTCGCGCAACTTGATGCGCACCTCGGTACCGTCGCGATTGATCAACGCGGCAGTCTTGGCGCGGCAGACCAGGGTGACGTTGTGCCCCGCCATCAGGAGCTTCGTTCCCAGCAGGGAGCCGTAGGAAGCCCCAAGAATCAGAATGTTACGCGCCATATTCCGTCCCTTCGACAACTTGTGCGATTTTTGAGCCCCGGCGTCATCCGAGGGTGAGTTGGCGGCATGTAAGGCGAACTGGCAGGGGATGGCAACTGGGATAATGCATACAAGGCGCCAGAGTTCAGTTGGCAGTCCCGGCGTGCTGCCCGGCGGAAAACAGCGTGACCGTCCCGAAGCCCGGATGGAGCGGAAGCGAAATCCGGGGACCGGCGTCCCTAGCGATGTGACCCGGATTGCGCTTCCGCCTTTGCTCCTCGAGCGACGGCGGACAAGTCGCTCCATCCGGGCTTCTTCTGTAACGGCCCTTGCGCGACATGGTCTCAAATTGCCGATGGACAACACCGCTCGTGCTGCGTCCCATGCCGCCATCGTCAAAATGATTCGACTTTACCGAAATTCGGAAATGTGACATCTCGCCCCGGTTCAGCAGGAGAGGCGTCATCGTGTGTTGCCATGTTTCGCGCGCCGGGTTGCGTCGGACGCGGCAATGTCGGCACGCTTGCAGTACGGAGCTCGCTGTGAGTTCGTGGCTACGTGCGGATGAGCGGCGCTGTTGGTTCGTCTCGCCAACATTGTACGTCGACAGTTGGAAAACCTCGCGGCGAAGACGCCCGGCATTGATGCAGCGGCAATCCGCCGCATCTTTTGCCGTATCGCGAATTCACGATGAGATGCGACACAGGCGTGCCGCTTCTCTTTCGTCGATCGCAACAAAAAAACGACAAAGCTGGCATCACAAAAGTAGCAGAGTGGGTGGCCCTACAACTGCATGTCAGCGACGGAGCTGAGACGTGACGAATGAGATGAGCCGGCGTGGATCGTGCATCGAAGCCGACTCTTTTGGAGTAGTGACCGTTTCGTTCGGTGCCTTCGCCGCGCGAAGCGAAGCTGGAGCCATCATCAGGCTGGGTCTCGTCGCGCCGAAGGGTGGAGCGAACGCGGCGTATGGGGCCGTTGGACGCAATCGGGCACGCCTGTGATCGCATCGAGCAGACGAGCAGGGCGCAGCGCTGAAAGCGAAGTGGGCAAATCCGGGCACAAGTCCGGGCAACCGCTGACGGCGCCGTTCGGGGATTGAGATGGAAGGGGATCATTGGCCGCACGGCTCGTGCGACGGCGCCGGCCGAAGCCTGGCATGCCTGCGCAATCGCGCGTCCGGATTTTTCGAAAGCTTGTCCATCGCAGAGCTTGCGCGTGGGGCGCACAGGCATCTGTGGATTTCGGACTGGTTGAGGATCGCAGACGACTACCAGGCATTCGCCGAATCCGCGCGCGATACTTCCGTTCAGACTGCACGGGAAGCGTGGCTGTGCTCGCTGACGGCCCTTGAAGTCGCGAGAAGTTTGGCTTGTCCAGGAGATATCGAGAGCGCCGACCTCGCGGACAAGGTTGGTATCGGCCTGAGAGGCTTCGAGGATGACGCTGGTCCAGCGATTGAGCGCGTGCAGATTGATTGCCTTGATCAAGGGGCGTTGACCGGCTTTTTTCTCCCGGCGTTCCGTCATGGACCTTCCGCACCCGCCGTAATCTGCGTCAGTGACGAGGAAATCTCACTGGGATCGATGATGAGCAGGCTGTTGCCGGCCTCACTCCGCCGGAACATGTCGCTCCTGCTCATCGATGCCGGCAACTCATCCGTTCGGCGCTCTTTCAAGCCGGAGCATGTGCTTCAATGCTGGTTGGACTACCTGGAGGCTCGCCCGGATGTCGACCCGCAGCGGATCGCGATCTATGGCGAAGGGGCCGGCGCCATTCATGCGTCCCGCCTTGCCCGCTCGGATCGCAGGATAGCTGCCGCCGTGTGCGACGGCGGCCTTTTGACGCCGGCCATACGTCGCGCATCACTGCGCTGGATGACCGGCTTCGGGCAGCCCGTCCATGACGGGACCTCGACAGGTTCGTCGCTGCCGTCGCGTCGAATACCATGCCCGCTCCTCACGGTTGTCGGGAGTCGCTCGATGATATGGGAGCAGGATGCTCTCGAGCTGCAAGCCGGCTATCGCCAGGCAGGAGCTGATTGCTCGGTCGTCGTGCCGAACCGCATCCCGCACCCTCTGGGTGAGGTCGAGAACTTCATCGCCGTGGACGACTTCATTCTCGATTGGCTCGACAGCAAGCTTGGAGCTGCCCGTCAGCTTGATCCCCTGGTTTATCTCTAGAGCGTTTTCGAGCGAAGTGGATGCTGCTTCGCGTAAAGAAAACGCGTCAAAACAAAAATCTAGAGCCCCGTTCCGATTCCATCGGAACGGAAATGGCTCTAGTCGTGTGAGGGAGAATTGCGCGCAGGCCGATCCTGGCGCGGCGCGACGTATAATTACGTCCGGCTCTGGCGCTTAATCCGCGCCCGGCATCTGCGGATCACGAAACGTCGATAGCCAGCAATCGTGCAGCCAGCCGGGCGTTCTTGGCAATCGTTGCGAGCGCGGCGTTCAAGTCAGCCAAGGTTTTCTCGTCGAGCTCGTTGAACATGGTCGAATTCAAGGCGAGCTTTCTCTTGGACAGTTTTTCGATTTCCGTTGTCGCCTTCGCCGTAAGTGACATCAGGACGAAGCGCGCGTCGTCTGCTCCCGGTCGCCGCGATAGAAAGCCGGCCTTTTCGAGGTTCTTGGTCTGGTTGGTCACAAAGGCCGGGTGGACCCGTAACTTGTTCGCAATGTCGATCCCGGCGACGCCGCGCCCGTCGTCCAGTTCGGTGATTGCCATCAAGATCAGCCATTGCGGCTCGGTAATGCCCAGCAGTCCAGCCCAGCTGGTGTGGATGTCCTCCAGCTGAGAGTGGATTTCGACCACGTTCCAGATGAAGTCAGTAATCGCTCTGCCGAGTTTCTTCTCGATCATGTCGGTCCCGACTTCGTTCAGGAGGAGCAGATCAGTCTTTGTACCGGGATATTTGGCAGACGTCTCCAATATCGCGCACGGACGATGCTGGTGCCGGCGTCGCATCGCGGAAACGATCGCCTCCATTAATGCTTGCAAAAAACAATTAATTAAATTACGGCTTTTGACACTCAAGGTTTGCTGCTCTTGACCGTCTCGATGGACAGCAATGTGAGATCTCCAAGGAAGCCCTCGGGATGCCCCCTGAGGGCTTTTTTTGTTATTTATCTTATATTTACTTGGTGCACTGGCACTCCTGTTGCCTTCGGGCAACATCCCGTCCCTAACTTACGATTCACCAAATCAATAAATTGAGGCGATTGTTTTTATAAACTATACGTGAGTCACGACGGAGGGGGGGCACCTCACTGTCGTTTCAGTCCGGACCTTCAGTGCGGACCTGAATTGAACGGAAATTAAAGAGGGTGAAGCGGCCTCCGCCGAGGAGCCGAGCCCCCTGAATCGACTTGGAGGTTTACTAATGAAGTTGACGAAGACGCTCTTTCTCGGCTCGGCCGCCGGCCTGATGGCTGTCTCCGGCGCGTTCGCAGCCGATCTTCCCGTGAAGGCCAAGGCGGTCGAGTACGTGAAGGTCTGCTCGCTGTACGGCGCTGGCTTCTACTACATCCCGGGCACTGACACCTGCATCAAGCTGGGTGGCTATCTGCGTGCTGAAGTCGGGCTGAACACGAACAGCATTTACGGCACCCAGGCTGCCTCTCCCGCCAGCGGGCGCAATCGCCTGAGCAACTACTACACCATGCGCGCTCGTGAAGATCTCAACATCGACACGCGCACCGCCACCGAGTACGGCGTCGTCCGCACCTTCTTCGATGCGACGTTCTCCTGGACCACGGGCGGCTATCAGGGCACCGGTTCCGGGTTCGGCGGCACCGCCTATACCGGCACGCTGGCCCTCAACAACGCTGGTGCGGCCCCGGCGCTGGTTGGTTCGTCGATCAACCCGACCGACGGCGGCACCTCGGGCGGTTCGCTCGGCGTGTACTACGCCTTCATCCAGTTCGCTGGCTTCACCATGGGTAAGGCCGTGTCGCAGTT
>NZ_LGHM01000026.1 GCF_001908185.1 Bradyrhizobium sp. AS23.2
TCACGGCGGTGGTCGCCGCTGCGCTTGCCGGGCTCGCGATGGCACCGCTGGCGCGGCGGATCGCGCCGCCCGGACTGGTCGACATCGGACCTGCCCACAAGCTGCCAAAACTCGGCAGCTCGAAGGTAATGCTGCATTCGAAGGTCAGCGATCCCGCAAAACTGGCGGCGCTGCGCGCGGTGGCGGCGACGTTCCGGAGCGCGGCGACGGCTTGACCGGGCGCCCACCTTCGCAAAAACGCTTTGAACGTTCGGGGCTTGCATACTTGTCCCCGGAATTTGCCTAAAAACGTCCCACGTACGGGAACCAAACCATCCCATGGACGTTTGCCACCGTCGAGGCGGGATCCTGGAATGGCGAAAAAGTTCAGTCAGCAGAGAGACTTGTTCGAAAGCGAGCGCAGTTTCCGGCTGCTGGTTGAAGGGGTTGCCGACTACGCCCTCTACATGCTCGATCCCAGCGGGATCATCACCAGCTGGAACATCGGCGGCGAACGCATCAAGGGCTATTCGCCCGCGGAGATCCTCGGCCAGCACTTTTCCTGCTTCTACACCGAGACCGACCGCGCCAACGGCAAGCCCGCCCGGGCGCTCTGCATCGCCCGCGAAACGGGCCGCTACGAGGAGGAAGGCTGGCGCGTCCGCAAGGACGGCACATTCTTCTGGGCCAGCGTGGTGATCGATCCGATCTACGAGGACGGCGCGCTGGTTGGTTTCGCCAAGATCACCCGCGACATCACCGAACGGCGCAATTCCGAGCTCAAGCTCGAAGCGATGCAGAAGCAGCTCGCCGAGTCGCAGAAGTTCGATGCACTCGGCCAGCTCACAGGCGGCATCGCCCACGACTTCAACAATCTGTTGATGATCATCAGCGGCAGCCTGCATGTCCTGAAGAGGAGCGCCACCAACGACGCCAAGCTCGAGCGCGCCATATCGGCGATCGAGACTGCGACCAAGCGCGGCGCCGCGCTGACCAACCAGCTCCTCACCTTCGCGCGGCGACAGAGCGTCAACCCGCAGGCGATCGACTTTGCCGAACGCATCGCTTCGATCCGCGAGGTGCTCGACGCCGGCGTCGGCAGTGCCGTGCGTCTCGCCCTCGACATCGAGCCCGACGCCTGGCCGATCACGGCCGACGTCTCCGAGCTCGAGACCGCGCTGCTCAACCTCGTCATCAACGCCCGCGATGCGATGCCGGACGGCGGCACGGTGACGATCGGGGCGCGCAACACGGTGCTCGACGAGCCGCCTCTCGCCGGCGACTTCCTCGCGATCAGCATCGCCGATACCGGGCTTGGCATTCCCGGCGACGTCCTCGACAAGATCTTCGAGCCGTTCTTCACGACCAAGCCGATCGGCAAAGGCACCGGCCTCGGCCTCTCACAGGTGCATGGCTTCGCCCACCAGGCCGGCGGCACGGTGAAGGTCGCAAGCGAACTCGGCAAGGGCACGACCTTCACCATCCTCCTGCCGCGCGGAGACGGCGCGCTATCGCGCGAGACGGCGGGAGAAGTGCTGTTCCGCGGCAGCGGCACAGTGCTGCTGGTCGAGGACAATCCCGACGTTGCCCTCGTCAGTATCGGTCTTCTGGAGCAGCTCGGCTACGACGTGCGCCGGGTCGCCGATGCCGAGGCGGCATTGCGCGAAATCGAGAAGAACGGCGTCGACTTCGTGTTCTCGGACATCGTCATGCCCGGAAAGATGGACGGGCTCAGCCTCGCCCTTCATCTGCGCCAGATCCGCCCCGGCCTGCCAATCCTGCTCGCCACCGGCTACAGCGACGTCGCCGCCGGCGTGCGCGGCGATTTCGCGATCCTGCGCAAGCCCTACGAAATCCACGAGCTCAGCGAGGCAATTGCCAAGCTGGCGCGGTGACACTTCACCTCGCCCCGCTTGCGGGGAGAGGTCGGATCGCCCCCGGCGATGCGAAGCATCGTCCGGCGCGATCCGAGTGAGGGGGTACAGGTCACGCGGCAATTTCATGCGCGGAGAGAGGCCCCTCACCCCAACCCTCTCCCCGTAAGAACGGGGCGAGGGAGCGCGCCGGCCATACGGAAAGAGACTGGCTCTCAGACCGTCGGCAAGACCGAGAACGCTTCCCCTGCCCTGCGCAAATTCAGCTCATCCGCGCTGGCGGTCTCGCTGGTCACGCTGTCCACGCGCGAGGACGGCGGACCGTGTCGGCACAGCGCGACCATGTCGGCGACGTGCTTCGGTGTGCCTGCAAACAGCGCCTCGACGCTGCCGTCGCGCCGATTGCGGACCCAGCCTTCAAGGCCGCTCGTAGTCGCCTGGTATTCGACCCAGGCCCGATAGCCGACACCCTGCACGCGGCCGCGGATCATGACCTGGAGGATCGCCCGGTTCATTTCTTTAGTCCCAGGACATCGGCGCTGCGCGCTTTCACCCCGGCTTCGCGCATGACGCGGTTGGTCAAATCCAACGATGCGAGACCCTTGAGGTTCTTGGGCGGCGTACCTTCGCGCAACGCCTTCTGCGTCTCGTAGACGGCCTGCGTGGCAGCCGCGATCGGCGCATGGCCCTGGAGCGCGATGCGCACGCGCTGGCTCGCGAGATAGTCGATCGCGTTCAATTCATCTGGCGCGCCGCCGAGCACGATCGGCAGATGCGTGGCGGCCGCGATTGCCTCGAGCTCGGCGCGCGACTTGATGCCGGTGAAGAACAGCGCATCGACGCCGGCCGCCTCATAGGCCTTCGCGCGACGAATTGCATCCTCGATGGAGGTAATGGAGGCCGCGCCGGTGCGGCCCATGATGACGAGCGAAGGATCGCCGCGGCCGTCGAGCGCCGCCTTCATCTTGCCGACGCCCTCCTCCAGCGAAATCAGTTGCGCCTTTGCTTCGCCGAAGGCGGCCGGCAGCAGCGTGTCCTCGATGGTGAGACCGGCGGCGCCCGCCGTTTCCAGCTCCTGCACCGTGCGGCGGACGTTGAGCGCATTGCCATACCCGTGATCGGCATCGACCAGCACAGGAAGCGCCGCCGCGCGCGACATCCGCCGCATCTGTTCGGCGAGCTCGGTGAGCGTGATCAACGTGATATCAGGGTCGCCGAGCACCGCAAGCGAGGCGACCGAGCCACCGAACATGCCGAGCGGAAAGCCGAGATCCTCGGCAATGCGGATCGAGATGGCGTCGTAGACCGAGCCCGGATGGACGCAGGCCGACCCCGACAGGATCGATCGCAGTTTCTCGCGACGGGAACGAAAGGCCATGGTTGCCTCACTCTGAATCCTCATCCTGAGGAGCGCGCTCTTGCGCGCGTCTCGAAGGATGAAGGCCCGGCTGGTGGCCTCGCCCTTCGAGACGCCGCGCACGCGCGGCTCCTCAGGGTGAGGGTCGACTGTTGTACGCTGGAGCCCTTACGCAAACTCCAAAATCAGCGCGTCCACCGCGAGCGTTGCGCCGGCGCTGGCGTGGATCTTCTTCACCGTACCGTCGCGCTCGGCACGCAGCACGTTCTGCATCTTCATGGCTTCGACGACCGCGAGCGTCTCGCCGGCCTTGACCTCCTGCCCCTCGGTCACTGCGATCGAGACCACGAGGCCCGGCATCGGGCAGAGCAGCTTCTTGCCGGTGTCGGAGGCCGTGGTGACTGGCATCAACCGGGCCGAGGCTGCTTCCGCTTCGGTCCAGACATAGACCAGCACCTCGACGCCCTGATGCGCGAGGCGGGTGCCGTTGGCGATCGGGCGCGCCTGCACCGCTACGGACTGGCCGTCGATGGTGCCCTGCCAGACCGGATCGCCCGGCTTCCACGGCGATTGCAACAGATGCGCATTGCCGGCCTTGCCCTCGGGATCGAGGAACCGCACCGCGATGGCGTCGCCCTCGCGCGCGATCTCGAGCAATATCTCCTGATGGTCGAGCCAGACCGCGCGGCGCCGCTCGCGCTGCACGATGCGGCCGCCCATCTGGCCCGAGATCTGCCGCTTGCGCTCGCCGAGCACGTGATCGATGGCAGCGCCCACCGCGGCGATCCGCCGCGCGACCTCGCCCTCGGGCACGCGCACCGCAAAGCCCTTGGGGAATTCCTCGGCAATGAAGCCGGTCGACAGCCGGCCCTCGCGCCAGCGCGGATGATGCATCAGCGCCGACAGGAACGGGATGTTGTGACGGATGCCGTCGACATAGAACGAGTCCAGCGCAGTCGCCTGCGCTTCGATCGCGGCGGCGCGCGATGGCGCATGCGTGACCAGCTTGGCGATCATCGGATCGTAATGGATCGAGATCTCGCCACCTTCCTGCACGCCGGTATCGTTGCGCACGGTGATGCCGTCCTGGCTGGCTTCCGCCGGCGGGCGGTACTTCACCAAGCGCCCGATCGAAGGCAGGAAGTTGCGGAACGGGTCTTCGGCGTAGAGGCGCGACTCCACCGCCCAGCCGGTCAGCGTGACGTCCTTCTGCGCGATGGCGAGCTTCTCACCGGCGGCGACGCGGATCATCTGCTCGACGAGGTCGATGCCGGTGACGAGCTCGGTGACGGGATGCTCGACCTGGAGGCGCGTGTTCATCTCCAGGAAGTAGAAGCTCTTATCCTGCCCGGCGACGAACTCGACGGTGCCGGCAGAATCGTAGTTCACGGCCTTGGCCAGCGCGACAGCCTGCTCGCCCATCTTGCGGCGGGTGGCTTCATCGAGCAGCGGCGACGGCGCCTCCTCGATGACCTTCTGGTTGCGGCGCTGGATCGAGCATTCGCGCTCACCGAGATAGATAACGTTGCCGTGCTTGTCGCCCAGCACCTGGATCTCGATGTGGCGGGGATCGACGATGAATTTCTCGACAAAGACGCGGTCGTCGCCGAACGAGGCCTTGGCCTCGGCCTTGGCGAGGTTGAAGCCTTCCGCGACCTCGGCCTTCGAATGCGCGATGCGCATGCCCTTGCCGCCACCGCCGGCGGAGGCCTTGATCATCACGGGATAGCCGATCTCGTCGGCGATCCTGACCGCGTGCTTGTCGTCCTCGATGACGCCGAGATAGCCCGGCACGGTCGAGACCTTGGCCTTTGCGGCGGCCTTCTTGGACTCGATCTTGTCGCCCATTGCGGCGATCGCGCCGGGGTTCGGGCCGATGAAGACGATGCCGGCCGCCTCCAGCGCGCGTGGAAACGCCTCACGCTCGGACAGGAAGCCGTAGCCGGGATGCACGGCTTCTGCGCCCGTCTTGCGGCAGGCCTCCACGATCTTCTCGATCACCAGATAGCTCTCGGCCGCGGCCGGCGGGCCGATCAGCACCGCCTCGTCGGCCATCTCGACATGAAGGGCATCGCGGTCGGCCTCGGAATAGACCGCAACGGTCTGAACTCCCATGCGGCGAGCGGTCTTGATGACCCGGCAGGCGATTTCGCCGCGATTGGCGATCAGAATGCGTTTGAACATGCTTTTCTTGAGTCTCGACCTTGGGCGGGACCCTTCCCTGGCCGTTGGGGCCTATGGGGGACGGGCCGTGTGGCTCCCGTGGTACATCAAAATGGGCCGGAGGCAACGGTCTAAATCCGCGCCCTCTGGCGTACCAGCACAAGACCGAAACGGGCCTGCCGAGCCCCCGGGGGCGGCCCTACGGTTTCCTGGCCATGGCCGCGTCCCGCACGAGGCTATGAACAAAGCCGAGTTTGGCGACCACCGCCGGCGACAGGATGAAAGGATAGAGGTCGCGCAGCCCATGGCGCGGTTGACGCTGTTCATGGCGAAGGTGAAGGGCAGCCATGCGTTGACGAGCCCCTCGACATCCCTTGCCTCGTAGGGGTTGAAAGGGATACGCGCCGTCAACTCCCCGTCGCGATCGACCTTGGGGCGCACCTCCATGCCGAACTCGGCCGCCATCTCCAGGGTGTCGACAATGTGGAGATAGTGCGCCCAGGTCTCGGCGAAGTCCTCCCAGGGATGTGTCGTGGCGTAAGCGGAAACGTAGTTCTGCTGCCAGTCCCGCGCTGCGCCTCCGGCATAATAGCGCTGCAAAGCTTGACCGTAATCGGTCGAATCGTCGCCGAATACCGTGCGGCATTCCTCCAGCTTGCAGCCATCGCGCACGAGCACATCCCAGAAATAGTGCCCGACCTCGTGGCGGAAATGCCCGAGCAGCGTCCGGTAAGGCTCGCCCATCTCCAGCCTGCGCCGCTCACGCTCGATGTCGTCGGCCTCGGTGAGCGCGATCGTGATCAGGCCGTTGTCGTGACCGGTCATGACCTTCTGCCCGTTGTTCGGATCGTCGGCGAGGAAATTGAAGATGAGCCCATGCTCGGGATTTTCATGCCGGATCTGGAGCGGCAGCTTCCAGCGGATCAGCGAATAGAAGAGCCGGTGCTTCGCCACCTCAAGCTCGCGCCAGCCAGCGAGTTGAACCGGATCGGACAGGTTCGGCACTGTCCCGTTGTGGCGGCACGCTCGACAATAACCGGTGGTATCGCCCGCACCCGTCAGCCAGTTGCAGGCGTCGTACTCGGCATTGCGGCACAGCATGCGACTTCCGCCCTTGTCGGCCAGCGTCATCCAGGCCTCCCCGTCAGGCTCGATCGCCGACATCGCCTCCTTTTCCGGCAGGAAGGCGAGCCGGTGGCCGCAGCGTTCGCAGGCGCGGTTCTCGAAATAGAGGACGTTGCCGCAGTCCTGGCAGACAAAGAGCTTCAAGATTTAGCCTCTTCGGCAAGGGAATTTTATCGACCAGAGTTGTGGTGCCCCGCAAAGACGCGTCCGCAGGGCTGATCGTTCCAATCTTCCGGGAACAAATAGCCGGACCCGTCGTTGCCTGACCGGACTTTCCCGCGTCAGGCAGGCCGCGGGCGCTTTCCCGACCGCCTAATCTCTTTCAGCAATGGCCAGCACGCTCCGTCTGTGTGAATATGCGTCCGGCTTGTGCGCTTCCGCATCACAACGGCCATTGCCTTGAACAAACCTTTACCCGAGACCAGCGCCGCCGAACGGCTTCGCCAGCACCTCGAAGAAATCGCGCGCGAGCGCGACGACGCCTATCGCGCGCTCCAGGAGCGCGAGGCGGAGCTGGCACGCATCCAGCGCATCGGCAAGGTTGGCGGCCTCGAGGTGGACTTCCGGGAAGGCTTTAAGAACCGCCGTTCGCCGGAATATCTGATGATCCACGGCCTGCCCCCCGAGGCCGCCGGCGAGTCTCACGAAGACTGGGTCAGCCGCATCCATCCCGAGGACCGCGACGCCGCGGTGAAACACTTCTTCGATGCGCTGGCCGGGACCAGCGAGGACTACACAGCGGAATACCGCATTATCCGCCCCAGCGACGGCGAGACCCGCTGGATCCGCGTCGTCGCCAAGTTCGAGCGCGACGGCGACGGCCGCGCCATCCGCCTCGTCGGCGCCCATATCGACGTCACCGACCAGATGCTGGTCCGCGAGACCTTGCGCGAAAGCGAGGAGCGCTTCCGGCTGATCGCCGACAGCGCGCCGGTGCCGATCTGGGTGACAAAACTCGACCGCACCCGGTCTTTCGCCAACCAGGCCTATGTCGACTTCGTCGGCCTGCCCTACGATGAAGCCATCGCCTTCGACTGGCGCAAAGTGCTGCATCCGGACGACCTGCCGCATGTGCTGCAACAATCCGTCCAGGGCGAGGCTTCGCTCAAGCCGTTCGTGCTGGAGGCGCGCTACAAGGACGCCAAGGGCGAGTGGCGCTGGCTGCGCTCGGAGTCGCAGCCGCGCTGGGACCCGACCGGCAAGCATATCGGCTTCATCGGCGTCGCCCACGACATAACCGCCGCCAAGCAGGCCGAGATCGAGCTCCGCCGGCTCAACGAGACGCTGGAAGAGCGCATCGTCGAGCGCACCGCCGAGCTCGAATCCAACGAGGCGCGGCTGCGCGCGATGCTGGAGACGAGCAACCAGTATCAGGGCCTCGTCAATCTCGAGGGAGAACTGCTTTACGCCAACAACACCGCGCTCGACGGCATCAAGGCGAGCTCAGCGGACGTGATCGGCAAGCTGCTGTGGGACACGCCCTGGTTCACCGGAACGCACGGCATGAGCGCAACCGTGCGCGAGGCCTTCGACACCGTGCTGAGGGGCGAAGCAGTGCGGATGGAGATGCGGCTGCGCCTGCCCATCGGGGAGCGCGATTTCGAGTTCGGCATGCGGCCCGTGCTCGACCGTCACGGCAACATCACCGGCGCGGTGCCCGAAGCCGTCGATATCACCGAACGCCGCCTCGGCGAGGAAGCGCTGCGGCAGTCACAGAAGATGGAAGCGATCGGCCAGCTCACCGGCGGTGTCGCGCACGATTTCAACAACCTCCTCACCATCATCCGCTCGGCCACCGACTTCCTGCGCCGGCGCGAGCTGCCGGAGGAGCGCCGGCGCCGCTACGTCGACGCCATCTCCGACACCGTCGAACGCGCCTCCAAGCTGACCGCGCAGCTGCTGGCCTTTGCGCGCCGACAGCCGCTGAAGCCGCAGATGTTCAATGTCAGCACTCAGGTCGAGGGTGTGGCCCAGCTGGTCCGGCCGCTGGTTGGCAGCAGCATCGAGATCGTAGTGGAAATGCACGATGCCGATTGCTTCACGGTGGCCGACATCGCGCA
Organism: Bradyrhizobium sp. AS23.2; assembly: GCF_001908185.1. GTDB lineage: Bacteria > Pseudomonadota > Alphaproteobacteria > Rhizobiales > Xanthobacteraceae > Bradyrhizobium. Next base: position 8,559 of record NZ_LGHM01000026.1, read on the forward strand.
GTTTGAGACCGCGCTGATCAACCTCGCCATCAACGCCCGCGATGCCATGGACGGCGGAGGTCGCCTCACCATAGCAGTGCGCAAGGTCGCAGGCATCCCTAGCCTGCGCGCACAGTCGGCGCGCGGCGGAGACTATGTCGCGATCTCGGTCACGGATACCGGCAGCGGCATCGCGCCGGAAAACATCGATGCCATCTTCGAGCCGTTCTTCACCACCAAAGAGGTCGGCAAGGGCACCGGGCTTGGCCTGAGCCAGGCGTTTGGCTTCGCAAAGCAATCCGAGGGCGACATCGCGGTGACGAGCACCGAGGGCGAAGGCGCTACCTTCACCATCTACCTGCCGCAGGCGAAGAGCCCCACCGCCGAGAAGGAAGCCGCCGCGCTGACCAGCGAGGCCGCGACCACCGGCCGCGGCTACCGCGTGCTCGTGGTCGAGGACAATGACGATGTCGGCCAATTCTCGACCGAGCTCCTGGAAGACCTCGGTTATGTCGTCCGCCGCGTCGCCAACGCGAATGCGGCGCTTGCAATCCTCGGCGAGAACGAATTTGCCGTCGACCTCGTCTTCTCCGACGTCATCATGCCCGGCATGAACGGTGTCGAGCTCGCCGGCATCATCCGCGAGCGCTATCCGGGCCTGCCCATCGTGCTCACCAGCGGCTACAGCAACGTCCTCGCCGAAAACGCCCATCGCGGATTCGAGCTGATCCAGAAGCCGTATTCGGTGGAATCGCTGTCGCGCATCCTGCGCAAGGCGATCACGGAGAAGTTGTCGATGGCGCGGTGAATGTCCCTCCGCTGTCGTCCCGGACAAGCGCAGCGAAGCGGAGCGCCGGTCCGGGACGACAACGGAGTTCTTGGCTCACCCCCTCTCACACATGAAACGCGTCAACAGGTACCCCCATGAAACCCGCCCTCCTCTCCGCCTGGCAGACCTGGGCGCTTCTCTCCGCCTGCTTTGCGGCACTGACCGCAATCTTCGCCAAGGTCGGCGTCGAGAACATCAATCCGGATCTCGCGACCTTCATCCGCACCATCGTTGTCCTGCTCGCCTTCTCGGTGCTGCTGTTCTTCACCGGCCAGTTCGCGGCGCCGTCGGCGGTCTCGTCGAAGACCTGGCTGTTCCTGATACTCTCGGGGCTCGCAACCGGCGCGTCGTGGCTGTGCTACTTCCGCGCGCTGAAGCTCGGGCCCGCGACGCTGGTGGCGCCGATCGACAAGCTCAGCGTCGTGCTGGTGGCCCTCTTCGCCTTCGCCTTTCTCGGCGAGCGCCCAACGGCCCAGGGCTGGACGGGCATCGCCATGATCGGCGCCGGCGCGGTGTTGCTGGCCGTGAAGTTTTAAGACGGAACCTTGCCGACGGCGCCCTGCGGCCACAGGGGAAGACAGCGGCGTCGGTTTCCGCTATCGCTGCCGAATGAACCGACTTCACATCAGGGACTGAACGTGCCGACCGCGTCGCATGACCCCATCTGGGCCTGGAGCATGGTCGCAGCCGCGACCGCAGGCGTCATCGTTCGTCCGTTTCGCCTGCCCGAGGCGATCTGGGCCGTCATCGGTGCCGCCGCGCTTGTGGTTCTCGGCATCCTGCCATGGCAGGATGCACTCACCGGAATCGAAAAAGGCGTCGACGTCTATCTCTTCCTGATCGGCATGATGCTGATCGCCGAGCTGGCGCGGCTCGAAGGCCTGTTCGACTATCTCGCAGCGCTCGCGGTGGAATATGCGGGTGGTTCGCAGCAGCGGCTGTTTCTGCTGATCTTCCTCGTCGGTACTGTCGTGACCGTCCTGCTCTCGAACGACGCCACCGCGATCGTGCTGACGCCGGCCGTCTATGCAGCGACGCGCGCAGCCGGCGCCAAGCCCCTGCCTTATCTGTTCGTCTGCGCCTTCATCGCCAATGCCGCGAGCTTCGTGCTGCCGATCTCAAACCCCGCCAATCTCGTTGTGTTTGGCGCGCGCATGCCTGAGCTCACCGAATGGCTGCGTCTGTTCGCAATGCCCTCGGCCGCTGCGATCGTGCTCACCTATGTCGTGCTGCGCCTGACCCAGCACCGCGCCCTGAAGGAAGAGCCGATTGCGCGCAGCGTGCAGCATCCAAAGCTCGGCCGCGGCGGCAAGCTGACGGCCGCTGGCATCATCGCGATCGGCGTCGTGCTGGTCACGGCGTCCGCGCTGGACAAGCAACTGGGCTTGCCGACCTTCATCTGCGGTGTGGTAACGGCCGCCATCGTCCTGCTGCTCAGCCGCCAGTCACCCATGCCCGTGCTCAAGGGCGTCTCCTGGAGCGTACTGCCGCTCGTCGGCGGGCTCTTCGTGATGGTGGAAGCGCTGATCAAGACCGGCGTGATCGGGCAGCTCAGCGCGCTCCTGCACGAAGCTGTCGCGCAATCGGTCCCGAAAGCCGGCTGGAGTGTCGGCATCGCGACGGGGATCGCCACCAACATCGCCAACAATCTGCCGATTGGGCTCGTCGCCGGCTCGGTCGCAGCCAGCGACCATTTGCCCGCGACGGTCGTCAGCGCCATCCTGATCGGCGTCGATCTCGGCCCCAATTTGTCGGTGACTGGCTCGCTCGCCACGATCCTCTGGCTGGTGGCGCTTCGCCGCGAGAAGATCGAGGTCGGCGCCTGGCGGTTTCTCAAGCTGGGCATGCTGGTGACGCCGCCCGCTTTGATCGCGGCGTTGGCGGCTGCAATCTGGTAGTCGCAGGACCCGATCGCGGCCATCACGGCCGCGACCGGGTAAGACGCATCGTCAGTCGTTCTCGTAGCCGTAGACTTCCGGCAGGATGAAGATTGCGGCGAGCAATCCGATCAGCGGGAAGATCGCGACCAACAACGTGGCGTTCGCCTGCCCGATCGCAGCGAACACCGTCGGGAACAGGAAGATCGCCAGGAACGATGGCAGCTTCACGAACATGTAGGCGAAGCCGCTCGCCGTGCCGCGATATTTCGGCTTGGCGACCATGGTCGGGATCGTCATGCAGTTCGACGCATCCCAATAGTGACCCCACAACATAGCGGCGGCCGCGAACGGCAGCAGGATCTTGTTGTCGGTGTAGAGCGCGAAAGCCGCGACCAGCAGCGAGGCCAGCACGATGCCGAAACCGGCGATCGCGATGCCGCGGTGACCGATCTTCGGCGTAAGCAGCGGACCGACCCAGCCGGACAAGGCGGCGAAGCAGAATAGCGCCATCGTCACCAGGTTGATGCCGAGCACGCTCGACACGCCGACCATCACGAACAGCACCGGCAGGTAGAACGCAAACGTCGAGAACTCGCTGCCCTGCGCGAAGCAGGCGATCCAGCCGTAGACCGTGGCGCGCCAGCGGATCGGGTCCTTCTTGAGGTCGGCGAGGAATGCACGGGTGCTGACCTTCGGCACCGGCACGTCGTGGTCGGGCAGCATGTCGAGATTGTCGTTGAACATCTCGCGCGCAACTTGTTTGGCCTCGCGGTAGCGTCCCTTTTGCACCAGCCACACTGCCGTCTCCGGCACGTCGTGACGCATGATCAGGATGATCAGCGCCGGCACCGCGCCGAGGCCGAGCGTCACGCGCCACAGCATCTCGTGCTGCATGTCGATCAGGAGGAAGATCACGATGACGCCGATAGTGAGGACCTCGCCGACCGCGAACATGAACTGCCAGCGGTTGCCCATGACCTCGCGCTCGCCCTTGGCCATGGATTCCATGATGTAGGTGTAGCCGGTCGAGATGTCCGAGCCGAGCGGAATGCCGAGCAGGAAGCGGATGACCACGAGCCAGCCGACGCTCGGCACGAAGGCCTGCGCCAGGGCGAGCACGATGAACATCACCATCGTCACCAGGAACATCACGCGGCGGCCGATCTTGTCGGAGAGCCAGCCGCCGAGCAGCGCGCCGATGAGAGCACCGCCCTGGGTACCGGCCGCGGCAAGGCCCAGCATCAGCGGATCGGGATTGTACTGCTCACGGATGAAGATCAGCACGAAGGCGATCGAATAGAGATCCCAGGCCTCGACCAGGATCGAGGCCATCATCAGCCAGCCGACTTTGTTGCCCTTGGGACTGTAGTTCGTAATGAGGTAGCGAACCGCGGCTTCGCTCGCGGTCGGTTGTGGCATGGCCATCGTTGACATACTTGGTCCTCTCTTCAAAACTCTCTACGCGTCGAGTAGCGGCTCGATGCTGCAATCGAGCAGGCGCGGGTCGATCCCCGCCTCCATGCCCATGAACATCGAATCCATGTAGTCGATCAGTGCATCGCTCGCCTTCACGGCGTCCTCGACGTGGCGGCCGCCGACCGCACTGAGAATGGCGAGATGGTGGTCGATCGTGCCCGATAGCTCGGCCTGCCCCGGCATGAAGCGGTGATGGATGTAGCCGATGCGGCGGTACAACGTGTGCAACGGCCGCATCGTGTGCACCAGGAAGGGCTCGCCGGCTGCTTCCAGCACCAGCGCGTCGATGCGGCGGTCGAGGCTGTTGAACTCGTCGAGGGTCAGGCTGGTGCGGCGCTCGCGCAGGAGGCGCTCGATGTGCAGCGCCTGATTGCGGTGCGAGAGGCTGGCGCGGTCCGCCGCAAGCCGGATCACGAAACGCTCCATGTCGCGACGCAGGCCGAGCAGCATGCGCTCGCGCGCCAGATCGATCGGCGCGATGTGAAGGCCGTGACGCGGACGGATGATGATCAATGTATCGGCAGAGAGACGATTGACGGCGTGATGCACCGGTGTGCGCCCGAAGCCGGTAATATGCTGTAGTTCCAGCATCGTCATGAATTGTCCGGGCTTGAGCTCGCAGTGGACGAGCAATTCCTCGATCCTCTGATAGGCGAGCTCGAAAAAGTTGAGACGGTTGTGCCGGCTGGGCTTGCCCTCGCCGTCATCGTCGTTTCTCACCACCTCGAGCGCGCGCTTGCGCCGTGCCATGTCGTCCTCTCCCGTCAGCCCGCGCTCTCGTTGCAGGGGGGCGCCCTAATTTGCGGCACCCTTAAAACATGTTGTGATATATTACAAGCAGGCGTAAGACGGCCGCCGGCCCGCTTCATTTAGCGGCGTGCAATGACAACAAGGCAGGCGCTACGCGCCTGCGACGGGAGGACTTTTGCCGTGAAGATCACGTCGATCGAGACACTGCGCACCGAGGAATTCTCCAACGTCATCTGGGTGCGCATCCACACCGACACGGGCGTGATCGGTCTCGGCGAAACCTTCTACGGCGCAGGCGCGGTCGAAGCGCAGATTCACGACACCTTTGCCGGCCGCCTGCTCGGCCGCAATCCCCTGCACATCGAGGCGATCCATCGCGACATGCTGAACCTGCCGATGGCGCAGTCCTCGACCGGCGTCGAATACCGCGCGGCCTCGGCGATCGACATCGCGTTGTGGGACCTGTTCGGCAAGGTCTGCAATCAGCCGGTTCACCAGATGCTCGGCGGCCTCTGCCGCGACAAGCAGCGCATCTACAACACCTGCGCCGGCACCCAGTATGTCCGCTCGACCAATATCAGCCCGGTCGCGAACTGGAATCTCGGCGCGTCCAAAGGCCCCTACGAGGATCTCGACGGCTTCATGCACCGTGCCGATGCGCTCGCCGAAAGCCTCCTGGAGAGCGGCATCTCGGCGATGAAGATCTGGCCGTTCGATCCGGCGGCACAGGAGAACAAGGGTCTCTACATCACCGCCGCGCAAATGAAGCAGGCGATCGAGCCGTTCGAGAAGATCCGCAAAGCAGTCGGCGACAAGATGGAGATCATGGTCGAGCTCCATTCGCTCTGGAACCTGCCGACGGCAAAGCAGATCGCGCGCGCGCTCGAGCCCTACACGCCGACCTGGTACGAGGACCCGATCCGGATGAACTCGCCGCAGGCGCTGGCCGAATATGCGCGCTCGACCGACGTCTGGGTCTGCGCCAGCGAGACGCTGGGCTCGCGCTTCCCCTACAAGGACATGCTCGACCGCGATGCCATGCATGTCGTGATGGCGGATCTGTGCTGGACCGGCGGCCTCACCGAGGGCCGCAAGATCGCCGCTATGGCCGAGACCTATCACCGGCCCTTCGCGCCGCATGACTGCATCGGCCCGATCGGCTTCATCGCCGCCATCCACATGTCGTTCAGCCAGCCCAACACGCTGATCCAGGAATCGGTGCGCGCCTTCTACAAGGGCTGGTACAATGAGCTCGTCACCACGACGCCCGTGATCAAGGACGGGTACGTCTTCCCGATGGAAGGCCCCGGCCTTGGCGTCGACCTCCTCCCCGCGGTGCTCGACCGCAGCGATCTCACCGTGCGCCGCTCCAACGCCTGAGGAATTCCTGAGATGAGCATCGCCCTCTTCGACCTTTCAGGCCGCACCGCGCTCGTGACCGGCTCCTCCCGCGGCCTCGGCCGCGCCATTGCCGAAGGCATGGCCAAGGCCGGCGCCAAGCTGATCATCAACGGCGTCGACCCCAAGCGCGTAGAACAGGCCGTCGCTGAATTTCGCGCCGCCGGCTACCAGGCTGAGGGGGCGGCCTTCAATGTCACGGATGAGCCTGCGATCATCGCGGCGTTCAACGATTTCGACAGACAAGGCCTCGCGGTCGACATCGTCGTCAACAACGCCGGCATCCAGCACCGCAAGCCGCTGGTGGAGTTCACCACCGACGAGTGGCGCAAGGTGATCGAGACCAATCTCACCAGCGCCTTCGTCATCGGCCGCGAGGCGGCCAAGCGCATGATCCCGCGCAAGCGCGGCAAGATCATCAATATCGGCTCGCTCGGCAGTGAGCTGGCGCGCCCCACGATCGCGCCCTACACCGCCGCCAAGGGCGGCATCAAGAACCTGACCCGCTCGATGGCGGTGGAATGGGCTCAGCACGGCATCCAGGCCAACGCAATCGGCCCCGGTTATATGCTCACCGACATGAACGAGGCGCTGGTCAACAACACCGATTTCAACAACTGGCTAATGGGCCGCATCCCCTCCAAGCGCTGGGGCAAGCCGGACGAGCTGGTGGGCGCGGCGATCTTCCTGGCGTCCGATGCCTCGACCTACGTCAACGGACAGATCATCTATGTCGATGGCGGCATGATCGCCGCGATGTGACCAGCGAAACGTTGAGGGAGCAAGCCATGCGCGCCGTCGTCATCCACGCGCCGAAGGACCTGCGGATCGACAGCTTTCCCGATGCGGCGCCCGGTCCGGGCGAAGTCCGCGTCAAGATCGCCAATGGCGGCATCTGCGGCTCCGACCTGCACTATTACCACCACGGCGGCTTCGGCGTCGTGCGCATCCAGCAGCCGATGGCGCTGGGGCACGAGATCGCCGGCGTGGTCGCGGCCGTCGGTGACGGCGTCACCGGCGTCAAGCCAGGCACGCGCGTCGCGGTCAATCCCAGCAAGCCGTGCGGCCAGTGCCTGCATTGCCAGGAAGGCATGCGCAACCAGTGCCTCGACATGCGCTTCCTCGGCAGCGCGATGCGCTTTCCCCATGTGCAAGGCGGCTTCCGTGAGTTCATCACGGTCGATGCCGCGCAAGCCGTTCCCATCGCGGACAAGCTGTCATTGGCCGAAGCCGCGGTGGCCGAGCCGCTCGCGGTGTGCCTGCATGCCGGCAAGCAGGCCGGCCCCCTGCTCGGCAAGCGCGTGCTGATCACCGGCTGCGGGCCGATCGGCGCGCTGATGATCCTGGTCTCGCGCTTCGGCGGCGCATCCGAGATCGTGGTCACCGACGTCGCCGATGCACCGCTTGCGGTCGCGAGAAAACTCGGCGCTACTCACGCCATCAATGTCGCGACCAATACCGCTGCGATCGATCCCTGGCGCGCCGGCAAGGGCGTGTTCGACACGCTGTTCGAAGCTTCGGGCAACCAGGCTGCGCTCCGCACCGCGCTCGACGTGCTGCGTCCCGGCGCCACGCTGGTGCAGCTCGGCCTCGGCGGCGAGATGACGCTGCCTATCAACTCCATCGTGGCCAAGGAATTGCAGCTCCGCGGTACCTTCCGCTTCGACCCCGAGTTCGAGCTCGCGGTGCGGCTGATGGGCGAAGGCCTGATCGACGTGAAGCCGCTGATCACGGCCACCATGCCATTCGAGAACGCGGTCGCGGCGTTCGAGCTCGCCAGCGACCGCTCCCAGTCGATGAAGGTGCAGCTGACGTTCTAGAGCCAATTCCGTTCCGATGGAATCGGAACGGGGCTCTAGATTCTTGTTTTGACGCGTTTTCTTTACGCGAACCGGTATCCACTTCGCTCGAAAAACGCTCTCTAGGGCTGCGCCTGCCCCTCGATGAGCCGGTCGCTGACCAGCCGCACGGCCCCGCGCTTCCACGAATAGTCCGCGCCCATTCGCAGGCCGCTGTCGCCGCGCGCCAGCACCACGCCGGTCCTGGCATCGCGAACCTGGAAGCCGAGCGTGTACTCGGTGCGGCTGACCCGCCGCACCACGCCAATCAACGATTGATCCGCGCCGAGCTTTTGCGCAATGGCCGCCTCGCAGCCGTCGCAATCGCGCAAGGCGTGCGCCTTCGCCTCCTCGCCGCCGACATCGACGATGCGGTAACGGCCGGATTGGCCGAGGGCATCGCGCACGCTACCGGTGACCTCGGCCAGGTACGAAACATCGGACGCGGCCGAGGCGGCCGCCGAACCGGCGGTCATGTCCTCGAGCTCGAAATCGAACACTGCAAGCGCGATCGGCGCGGGTGTGCCGAGCGCGGCCATGACCTCGCGGGACACGAAGATCTCGGCGCGTTCCCATGATTCATCATTGTCGCCGCGGAAGGTGTAGAGCTTGTCCATCACGATCTTCCTGGCGCCAACGTCGATCACCGCGACTTTGGCCCATTGCACCAGCGTGCTCGTCTTCTGGATGCCGCCGATGACCTTGAACGCCGCGCCGTCTTGAGCAGAAGGCACGAGCCGGTAGCGCTGGTCAGCGCTGATGTCCCGTCTGAGCGCGGACATGAACGCCGACAGCCGCCGCTCGTGGGCGGCGGTCTGGTTCGCCGGCTCGGCCGACGTATCGGTATAGCTGAAGTCGTCCATGGCAATGCCGATGGCGGCCTCGGCATGGGCTGGCGAATAGGCCGCCGGAAGGACGAAGAGGAGACAGGCAGAGAGGATCAACCGTGTGCGGCGCATGCGGGCCTCGTGTGATGGAGCGGCGCCGCAATATGGGCGACAGCCTCAGGCCATGCAGCAGTGCCGGTCCCGGCGAGCGCCGGGAAAATTTCACGAAGTTGCACCGCAACAACGCGTAGCGCTTTGCGCCGCTTGCGTTCTGCCGTTTAATGCGCAGGCGACAATTCCGTTCACGCCAGGTGCCCGCCGATGTGGAACCGCCCGAGGTTCGATCTCAAGGTCCGTCTGACGTTGCGCGTGGCCGCCGTATCGGCCGCCTGCTTCGCCGCCATCTCCGCCTATTTCCTTGTTACGGCTGACCGCGCGGCACATGCGCGCATCGACAGTGTCGCCGCCATCGTGGCGAAGACGCTGGAGCTGCAACAGGGCAAAATCCAGTGGGTGGCCAGCCCGCGCTCGGACTTTCCGAACCTTGACCCGGTTTCAGCCTATGTGATGACGCCCGGCCTGTGTCTGGCATTCCGTGGCACGAATGGCGAGATGATCCAGCGCTTCTGTAGTGGCGCACCTATTCCGGCGAGTCCGCCGCCGCAGGCCTTCGCGGCCTTCTATCGCAGTCTGTTCGACCCCGGCCGCGAGGCGGCACGGCCAGTGATCGTGCGTGGAGTGAAGCTCGGCGAGGCCGTGGTCTCGGTCGATCCGGCCGTGCAAACGGCCGAGGCCTGGCACGAGGCCGGGCGCCTCATGATCGCCCTTGCGATCGCATTGCCGCTGCTATGCGCGCTGGTCTATGCCGCGCTGGCGCGCGCGCTGCGCCCCACCCGCATGATCCGCACCGGCCTCGAGCGGATCGCGACCAACGACCTCACCGCGCGGCTGCCGCCGTTCGATCTCGCCGAGCTCTCCGCGGTTCGCGATGTCTTCAATCACCTCGCCGAGAGCCTCGACACCGCGCTTGCCGAGCGCAGCGAGCTGACCCGGAAACTGATCGCGCTCCAGGATGAGGAGCGCCGCCATCTCGCGCGCGAGCTGCACGACGAGTTCGGTCAGTCGCTGGCGGCCATCCGCGCGCTCGCGTCCTCCGCCCGCCAGACCGCCGCGCAGGACTGCCCTTCCCTGCTCAGCGAATGCGACGGCATCGCGCGGACCGCAACCGGCATGATGGAGACGCTGCGCGGCGCACTGTTCCGGCTGCGCCCGCCCGACGTCGAGGAGCTGGGACTCGTGGCCAGCCTCGAAGGCCTGGTCGCGGGCTGGAACGGGCGTAGCCGCGGCGAGACACGTTTCTCGATCCGTTTCGACGGCGCGTTCGAAACCTTGCCGGCCACGATCAGTGCCAATCTCTATCGTATCGTGCAGGAGGCGCTCACCAACGCCGCCAAGCATGCCGGGGCCACGAAGGTCAGCCTGGAATTGACGATGCGTGCCGACGAGATCGCGCTTGCGATCGACGACGACGGACGGTCGACCGAGCCCGCCGCGAAATCCGGAATGGGCTTGCTCGGCATGCGCGAGCGCGTTGCGGCCTTGCGCGGCCGGCTGAGCTTCGAGGCCGGACCGTACGGCGGCTCCGCGTTGCGCGTGTTCATCCCGCTCGCAACCGTCGATCGACAGATGCTGGAGCACGCGGCGTGAGTGCGGCTGACTCGACCATCCTGCTGGTCGACGACCATTCGGTCGTCCGCGAAGGTTATCGCTCCGTACTTCAGAAGCAGCCGGGACTTCGCGTCATCGCCGAAGCCGCCGACGGCGCGGAAGCCTACCGTCTCTTCAAATCCGAGGCGCCCGACCTCGTCATCATGGATCTGAGCATGCCCGGCATCGGCGGCATCGAGGCTGTCAGGCGGATCAGGCAATGGGACAAGGCGGCAAGGATCCTCGTCTTCACCATGCACGAGAATGCCGGTTTCGCCGTGCAGGCAATCCGCGCCGGCGCGAGAGGCTACGTCACCAAGACCAGCCCGCCCGAGACGCTGGTGCGCGCGGTGATGGACGTGCTCGCCGGCAAGATCGCCATCAGCCCCGATATCGACCACGAGCTGGCACTGAGCCGGCTCGCCGGCGAGAGCTCGGCCGCCGACGTCCTCACCGCGCGTGAATTCGAAGTGCTGCGGCTGCTGCTCGCCGAGAACACGACCGAGGAGATCGCCGAGACGCTGCACGTCAGCCCGAAGACGGTGGCAAACCTGCACTCGCTCATCAAGGACAAGCTCGGCGTCGGCTCCGACATCGAGCTGGTCCGGCTGGCGCTGCGTCAGGGAATCCTGACGCAGGTCGATCTCGACGAGGCCTGATCGCCGCCCGCGTTACGGCTCGAGCTTCGCTCCATCCGGCGCAAACCGCGAGCTTCGGCTTGGCGGCCCCAAAGACGTGGCCGGCCTCCTCGGGCGAGGGCCCTGGATGTCAGATCGTTGCCGCGCGGCAGCGGATCATTCGCGCGCGATCACCGAGTCCAGCCACGCGCAGTTCAGCGGCGGCACGCGTGGGTCGGCGACGCGCACGCCGCGGGCCGCCGCATCGAGCCGCATGTCGCGCAGGCGCTTGCGCTGCTCCTCCGGCATATAGAGCCGCTCATGGCCCCATAGCGAGGGCCCGTCAAAGGTCTCGTGCGGCTTCCATGTCTCGGGATCGATCACGCGCCCGCCCCAGCCATATTCGATGAAGAAGTCGGAGGGCGTGTTCACATAGAACGAGGTCATGTGATCGTTGGTGTGCCGGCCCAGCGTATAGGCAACGCGGCCCTCGTCCATCTGCGCGAGATCGTAGCCCTGCCCGACATCATCGAGGCTGCCGAGCTCGACCATGAAATGATGCAGCGCCTTGCGCCCCGAGCCGACCATCGCAAAGCTGTGGTGGCGGCCGTTGACGTGAAAGAAATAAAGTCCGTAGGGCTTCAGGCCGAAATCGGAGACGTGGAAGCCGAGCACGTCGCGATAGAACGGCAACAATCGCTCGACGTCCTCGACGTTGAGCACGACATGCCCCATCCCGAGCGCGCCGGTGCGAAAACCCGAGATCGGCCGGCCCGGCTTGAAGGATTCGGCTGCGAGCTCAGGCTTGCAGAAAGCCTCCAACCGGTTGCCGGTTGGATCGGCGAAGGTGATCAGCTCGGTGACATGCCGTTCATCGGCAAGAGCGCGCGATCCACGGACCACCTGGACGCCGTGGCTTTCCAGCCGCCCGGCCAACTGGTCCAGCTCGGCGGTCGAGGGAACTTCCCAGCCCATCATGGCCAGGCCGGCATCGCTGCTGCCGTCGACGATGAGCCGCTGCTTGCGATCGTCCATGCGAAAGGCGCGCATCTTGCCGCCGCGATCGACCTGCTGCATGCCAAGCAGTCCGGTCGCCATCTGGCTCCACTGGTCGATCTGCGATGAATTGATCCCGATATAGCCGAGCGCGGTGATTTCCATCGACGTCCTCCCGAGGGTATCGCATTCGCCGCAGTGCGGCGAACTTGATACCGGCCGCGCGCGATCCTACGGTGCGTCCCGCAATCGCTTCGCGTTCGCAAAGACGATAGTCGCGCCGCGATATGCCACAAGGGAGGAAATTCGAAGTGTCCAAGGAGCGGACGCGGACCGGCCAGCCGCGGCAATCGGAGGGCGTCCGCGCCTTCAAGCGCGGGCTGGACGTGCTGCAGGAGGTCAACCGCTCCGGCGGCATCCGCGCCGGCGACGTTGCCCGCGCGCTCGACCTGCCCCGCCCCACCGTCTACCGCCTGCTCGAAACGCTGGAGGAGCTCGGCTATATCGCGCGCAGCGCCAGCGATGACCGTTTTCGCGTGACCCGGCGGGCGCTCAGCCTCGGCGACGGCTACGACCCCGGCGTGGTGATCTGCCAGGCGGCTGCGCCTTATCTGGCTGAGCTCAGCAAGACCCTGGTCTGGCCGGTCGATCTCTCCACTTACGAGAACGCCGCGATGGTGGTGCAGGAAACCACCCATTCCCGCAGCCCGCTCTCGATCGACCGCGGCATGATCGGCAAGCGCCTGCCGATGCTGCGGACGTCCGCGGGCCGCGCCTATCTCGCCGCCTGCCCTGCGCGCGAGCGCGACCTGATCGTCAACCATCTCCGCCGCATCGACGAAGCCGACGACCGTCCCTTTCTCGACGAAGGCCGCCTCGACCGCATGATCGCCGAGACTGCCGCGCGGGGCTACGCGATCCGCAGCGAGGGTGAATACAATCCCAAGACGGCCTCGATTGCCGTCCCCATCGTACGGAACGGCGCCGTGTTCGGCTGCATCTCCATCATCTGGATCCGCTCGGCGCTCGGAATCGAGGAAGCGGTAGCGCAATTTGTCGCACCGATGCGCAATATCGCTGAAGCTATCCCGGTCAGCCCCTAGAGCCATTTCCGTTCCGATGGAATCGGAACGGGGCTCTAGATTCTTGTTTTGACGCGTTTTCTTTACGCGAACCGGTATCCACTTCGCTCGAAAACACTCTACCTCACCCGCACCGGCAGCGAGGCAAGCCCGCGCAGCACGTTGTTGCGCGCCAGCACCGGCTCGCCGATCTCGAAGCGACCCACCTTCCCGGCCAACACTTCCAGCAGCGCAGTCATCTCCAGCCGGGCCAGATGCAGACCCGCGCACATATGCGTCCCGTTGCCGAAGCCGAGATGATCGCTGGCGCGGCGGCGCACGTCGAAACGTTCGGCGTCCTGCCATTTCCGCTCGTCGCGATTGGCCGAGGCATAGAGCAGCAGCACCCGGCTTCCGCCCGGAATGCTCACGCCGCCGATCGCCGCGTCGGTGGTGAGATGTCGGGTAAAGCCGCGAATGGGCGATTCCAGCCGCAGCGACTCGTTGATGGCGTTGGGAATCAGCGCGGGGTCGTTGCGGACCAGATTCCATTGCTCGGGGTGTTTGCCGAACAGCATGATCAGGTTCGCGGTCGCAAAGATCGTGGTGTCGAGGCTCGGCCCGAGATAATCGCGCATCAAAACCGGACAGCGCTCCGGCTCGACCTCGCCGCGCTCTCCGGCTTGGAAAATGCGGTCTCCCCAACTGCCCGGCCGCAAGTGCGCGCGGATCTCGGCGCCGCCGAGATAGGAGCGCATTTCCTGGACATCGGTCATGGCGGCGCAACCCCGCGCGTTCATCGTGCCGAGCACGTTGAACGTGGCCGATGCCCACCGCAGCATGCTGCCGCGCCCGTAGTCTTCCAACCCCACCAGCTTGGATACGATGGTGAGCGGCAGATGCTGGGCGAGATCCGTCACCGCATCGAATTGTCCGCGCGTCACGAGGTCGTCGACCAGCCGCCGCGCCTCGGCGCGGATCTGCGGACCGATCTCCTCCAGCGCGCGCGGCAGCAGGGGCGCGGCGATGATCGCGCGCAACCGGTCATGCAGCGGCGCGTCGCTCGCCAGCGTCGTGCCGCGCGACATGTCGTTGACGTGATCGTTGGCGGCAACCCCTTGCGCCGACGAGAACAGACCGGGACTGCGCAAGGCGCCGCGGACGTCGTCAAAGCGTCCCAATGCATAGAGCCCGTTGCGCGGCAGCCACACTGCCGCGCCCAGATCGCGGAGCGCGCGGTAGTGCGGATAGGGATCGCGCAGTACGTCGTCGCTGTAGAGATCGACGTCATAGGCGGGGCGGTCCATCACAGCGGGCATCGTCCCTGCTCCATCTGCCATCGTCCGCTTAGCGCACCGCGACCCACTCGCCTTTTTCGAGCTTGCCGAGCGCCAGTGCGCTCTGGTCCAGACCGGTGTGGTCGTTGGGGCCGTAATTGTAGACGCCGCGCGAGCCTGCGACGCCCTTCAACCCTTCGATCGCGCTGCGCAGGCCTTCGCGAAATTCGGCCGTGCCCGGCTCACCCGCCTTCAGGGCGGCAGGCACCGCGCGTTCGATCAGGATCAGCGCATCATAGGCCGAGCCGGCAAAGATGTTGCGGCTGCCGGGTCCAAACTTGGCCTCGTAGCGCTCAATGAATTCGAGCGCGGCCTTCTTGGCGGGATAATCATCGGGGAACGACGCTGCCGCGACCGCCGGGCTCAGCGGCACCAAGATGCCATCTCCTTGCGCACCGGTCAGCTTGCGGAAGTCGCCGAAGGTGGCGCCAAGCGTGCCGTAGATCTGGCCCGCATATCCCTTCTCGCGCAGTTGCAGCAGCGGAAGGGCCGCGGGTGCGCCGGAAGCCGCGATCAGCACCGCGTCGGGATTTGCCGCAATGATCTTCAGAATCTGCCCGACGACGGTGGTATCGGTCCGGGCATATTTCTCGTTGGCGACGAGTTCGATTCCCGCTTCCTTGCACATATCGGCACTGACCTTGCTCCAGGCGTCGCCATAGGAATCGCCAAAGCCGATCAGCGCCAGCTTCTTGACGCCGGTCTTCTTCATGTTTGCGAACAGCGGCGTCGCCTCGTGATCGTCATTGGTCGTGGTCTTGAATATCCATCGCCGCCGTGCGTCGACCGGTGCGACCAGTGCGTTGACCGGCGCAAGCGCGATGACAGGCAATCCGTACTCGACCGCCGGATCGATCGCGGCGAATGATCCGGGCGTCGTGGTAGGCCCGACCAGAATGTCGATCTTGCTCGCCTGATAGAGCTTGCGCAGCGCGGTCACCGCCGCGGTGCTGTCGGAAGCCTCGTCGAGGAAGAGATAGTTGACCTTCTTGCCGGCGATCTCGGCCGGGGCAAAGGCCGTGCCGTTGCGCTCGGCATTGCCGATAGCCGCCGCCGGCCCGGTCGCCGACAGGATGATGCCGACATTGATATCGGCAGCAAAAACCGGCGCTGCGAACAGTTGTACCGCAAGACATGCGCCAAGCACCGATCGCAGCATCGACGTTCCTCCATCCGGCAGGCTGCGGGCGGCCTGCATTTTATTGCCTTTGATTCTTCCTTTGCCAAACCACGGCGTCGGCGCGTAGCGCTATCCGCGAGGTGTCCGACTGGCGGACAGGTGACCATTTGGCTGGGAATGGGCACGACGCCCCTCGTCCGCTGAGCGGACACTTGGCGCGGCGACGTTGATGCGGCGGCTTCGCTTGAGGAAGAGATAGCCCCATGCAAGATAAATCCGCCCCCGAAAACTTCGATGTCGTGATCGTCGGCCGCGGCCCGGTCGGTGCCACCCTCGCCAACCTGCTCGGCCTGTGCGGCGTGCGGACGCTGGTGCTGGAGCGCGAGGCGCGGACCTACCATCTGCCGCGCGCGGTGCATTTCGACGACGAATGCATGCGGGTGTTCCAGGCCTTCGGCCTCGCGGATGCGATCCTGCCGTATGTCACCCTCAGCCCGGGGATGCTCTTCCTCGACGCTGACGGCCGGATGCTGCTGGACTGGTCGCGGCCGCAGACGCTCACGCCGATGGGCTGGAATCTCAGCTACCGATTCCATCAGCCGGATTTGGAGGATGTGCTGATCGGAGGTCTCGCCCGCTGGCCGCAGGTCACCTTGCGCAACCGCTGCGACGTGTTCGCGCTGGACCAGGACGAGCACGGCGTCCGCGTCCGCTACGAGGACCTCTCCAACGGGAAGCTCACCGAAGTCCGCGCCGGCTATGTGATCGGCTGCGACGGCGCCCGCTCGCTGGTGCGCCGCTTCATCGGTTCCGGCATGGACGATCTTGGCTTCCACGAGCGCTGGCTCGTGATCGACGTGCTGCTCAAGCGCGAACGCGATGACCTCGGCGACTACAGCATCCAGCATTGCGATCCGCGGCGACCGGCGACGTATGTGCGCGGCACCGGCATGCGGCGGCGTTGGGAGATCACGGTGCTCCCCGACGAGGACTCCCAAGAGGTCGCGCAGCCGGCGAAGGTCTGGGAGTTGCTTTCGCGCTGGATCACACCCGACGATGCCGACATCGAGCGCGCGGCGGTCTACACTTTTCACTCCGTCATCGCGCAGCAATGGCGGAGCGACCGGCTGCTGCTCGCGGGCGATTCCGCGCACCAGACCCCGCCGTTCCTCGGCCAGGGCATGTGCGCCGGCATCCGTGATGCTGCGAATCTCGCCTGGAAACTCGGCGCGGTCATTCGCACAGGCGCCGACGCGAGCCTGCTCGACACCTATCAGAGCGAGCGTATGCCGCACGTCCGCGAGTTCGTCGAGCTCGCCATTCGGCTCGGCGGCGTTATCAACACCAAGGCAATCGAAGCGGGCCTTGCCGCCGGCGAAGCGCGGGAGAATGCGCCAGTCAAGCTCGAGGTGAAAAAGCCCCTGCTCGGCCCCGGGCTCGCGTTCGGGGAGCTGCCGCTGGCCGGACATCTGGCGCCGCAGTTTGCGCTCAGCGACGGCAGCCGCAGCGACGATCTGACCGGCTACAGTCACGTGCTGCTCACCGAAACATCCGCGGCGCTCTCTCCTCATTTTCGCGACGCTCTTTCGCAGGCGGCGATCAAAATCCTGTCCAGCGACGATGCCGAGGGTGTCGGCCGCTGGCTCCGCGAGCACGGAATCATCGCCGCGCTCATTCGCCCAGACCGCTATGTGCGCGGCACCGCCTGCAACGATTCCGAGCTCGACCGGCTCATTGCCGCCATCACTCCTCCAACCCATGTGCCGTCCGCGGCCTGACCGAACACACAGGATATCTCATGAAGCTTCTTTCTTTCATCGCCGACGGACGCGCCTCCTTCGGCGCCGTCAAGGACAATGGTGTCGTCGATCTCGGCACGCGCATGGCGGGCTGCACCACACTGCGGCAGTTGCTTGAAGCAAATCGCGTTGCCGAGGCCGCAAAGCTGGTCGCCTCCGCTGCGCCCGATCATCCGCTCGACAAGATCACCTTCGCACCCGTCATCCCCGATCCCGGCAAGATCATCTGCGTCGGCCTCAACTACCGCGACCACGTCGCCGAAACCGGCCGCACCGTCACCGAGAAGCCGGCGCTGTTCGTCCGATTCCCGTGCAGCCAGGTCGGGCATCTCCAGCCCGTGGTGAAGCCGAAAGTGAGCGACGATTTCGACTATGAGGGTGAGCTCGCGCTCGTCATCGGCAAGGAAGGCCGCCACATCCCCGCAAGCCGCGCGCTCGACCACATCGCCGGCTATTCCTGCTACAACGAAGGCAGCATCCGCGACTGGCAGCGCCACACCAGCCAGTTCCTGTCCGGCAAGACCTTTGCCGAAAGCGGCAGCTTCGGCCCGTGGCTGGTGACGGCGGACGAGATTCCTGATCCGTCAAAGCTCACTCTGCAGACGCGCCTGAACGGCACCGTGGTGCAGGACACAACCACCGACCTCCTGATCACTGCGATACCCGAGCTGATCGCCTACATCTCGACGATCTGCCCGCTCGTCCCGGGCGACGTCATCGTCACGGGCACGCCGGGCGGGGTCGGTGCGAAGCGCACGCCGCCTCTGTGGATGCGCCCCGGCGACACCGTCGAGGTCGAGATCTCCGGCATCGGGACCCTGCGCAACACGGTCATCGCCGAGCCGGCCTGACCGCCGCCTTCGATCAATCAAACGACAACAAATAGTCAGGAAACGCCATGGGCAACCTCCGCACGACATCCACCGCCGCCCTGCTGATCGCTCTGGCGCTCGCAGCTCCCACTGCGCGCGCCGAGATCAAGGGCGATGCCATCCGCATCGGCGTGCTCACCGACATGAACGGCGTGTTCGCGACCGCCATGGGCCCGGGCTCGGTCGAGGCGGCGCGGATGGCGGCGGAGGAGTTCGGCGGCAAGATCAACGGCAAGCCGATCGAGATCCTGCAGGCCGATCACCAGAACAAGCCGGACCTCGCTGCATCGCTCGCCCGCAAATGGTTCAGCGATGGCGTGCAGGCGATTGCCGACGGTGGCAGCTCCGGCGCCGCGCTCGCGGTGCAGGAGCTGGTCCGCGGCAACGGAAAGATCTTCCTCGTCTCCGGTGCGGGCGCCAACCAGCTCACCGATGACGCCTGCGCGCCGACCAGCGTGCAGTGGACCCAGGACGCCTATTCTACCGCGACCGCCGTGGTCTCCGGCATCATGCAGACCAGCCAGGAGCCGTGGTTCTTCATCACCGGCGACTATGCTTTCGGCCATTCGATCGAGGCGACCGCGCGCGCCCGCATCAGCGAGCTCGGCGGCAAGGTCGCCGGCGGCGTCAAGGCGCAGCTCGGCACGCCCGATTACAGCTCGTTCCTGCTCCAGGCCCAGGCGTCGGGCGCCAAGATCCTGGCGATCAACGTCGCTGGTGACAACGCCACCGCGATCAAGCAGGCGGAAGAATTCGGTCTTGCCGACCAGGGCATGAAGATCGTGCCGATGTCGTTCCAGAACGTCGACATCGAGGCAGTCGGATTGAAGGCCACGCGCGGCGATCTCATCGTCACCTCGTTCTTCGAGGATGTCTCGCCGGCAGCCCGGAAATTCTCCGATGCGTTCTATGCACGCCGCAAGGCGATGCCGTCGCAAATCCTGGCCGGAGTCTATTCAGCAGTGCGCCACTATCTGCAAGCCGTGAAAGACACCGGCTCCGACGACAGCGCGACCGTGATGGCCAAGATGAAGGCGACGCCGGTGTCGGATGCGTACACCACCAACGGCCGCATCCGCGAGGACCAGCGCATGGTGCACGATCTTTATCTGGTGCAGGTCAAGACGCCGGAGGAATCCAAAGGCCCATGGGACTTCGTCAAGCTGGTCGCGACGATCCAGCCCGACCAGGCCTTCCGCCCGCTCGATCGCAGCAAGTGCAGCCTGGTCGGCAAATAGAGCGTTTTCGAGCGAAGTGGATACCGGTTCGCGTCAAGACAGCAATATGAGCCCCGTTCCGATCCCATCGGAACGGGGCTCTAACCGTCAGGCCAGATAGCGCGTGAGATAGCCTTCCATCGCGTAGAGCGCACATAGTGCGAGGCTCGACCACACCGCGGCGCTGAAATACAGGAACATCCAGGTCAGCTCGCCCTTCCAGTGCGCGATGTCGTGGGTCACCACCCATCGCGTACTGACGTCGTGCAGCCCTTCGAGGAGGCCGAGGAATTTGTTGCCCTCGGCGTGACCCGCCCGCCAGCGGCTGAGATACATCGGCACGTCGACCGTGACGAGGAAGGCGAGGAAGCAGGCAATGCCGACGATGCCGGCAATCAGCGCCCAGCGCACCGGTCCTTGGAATTCCGGCATCAGGCGGCACAGCGCGATTCCCGCGAGGAAAAAGGTCACCGCCCAAAGCGAGTTCTCGATGGCGTTGTAGAGGAAGTTGGTGGTTGCGACCGCGTACCAGGAGAAGCATTCCGCGATGATGATGATGGGCACGATCACGAGCGCGATGTTCACGGCAGTCTCCGCACCGGCCATGCCGCCTAGCTGATGCAGGATGATCGCCCATTGCGCGGCGAAGCACACCTCGGCCACGGTCGCGACCGTACGGCCGACGAAGACGCTGGAGAGCCAGGTATCGAAAAGACAGATGCGCTGCACGTCGGCCCGCGGCAGCACCGAGCGGAACGCACAGCCGAACACATAGGCTGCGCACAGCAGGAACATCAGGCCGATATCCGAGCCGCCGCCGACACTGCCGGCAACCGTCGGATAAAACTCGCGGTACAGCATGAACCAGACGAGGATGTTGGCAGCGCTGACCAGCGTCAGGGACCCCCACCACCACGCGAGGGGATTTGACCGTGCCTGCCACTGCAACATGAGCTGCTCCACTGTAATCGATATGACATCCAGCGGTAGCAATTCTGTCACAATAAGACAGTCGCTCGCGACAAAAATATGCGTGACGGCACTGTCATAATTCGCGCGGAGCCCGGGTTTGCAGCGGGTCGCGGGCAAGTATCTCGCCGAATCGGCTCTCTCCGTGCGTCATCAACGGCAAAGCCGGACGGCCGCTATGGTCCTGCGGACTCTCGCGAGCGACCTCCCAGGCTAAGAGCACGAAAAACCACCGGGCGCTCTGGCGCTCCGGTGGTCTGATATCGGCCAAGGATCACTCGGTCATTCCGGGACGATGCTACGCATCGAACCCGGAACGACGACGCTCCTCTTACCTCTTCATCCCCGCCACATACGCTGCGAGCTTGTCCAGCGTCTGATAGCCGTATTCGACGGCGCCGAAGCCGATCATGCCGTCGCGCTGCTCGGTGCTCGAGGTCAGTTGCCGCATCATCAGCACCGTCTTGCCGTTGCTCTGCTCGGCAAATGTAAGGGTGAAGCGGAACAGGCCGGGATCCTCGTCCTGGTCAACCCCGTGATCCATCTCCATCAGGGACGGCCGCTCGATGCGGCGGAAGCGCATGCGGTTTGGATAAACCGTGCCGTCGGGGCTGATCATGTTGAAGCGCCAGACGCCGCCGACGCGCACGTCGATCTCGAAGGTCTCGATCTTGAAACCCTTCGGCCCGAACCATTGCGGCAGATGCTTTGGGTCGGACCACGCCTCGAACACCAGATCGCGCGGCGCGTCGATCACGCGCGACATCACGATCTCGCGGTCGAGCGACCATTGCGACAGGGCAGCATTGGCAGAATTCGTCATCACTCAGAACCTTTCCGTTTGGTTGTGCGGGACGGCCGCTTGGCGGCCGCCCGCTCCTTCTCTCTCTTGAGCTTCATCACGTAGGCTTCGAACCGGTCGAGCCGCGCTTCCCAGATCGCGCGCTGCTGCTGGAACCAGTACTCCGCGCCGACAAGCGCGTCCGGGCCGAGGCGGCAGGTGCGCACGCGGCCGGATTTTTCCGACTGAACGAGCCCGCTCGTCTCCAGCACCTGGATGTGTTTCATCAAGCTCGGCAGCGCCATGTCGAAGGGGTCTGCGAGCTCGCCGACCGAGGCCTCGCCGGCGCAGAGCCGCATCACGATCGCCCGCCGGGTGGGATCGGCAAGGGCCGCGAAAACCTGGTCGAGCTGGGATAATTGGTTAGCCATGAAGCTAACTATAGAGTCACCATCGTCCGGTGTCAACAATTGTTAGCTCAACAGCTAAGTATTTTTACCAACCCCTCGCAATCGGAACCCGCAACGCGCAATCGTGAATTGGGGTATGTCCCCCTCCACGTTAAAAAGAGATTCGGGGGCGCAACGCATCATTCGCCAGAGCCGTGCCGTCTGCTGTCACTTCATTGCATCTCACCCGCCGGGCCCTCGCCCAGGCAGCGCTCGTTCCCCTTGCAATCGCGCTTGGCGGATCGCGCCGTGCATTCGCGGATTCTGACATGTTCGCGGAGATGCGTGAGATCGTTGCCAATGAGCTGGCGCCGACGATGACACCGGACCAGCCGGGCGGCCTTGCTGCCGCGCTTTGTGCCGGCGGCCTTGTCGAGTTCTTCAACTATGGCTTTGCCGACGACACCACACGCAGGCCGGTCACATCGGACACGCTGTTCAACCTCGGCTCCCTGCGAAAGCCCTTCGAGGCGACGCTGGTCGCGCTCGGCACGCTTCGCGACGAGCTGCGGCTCGACGACCGCCTGCCAAAGTATCTGCCCGAACTCACCGGCGACTATGTCCGCCGCGTGACCGTCGGCCAGCTCGCCACGCACACGTCGGGCATGCTGCTCCCGACCGACCATCCACCCTGGCCGAACGACTCATTAACGCAGGCGCAGTTCATTGACATGTTCAACGCCTGGAAGCCGCAGGCCGGCGAAGTTCCCGGCAAGCAGCGCGTTTACAGCCATGCCTGCTACGTGCTGCTTCAGCTCGTGCTCGAGCGATGTTACGACGCCCCGATCGCAACGCTGTTCGAGCAGCGCATCCTCGGGCCGCTCGGCATGAATGCGACCTGCGTCCCCGAGCGCGGTGAAGACAACCGCGCTGTCATGGATGCGGCGTGGATGCAGCGTGTCGTGCAAGGGTATTCGTATCAGGGCGTGGCGATCGGACCGCCCGGCAACCAGCAGAGCTACTTTGATTTCCCCGGCACCGGCCAGATGTTCTCCTCAGCGCGGGACCTCGCGACCTTCGTGTCGGCCTGCGCCGACGGGCGATCGGTCGACCCGCATTTGCGCGAGGCACTGCGGATGACGCAGCGGGAGGCCTTCCGCATCGACGATAGATTCGGCGAGGCCATGGCCTGGGAGAATGTGCACCTTCCCGGCGTCACCATCGTCGACAAGCCCGGCGGCCTCAACAACGCCTCCGGCTATCTCGGCCTTGTCCCGGCGCGACGGATCGGCATCGTCCTGCTCGCCAATCGCAGCGAATATCCGCACGAGATCGTCCGTTACAGTATCCTGCCGGCGCTGGCGCGGCTAGTGGCTTCGCACTGAACCTTGTGCCCCAGGGGCTGCGCGTTGCCCTTCATGCAGTGACGCGCGCAAGCCCGCGTCACATGCGAGACCCCGATTCGAAGCGGCCTGCTCAGACCGACCGCGTCAGTCCGCCGTCGACACGGATATTCTGGCCGGTGATGTAGGCTGCGCCGTCGGAGGCCAGGAACGAGATCGTCGCAGCGATCTCCTCGACCTTGCCGTAGCGCTTCATCGGCACGCTGTCGCGGCGCGCATCGGTCTGCGGCAGGCTGTCGATCCAGCCGGGCAGAACATTGTTCATCCGGATGTTGTCGGTGGCATAGGTGTCGGTGAATATCTTTGTGAAAGCGGCAAGGCCAGCGCGGAACACCGCGGAGGTCGGAAACATTGCGCTCGGCTCGAACGCCCAGGCGGTCGAGATGTTGACGATGGCGCCAGCCTTCTGCGCCTGCATGACCGGTGTCACCAGCCGCGTCGGACGGATCACGTTGAGCAGATAGGTATCGAGGCCGGTGTGCCACTGCTCGTCGGTGATCTCCGTGATCGGCGCGCGCGGGCCGTGGCCAGCGCTGTTGACGAGCACGTCGATGCGGCCCCACCTGGCAAGCGCGCCGTCGACGAGACGCTTCAGATCGTCGTTCGACTTGTTGGAGCCGGTGACACCGATCCCGCCGAGCTCGGCCGCCAGCGCCTCGCCCTTGCCGGAGGACGACAGGATCGCAACGCGAAATCCGTCGGCCGCGAGCCGCCGCGCAGCCTCTGCCCCCATGCCGCTGCCGCCCGCGGTGACGAGTGCGACCTTCTCTGCTGCCATGACCGATCATCCCTGTGTTGAGGCGAGCCGCAGGCTCGGCCTATCATGAGGCCTTCTACAGCCGGATCGGCCGGCAGGTCCACTGTCGAAGGCATCCGTCATGAGTGACTGGTAAGATGAGCGATTTGCAAATCCGCAATATGCGCCCCGAGGAGATCGCCATTGCCGTCGACTGGGCCGCGGCCGAGGGCTGGAATCCGGGTCTTGCGGATGCCGCCTGCTTCGCGCTTCCCGACGCGGAGGGCTTCTTCGTTGGCGAGATCGACGGCGAGCCGGTCGCGACCGTCTCCTGCGTCAATTACGATGATCGCTTCGCCTTCCTTGGCTTCTACATCGTGCGTGCGGATCTTCGCGGCTCGGGCTACGGCCTGCGCATCTGGAACGCGGCGATCGCGCATGCGGGCGCTCGCGTAATCGGGCTCGACGGCGTCGTGGCACAGCAGGACAATTACAGGAAATCTGGCTTCCAGCTTGCATACGCGAATATCCGCTATGGCGGCATCGTCGCGGCGCCGCCGAAGCCACCCGCTGATGTCCTAGCAATCAACGACATTCCATTCGCGCTTGTTGAAGCCGACGACGCCACGGTCTTCCCTGCAGCGCGTAGCCCCTTCCTGCGCGCCTGGTTCAATACGGCCGGCCATGTCGGCCGCGCGCTGCTGCGCGATGGCGAGCTCGCCGCATGGGGCGTCATCCGGCCTTGCCGGACCGGCCACAAGATCGGCCCGCTCGTCGCCGACGATCGCGCGGCGGCGGACGCCGTTGTGCAGGCCCTGCTGGAAAGTGCAGGTGGCAGCGAAGTCTTTCTCGACGTCCCCGCAGTCAATCGCGAGGCGATTGCGGTCGCAGAATCGCTCGGCCTCAAGCCGGTGTTCGAGACGGCGCGGATGTACACAGGGCCGATCAAGCCGCCACGGATCCACCGCGTCTTCGGCGTGACGAGCTTTGAGCTCGGCTAGCCGCTCAGTAGCAGCGCATGATGTTCACGGTGTGGTCGCCGCCGCCGCGGCCCGGCACCGTCACCTGCTCGGTCGGGCAGCTCGGCACATAGGGCCGGTCGGACGGCACGACGTTCGGCGGGAAGCGATGCGTCCAATCCCAGGGAACGTTATAAGTGTTGGTGTAGCTCACGTCGTTAGAGAGCGGCTGCTGCCCTGCATCGACGAAAGGCTGGCTGTAGGTCGCGCCATCGTAGAAGAACGCGCCTCCGCCCGGCCAATAGACCCAGGGATTGTTACGGCCGCGGAACCGAGCACCCGGCGCGATCGGCGGACGCGCCACCGCGCGGGAAGGCGTGGCGGTCAGCCCATGCGCGGCTGCGCCGCCGGGCCTGGCAAAACTGTCACTGGCAGCAAGGAGCAGCGCGGCTGCGCTAAGTGAGGCGAGCAACGCCCCATGTGATCTGGACATCATGATACGCACCAACTCGTTTGGCTTCGCGATAGCGGCTCCCCATTGCACGCTAAGCCGGGCCGTAACCCGCCCGCAAACGTATAATTAATTGTTGGTTAAGGCGCGGGATTGACGGGGAACAGGGTGCAGCATGACGTCTGGAATTCCCGGCTGGTTTCAAGGACTTCGTTCCATGGAACGCTGTTTCATAACCAGTTGACCGGAGTTGATCGCGCCAGCCGGATACGTCCGGAACGCTCCCGTAGCGCCCGCTTGCAACCAGGCCCGGTCGTTCTCTCACCGACGATGGGCCTCGGTACGTCAGTGGGGCTGCTGCTTGCGCAGCCAATCGAGCAAGTCCTGCGCGTTTCCCGTGCCCTGCGATACGATCGCGGTGTTTCCACCGCTACGACGGTAGACCGTCGTGCGTCCGGGCTCCTTGTCGACCCTGACCTCGGCCTGTGCCGGATCACCACTTTGCGTGATGACGGCCGTGCCGTTCTCGTCCTGGACTACGGTGGTGTGGCCGTCGCCGGTCTCACCGGCGCCGGCCGGTCCGGCTGATATTGCTGCCATGATGCCCATTCCTGCTGCGAGTATGGTGAACCTCATGTCACACCTCACCTTCTCGACTACCGCCCGAACTGGAAAATCGACAGCCAGTTGAACCGCCCGAACTGCTGCACCGCCCCCGTGTTCATGTCGCCGATCTGGAGCAGAAGAGCGTTCGTGGAATTGCCGACCTGGGTGATGTCGGCGATGTTGTTCACGCCGGACTGACCGATCGCCGCGTTGGTAGTGCCACCGATCTGGATTAAATCGACATAGTTCCTTGTGCCGTTCTGGACAATGGTCGCATCGACAGTTCCCGTGCCGCCGAACTGAATCACCCGCGCGATATTGATGCTGCTGTTCTCCACGATCGTGATCGGCTGCGGATTGTTGCCGTACTCCACGACCGTCTGGATGCTCACGCTCGGGTTCGTGACACCGCCTTGCATGAGTCCGCCGCCTTGGAGTCCTCCGCCGCCTTGAAGTCCGGCGAATGGCGATGGCCTGGATCCGGCCGATGCCTCGGACGCAACGCTGATGGCGGCGAGCAGCGCCAACAGCGCCAATAACTTCCTACCGTACCTCAACCCCATCACCTTTCCCCCTGCCGGTTCCTGACCAAGGCGAGCCCGCGTTCACCTTACGGGCTAGTTTGGACCACTGTCGACGAGTTGACCTTGCCGAACTGCGCGATCGCTCCCGCATTCATCGTGCCGAGCTGCGACAGGACGCTCGTCGCCGACTGGCCGGTCTGGCCGACGAACGCGAAATTATTCATGCCGGTCTGCCCGACCGAAGCCGATGTCGTCCCGCCGAATTGCAGGATGCCGACCGCGTTATTCGAGCCGTTCTGGGTGACAGTCGCGCTGGTGTTACCGCCGATCATGAACACGCCGGCCATGTTGGTCGAACTGCTCTGGTTCAAGACGACCGGCGGCCCGTTGACCGAGACGATCGTCTTTATGTCAGCGCCTTGCGCCCGCGCAGGGCCGTTCGCGGCGAAACAGGAGACGAGGACCGCCGTCGCAACGACCAGAAGATGCTTGTTCATCATATGCCTCCACACTATCTGCCGAGCCAAAACACGATCTCAGGTCAGGGAGCCTGCTGCAAAATCGTGGAGCCGTTCAGAATGCCAAGCTGGGACACCCCGGCAGCATTGTTCAAACCAATCTGGCCGATCAAGCTCGTGTTGGCGCCGCCGACCTGACCGACCGCGGCGTTATTGGTCGCGGTGGGGGGTCGTGCCGCCCTGTCCTATCGTCGCCGAATTGACCGAGGCCAGCGATCCCAACTGCAAGCTCGATGCGATGTTGGTCGCGCCGAATTGCAGCGTCGTCGCGGTGTTGTTCACCGGGCCGGTCTGCACTGTGGACGAGAGATTTGTCGCACCGAACTGCAACACGCTAACCGAGTTGGCAGCTTGGGCCTCGACAGCGGTCAGTGCGCTCAGCATGACGACCGTCGTGAAGAGATGTTTCATGCGCATGTCAATTCCTCCGCGAAACGTCAGCCGTCGATCCGCCGCCTCGTTGGGCAAGCTCATCGCGGTCATTTCGAGTATGGCTTGTCGAGTATTGCCCGGACGCGCCGCTCAGTGGACGCGCCCGGGCCGATACGGGGCTGGCTTAGTGCTGCGTAATGGTGCTGAGGTTGATTCCGCCGCCAATCTGCCCAACGGCGGCGGCGTTGTTCGGCGGGAGGCCGAAGAGCGTGGTCTGGCTGATCGAGCTGGCGTTGTTGCCGGTGGCAACCTGCCCAGTGGTGGCCGCGTTGCCGAAGACGCCAATCTGGGTCACCGAGCTCGCATTGTTGAGCGACGGAGAGGTCGTGCCCTGCATGGTGCTCGCGCTGTTCACGAGGCCAAGCTGGAAGGTGGTCGAGGAGTCATTCACGTGGCCCTGCTGGTTCACGGCGGAGGCGTTTACTGCGCCGATCTGAAAGGTGCTCGCCGTGTTGGCAGCCTGAGCCGCTGAGGACAGAGCGAACACGGCAACGGATGCAAGAAACAATTTGCGCATGGGAAATCCCTTTCTAGCCGAGTTGTCTAACTGGGTTCGGATGCCGTCTTGGAGCAGGCCGACATCGTAGGGATGACTCTGAACCGATCTCGCTCGATGCGACAGACTGCAGTTCATGCTAGTCGATACGGACTAGACGACGCGCGATCACTTGCCGTCCGCAAATCTAGATCTGCGTATGTCCAGCACCGAAGCGCTCCGCCTCGAGTCCCATACTGTCGATCAATCGCACAACCTCAATCGGCGAACGCAACTCGAGCTTCCGCATCATTCTGGCGCGGTGCACCTTCACCGTCACCTCGCTGACGCCGAGCTTGGCCGCGATCTGCTTGGCGACGAGCCCCTGCGCCATCAGCAGCATGATCTCGCGCTCCCGTGCCGTCAGCGTCTGGACGCGCTGGCGCGCCTCGCGCTCCGCACTCTCACGCTCCAGACGCCGGCGATCGCGCTCGATGCCGTGCCTGATCGCATCGAGGATCTCCTGCTCGCGGAAGGGTTTTGGCAGAAACTCGACCGCCCCGCGCTTCATGGCCTCGACCGAGACGCGCACGTCCACGTGGCCGCTGATGAAGACGATCGGTATCTGCACGCCCGACTCCGCCAGCTTGCGCTGAAGCTCGAGGCCGGTCGGCGACGTGCCGGGAAAGCGGACGTCGAGCACCAGGCAGGATGGTCCGTTAGCTAGACTTTCGGCAATAAACTCGTCCGTTGAGGCAAACAACCTGACGTGATGTCCGGTCTCCTCGCAAAGGCTGCCAATCGCATTTCGAATCTGAATTTCGTCATCAACGACATAAACTGTGGCTTGGTTTGAAACTGTGGCTTGATTTGAATTCATCGCAGCTAACTCCCCGAATTGGGGCTCGATGATCCGGCAACGAGCTCTCCATCATGATTGCAAGCGATAAACAAGGTGCTGAATGAATTGGCGAGTGCGAACGAGCCGCAAAGGCTCGTCAGTTCCACGTTCTAGGGCAAAACGCCCGGTGGATACGAGTGAAGCAGTTAACATTTCGGAGTTCGTGATCGAAGGGGGCTCGAGGCCACCTTCGGCGCCGCAATGTCGAGGATGCGCCAATCCGGCGTCGAGCCCCTGGTATGGCCAACTGTGTCACGGTGTTGCCACCCTTACGCCAAACTGAACACCGACCGGCCACTACTTCGGCCAGATCGGACGAGACGTTTAGTCAGCTATCGAGTTCGATACCGCGCGCATCGATTTGAATACGCCCGGTATGGGTTCTGCGCAAATCACGAAAAGGCGCAGTCGCGGGCTTTACTTCTGAATCATAGAGCGCGCCCGTCCGTCGCCTTAAGAACGACGACATACTGCCGAGACACCGGGATCGCCTCGGGCGAATTGCAGCCATCTCTCGATTCCGGTCTTTCCGCCAACAAGGTCATTTCAAGGGCGGGGGTTCTTGATATGCGATTTGTGCCAGTTATTGCCTTTTTTGGAACTGCATGTGGTCTCGCCGCGGTCTACGCCGCGGGATCGGCAACAATCACCGGCGCGGCCGGGAGTGCGGCGGCCGGAGCGACGCAAGCCTACGAGTCGACAAAACAGCTCCTCGCACCCGGTGATCGCGAAGCCTCAACCTTCGGGTCGGACACGCCTGTGTTCCGCTACGCCTCGATACAGCGCGGCAGCATCGAGCAGACCGTGACCGTCACCGGTGCCCTGCAACCGGTCAAGACGATCGAGGTGGGTTCCCAATTGTCCGGACAGCTTGCGCGGGTCTATGTCGATTTCAACGACACCGTCAGCAAGGACCAGCCGCTCGCGCTGATCGATCCCCGCAGCTTCGCGGCCAAGGTCGACGAGGCCAAGGCGGCGCTCGAAGTCGCCAACTCCCTCGTGGATATCGAGCGGGCCAAGCTCGATCGCGCCAGGATCGATCTGCAGAACGCCAAGGGCAGCCGCGCCGTGCTTGCCGCCAAGCTCGAGAGCGCCCAGGCGGTCAAATCATCGGCGCAGAAGACCCTGCAGCGAAAACTGGCGCTGCAGTCGCAAAACGTCGTTGCGACGTCGACGGTCGACGACGCCCAGACAGAGTTTACCGCTCGGCTCGCCCAGGAGCGCGAGGCCGAGGTGATGGTGTCCCTCAATTCCTACTCCGTGGACGGCGCGCAGGCCGACGTCCGCAGGATCGAGGCTGAGCTGAACCAGGCGAGGATGGCGGTGCCGGAGAAGGCGGCCGTACTTGCCGCGGCGCAAGCGGACCTCGACCGCACCGTGATCCGCTCGCCCATCGACGGCGTGGTCGTCGGCAGGTTCGTCAACGAGGGCCAGACGCTCGCCGTCGGGCTGGAGTCGCGCACCACCTTCGTGGTCGCCCATCGCCTCGAAGACATGGAAATCCACGCGCAGGTGGACGAAGCGGATATCGGACGCATCGCCCCCGGCCAGCGCGCCTACTTTACGGTAGATGCCTACCCCGACCGCCGCTTCGAAGCGATGGTGCGACAGGTACGCAAGGCGCCGCAGAACCAGCAGCACGTGGTTACCTATACCGTCGTGCTTGCGACCTCCAACCTCGATGGCGCGCTGCTGCCCGGTATGACCGCGTTGGTCAAGATCGTGATCGAGCGCCAGGACGATGTGCTCAAAGTGCCGCTCGCCGCGTTGCGCTTCCAGCCTTCGGGCACGCGGACCGACGCAACTTCGAACCGCAGCGGCGTCTGGGTACGCACCCCGACCGGCTCCATCCAGCGGGTTCCGGTGACCGTCGGCGCGGCCGGCACCGAACAGGTGGCGCTCAAGAGCGGAGATCTCGTCGAAGGCAGCCAGGTCGCCATCGGTCAGGCAATCCGGCCCTCCGGTATGGAATTTCTTGGAATCAGGTTTGGATCATGACCGCCCGCCTGCCCCTTATCAGCCTCCGCTCCGTCTGCAGGACGTATCGCGCGGACGGGGTCGCAGTGACGGCGGTGCGCAATGTCAGCTTCGACATTGAGCATGGCGAAATCCTCGCGGTGATGGGACCGTCCGGCTCCGGCAAGTCCACGCTGATGAACATGATCGGGCTGCTGGATCTGCCGAGCGAAGGCGCGATCTATCTCGAGGGCGCCAATGTCGCCCATCTCTCCGAGGACCGCAGGTCGACCTTGCGCGCCCGTAGCATCGGCTTCGTGTTTCAATCCTACAATTTGCTCGCCCGCCACAACGCGATCGAGAATGTCGCCCTGCCGCTGGTCTATTGTGGTGTCGGCCGCAAGGAGCGGCTGGAACGGGCCGAGCACAGCCTCGCGGACGTCGGCATGCTGCACCGGGCGCATCACTTTCCGCGGCAGCTCTCCGGTGGCGAGCAGCAGCGCATCGCGATCGCACGTGCTCTGATCGCCTCCCCGTTGATCGTGCTTGCCGACGAGCCGACGGGCGCGCTCGACAGTCGCACCGGCGCCGAGATCCTGGCGCTGTTCGCCGCGCTCAACCAGCGCGGCCAGACCGTGGTGATGATCACCCATGATCCCGGCATCGCGATCCTGTGCCGTCGCACGATCCGCCTGCATGACGGAGAGATCGTCAGCGACGAGGCGCTGGCTCCGCTGCTGCCGAAACGGAGCGTTGCGTCATGACAATGCTCCAGGGCTTCCAGATCGCTCTGCACGCCTTGCGCCTCAACCCGCTGCGCAGCATCCTCACGATGCTCGGCATCGTCATCGGCGTCGCATCGATTGTGACGGTCTTCGCGATCGGGGCCGGCGCCCAGGTTCGCCTCCAGGAGCAGATCCGCTCGATCGGCACCAACGTGCTGATGATCACGCCCGGCGCGGTCGTTCAGGGCGGCGTGCGTCTCAAGGAGGGCACGAAGCTGACGATGACCGAAAGCGATGTACAGGCCATCCTCGAGCAGATTCCGGAGATCCAGGCCGCGGCCGGCTCAATCGCCGGAACGGCGCAGGTGATCCACGAGAGCAAGAACTGGAACACGACGATCAATGGCACCACGACCGGACACTTCATGGTGCGCGACTGGCAACTCTCCTCCGGCCGCTACTTCTCCGGCGCTGAGGAAGCTGGCGCCGGCAAGGTCGTGATCCTAGGAAGCACGGTCGCGCGCGAACTGTTCGCGCCAGGCGACGATCCGATCGGCGCGCAGATCAGGATCATGAAGGTGCCGCTTGAAGTGGTCGGCGTGCTCGACCACAAGGGCCCCTCGCAGGACGACGTCGCCTTCGTCCCCCTCACCACGGCCAAGCTGCGCTTCCTCGGCAGCGCCAGCAACATCAACCGGGATTCGGTCGCCTACATCATCGCGAAGGTGGCCGCCGACGGCCAGATGGCGGGCGCGCGAACGGAGATCGAAAGCCTGCTGCGGCAGCGTCACCGGGTCCTCGCGGGCCAGGAAGACGATTTCAAGGTCCAGGATCCGGCCGCCGCCATGGAAGCGCAGCAGGGAGCAATCCGCACCGTGGCGCTCCTGCTCGTCGCCATCGCGTCGGTCTCGCTGCTCGTCGGCGGCATCAGCATCATGAACGTCATGATCGTGTCGGTCACGGAGCGAACGCGGGAAATTGGAATTCGCCGGGCGCTCGGTGGGCGGATGCGGGACATCCGTCTCCAGTTTCTCTGCGAAGCGCTTGTACTCTGCCTCCTCGGCGGCGCTATCGGCGTTGTCGGTGGGGTCACGCTGTCGATGACAGTCGCCCGCATGGCCGGCTGGATCACGTCAATCGACAGCGAAGCGATTGCCCTGGCCCTGGTCTTCTCGATCGTGACCGGCCTCATCTTCGGTTTCTATCCTGCACACAAGGCGTCCAAGCTCAGTCCAATAGAGGCGCTCAAGACGGAATGACGACATGCTGGGATGGCCACATCAGCTCAACGGCCAGGGAGGAACTAGTCATGAGTCCGGAATATTCGATTACACCAACGCCTCGTGAACGTCAGCTGATGATGCTGATCGCGCGCGGAATGCAGAACAAGAACATCGCCTTCGAGCTCAAGATCTCGGAGAACACGGTGCGGGCGCATATCGGCAATATCATGCGCAAATACCGACTCCAGAACCGGACTCAGATCGCGATTATCTTCGCGCTGCATGCGGCAACGCCATCGCTGCGGCGCGATCTCGCCAACGGCGGAGGCTATCCCGTCGCGGTGAAACCAGCGCAGGCGCTGGCGCAGAATCCGCAGGTAGAGATCGCGCCGAAATGAGCTTGCCGGCTACCGTGGCGTTATTCTATTTGAATTCGGAATTTTGTCATAGATTGTTCGTTGTGGCAGGCATTGCCGCGTCCGACGCGAGATCGGACTCGGGCGGCTCCGCCGGTCATCGTGCGCCATCGAGTTTGCGCCTCGTTGGTGCTTGAGAAGGAGTCTGTGACCGTATCGTCCCCACCTTCTCCCATCTCTCTTGCATAGCCGACAGCCCTTGTAACAAAACTGTCATATTGCAAAACTAAACGATTGCCGGGGCCGCGGTCGCGGCCATGCCGCCTCACCGCAGGAGAGATTTGATGCGCCGTTCACTGGTGTTGCTGTCCGCCGGACTGACAGTGCTGTCCACCGGACTTGCCTTCGCCCAGAACAACACGCCCCGTAACCTGATCCTGTTCATTCCGGACGGACTGCGCGCGCTGAAGGTCACTCCCGAAACGGCGCCGGCGATGGCCGAAGTCCGCGACAAGGGCGTCAACTTCAAGAACTCGCACTCGCTGTTTCCGACCTTCACCATGGCCAACGGCTCGGCGATCTCGACGGGCCATTATCTCGGCGACACCGGCGTGTTCTCCAACACGATCTGGACCAACTACACCTCCGTCCCGGCCGGCGACACCGTGGTCCCCTTCATCGAGAACGACGCCGTGCTCGGCGACATCGACGAGCATTTCAAGGGCGACTATCTGAACGAAGAGACCATCCTGAAGATGGCTCGTGACAAGGGCCTCAGCACCGCGGCGATCGGCAAGGTCGGCCCGACCTATCAGTTCGACCACACCGATCATCCCGAGAAGCCGGGCAAGCATTCGATCGTGATCGACGATTCCACCGGCGGCAAGAACGGCGTGGCGCTGTCGGACGAGATGAAGGAGGCCCTGACCAAGGCGGGTCTCGCCCTCGCCACCCCCGGCCGCGGCGACAATGGCAAGGCGGGCGATGCCAAGACGCCGGGCACCACGGTCGCCAACGTCGCCCAGCAGGCCTATCTCGCCGACGTCGCCACCAAGGTCGTGCTGCCGATGTTCAAGGCACGCAACAAGCCGTTCGTGCTGGTGTTCTGGTCGCGCGATCCCGATGGCACCCAGCACAACCAGGGCGACAGCCTCAACCAGATCATGCCGGGCATCAACGGCCCGAGCACGATGGCGAGCATCAAGAACGCCGACAACAACCTCGCGCAGATCCGCAAGGCCCTGGACGAACTCGGGCTCGCCGCCAACACCAACATCATGATCCAGGCCGACCACGGCTTCTCGACCATCTCCAAGGAAAGCAAGACCAGCCCCTCGGCCAAGGTCAGCTATGACGACACGCCGAAGGACTTCCTGCCGATGGGCTTCCTGGCACTCGACCTTGC
Source organism: Bradyrhizobium sp. AS23.2 (assembly GCF_001908185.1). Taxonomy (GTDB): domain Bacteria; phylum Pseudomonadota; class Alphaproteobacteria; order Rhizobiales; family Xanthobacteraceae; genus Bradyrhizobium. The sequence goes on from NZ_LGHM01000026.1 coordinate 43,071, forward strand.
GAAAGCGCTCGACCTGCCGCTGTTCGACCCGAACGACAAGAACGCCGCCGTCATCGGCAATGCCCACCCGAAGGCCGGCAACGGCGTGCTCGGCAAGGATCCGGCCAAGCCTGACCTCGTCATCGCCACCAACGGCGGCTCGGACCTGATCTATCTGCCGAACAGGGACAAGAAGCTGGCGGCCAAGACCGTCAAGGCGCTGCTCGAGCAGGATTACATCTCCGGCCTGTTCGTCGACGACTCGCTCGGCCGCTTCCCCGGCACCCTGCCGCTGTCGAGCATCAACCTGCGCGGCAAGTCGGCGACGCCGACGCCGGCGATCGTCGTCAACTTCCGCTCCTATGCCAGCGAGTGCGGCGAGGCGCCGACCAATTGCTCGGTGCAGGTGGCGGACACGGTGCTGCGCCAGGGCCAGGGCATGCATGGCAGCTTCAGCCGAGGCGACACGTTCAACTTCATGGCCGCGATCGGACCGGACTTCAAAGCCGGCTTCGTCGACGAGCTGCCGGTCAGCAATGCCGACGTCGGCATGACGGCTGCCCAGCTCATGGGCCTGCGCGGCGCACAGAACGGCGGCCTGGTCGGCCGGGTGATGTCGGAGGCCCTGCCCAACGGCATCGTGCCGAAGGCGTTCAGGACTGTCGAGAAGTCGAAGATGTCCGAGAACGGCTTGCAGACTGTGCTCAACGTCCAGCGCGTCGGCACCCAGCGCTATTTCGACGCTGCCGGTTTCCCCGGCCGCACGCTCGGGCTCGAGACCGGCAAACAAAAAACGGCGGGGAAATAGCCCCGCCGCTTTCTCTCGCGCCCCGCAAGGGGCGCGAAAATCTCAAGTACCAAAAATCTTACATGCCGATGTCGAACACGTTCGGCAGTTGGCCTGCCAGAGGCAGCGCGGTGGCGCCCAGAAAGGTCGCCACCATCGCCATGAGGCGACGGTTGTTCTGGCGCTTGCCGCGCATCTGGCCGGCGATCCACTCCAGCATCTCAGTGTTGACCTTGGAGGCGTAGGACGGCGCCCAGCTCTCGACGTCGGACTCGGCCGACAGCGCGACGCTGCGCGGCGGCACCTTCAGGCCCGAGGCGCTCGCGGCATAGTGGGCAACCGCCTTGACGAGCAGGTCGTCGAACCGGCCGCCGTCGGTACGCTCGGTCGCGGCCTCGTTGATTTCGAACAGCGCTTCGGCTTCGGCGCGGCTGACCGGCTGGTCGTTAACGGCTGTGGCCGTCAGGATGCGCGCGCACCAGGCGGCGTCATCGGCATCGAGCGAGCGGGAGAAATGCACCCGGCCCTTTGTGGTCGGACCTTCGCCCGTGATCACGCCGTCGCGCACGATGGTCAGTGCATGGGCCGCGGTATCGCGGCAGGACGGTTCGAGGGACGGCGACTCAGCAGACTTAGGCGCAGCGGCAGACATAGTTCACTTCCAGATTTCTTCTGATCGGCCAGCATTTTCATGCGGACGTAAACGGGTGGTTAATGATTCGATACGGGGATCGCGACTTTTCTCGATGGTTGCCGGTTAGTCGCTACGAGGACCATTTTGGTTCCGGAGAAATGTCGGGCGAGCGTGATGCGGATCATAAAAGGCTTTATCGGGGCAATCGAGATCGTGAAGCTCCGGTGGAGATGTTTCGCCGCAGGCGCCGCTGTAACAGAAAGGTGCTAGGAGATCGGCCCTTCAGAGATGGAATTCACATTTTACTTGAACTGGTTCCCTTGGCGTCGCCGAGACCCTATAATAGCGGTGACGGCCAGAGATGGATTCTCAAGTAAATTCAACGAGATGAGGTAGTATCATGACACTCCCGATCGGCGCCACCGCCCCTGACTTCGAAGCCGAGACCACCGAAGGAAAGATCAAGTTCCACGACTGGATCGGCAATAGCTGGGCGCTCCTGTTCTCGCACCCGAAGGACTTCACGCCGGTTTGTACGACCGAGCTCGGCGCGCTCGCCAAGCTGAAGCCGGAATTCGACCAGCGCGGCGTCAAGCTGATGGGCCTCTCGGTCGACCCGGTCGACCGCCATGCCAAATGGTCGGAGGACATCAAGGAGACGCAGGGCGCCGCTCCGAACTACCCGATGATCGGCGACACCGACTTCAACGTCTCGAAGCTTTACGAGATGCTGCCAGCCTCGACCTCGGGCGATCCCCTCACCCGCACGCCGGCCGACAACCAGACCGTCCGCAACGTCTTCATCATCGGACCGGACAAGAAGATCAAGCTGGTGCTGGTCTATCCGATGACCACCGGCCGGAACTTCCAGGAGATCCTGCGCGTCATCGACTCGCTCCAGCTCACCGCCAAGCATCGCGTCGCGACGCCTTCCGACTGGAAGCAGGGCGACGACGTCATCATCGCCGGCTCGGTCTCCAATGACGAGGCCAAGACGATCTATCCGCAGGGCTGGAAGGAACCGAAGCCCTACATCCGCATCGTCCCGCAGCCGAAGTGACTTTTTGCGGTTGCGGATAGCAACCGCAAAATTCATCCCGGGGCGAGCGAACCCGGAATCGCGAAATTGCCCAATGCGCGATTGCGCATTGGGATTCGGTCGAGCCGACCGCCATGATCGCGGCGGATGAAGCTCTGCTTGTGTGTCCCGCATATTGAGAACCCGCTCGACGAGACACATCTCCGGTCATGCCAAGCCCATTCCAGCCGATCGTCGATCACGCCAAGGGACGCGAGCGCGCATTGGCCGCCCACGCAAAGATCCGCAAAGGTTGAGCGTTGCTTTGACACAACTTTGAAACTCGCTATCGTCATCGCTCCATACTAACCGTGGGGGACGATATGGACGACGAAAAGCCGATCATTGAACAGGCGATGGAGACGGCCACCACCGCCGTGGAAGCGACCAAGGAGGCGGCAGTCACCGCCGTCAAGAAGGTCAGGAAAGCCGCCAAGAAGGTCGCCAAGAAAGTAGCGCCGAAGAAGGCTTCCAGGAAGAAGGCCAAGAAGGCCTCAAAGAAAGCTTCGAAGAAGGCTGCAAAGAAGTCGTCGAAGAAAGCGGCCAAGAAATCCGCAAAGAAAGCCGCCAAGACTAAAAAGAAGGCCAAGCGCTGATCGCAGCACCAGAGCAGGTCTCCGGGTACGGCGGCCCGGAGACGGCCCTCGCGATGCCCTACCCTCGCCGTTTGGCTGCGCGCCGGCCAGGGTGATGCTCGCCTTGCGGATCGCGAAATTCGCTGCGATGGCCGCGCCGGTCCTCCTTCGCGAAGCGCCGCCGCTTTTCGGCTGAGCCGAACTGCTTGATCACTCTCCTGCCGTTGACCTTCTTGATGACGTAGCCGCCCTCGGTCATGGAGAACGGCTCCCTCAGCGTTCCCTTGTGGTCGAATTTGGTGCCGCGGGGATGATTGAACGGCTCGAACCAGGACGGATAGACGAAATTCGACATCGGAAAGCCGCTGACGACGAAGGAGTCCTCCTCCACGGCGTCGCAGACCTCGTAGGCATATTGGGTGTTCCGGTTCTTGTCGGCCCAGAGATTGGCCATGGGGTCGAGCACCATCTCGAACAGCTCGTGCGAAGCCGCCACGCTGACCGGCTCGTCGCCCAGCGCCTTGACGAAGATCTTCGAGATCGGCTGACCGCGATGCGTCAGCTCGTGGCGCCCGAGCATGTTCTTGTGCGAGGCATCGTCGAAATAGACCAGTTGCCAGTCGGTCGGCTTTGCCTTCCGTGTGACATAGAGGTCGACCGGATAGCCCCATACCGGCAGGAAATGTTGATCGTAGCATTTCTGGAGTGCCGCGGTGAGCTTGCTCATGGTGTGGCCGCTGATCGTCTCCTCGGCGTAGTTGATGCAGGCAATCCGGACTGGATTCATGGACCTGCCGAGCAGTGCACGCCGCGCCTTCTTCATGGAAATCACCGTGTGAAAGGGAGACTGAAATGCGGCAAGCCTAGCACGACGCGCCCCCACACGTCAGGGATGTATTCCGGCGCCGCGCCCTGTTTGCCTAGAAGCGGCGATTGACCACGAACACCGCCGCCGCGCACATCGCCATGCCGGCGATCGCGAGCGCGTCGAGTTTTTCCCCAAACAGCAAATAGGCCATCAGCGCCGTGACGGCAGGCACCAGGTAGAACAGGCTCGCGACCGACGTCGCCGCGGCGTGGCGGATCAGCCAGTACAACAGCCCGATCGATCCGATCGAGAGCGCCACGGCAAGCCAGCCGAGCGCGAGCACGAACTCCCGCGTCCAGTGCACCACGCGGTCCTCGAAAAGGAAGGCGCCGACCGTGAAGAAGATCGTGACGGACACGTATTGCACGAGATTGCCGGCGCGCCAGTCGATGTGATTGCAGTAGCGGCGCTGATAGAGCGTGCCGAGCGTGATGCTGATCAGCGAGACCACCGAGGCAAGCCAGCCGAGCCCGGCCTCGCCGGTCATAGGGCGGTCGTGCAGGATCAGCGCAACGCCGCCGAGGCCGAGCACGAGGCCAGCCCATTGCACCGGCGTCACCCGCTCGCCGAGCCAGCGGTTGGCGATGGTCGAGGTTAGGATCGGCTGCAGGCCAGGAATGAGCGCCGAGAGCCCGGCCGGGATCGAATGCGCGATCGCGATGGCGGTGCCGCCGAGATAGAAGCCATGGACGAGGATGCCGGCAACCGCGCTATGCGCGATGCCGATACGGTCCGGCCATTTCGGCCGCGCAATCGCCGCGATGATCGCCATCAGGCCGACCACCACCGCCATGCGGATGGCGAGATAGGTCAAGGGATCGGCGTTGTTGATGACGTATTTGGTGCCGATGAATCCGGTGCTCCAGAGCACCACGAACAGGACCGGCGCCGCCCGGGCGGTCAGAGCTTCTTGATTATGATTCATTGCCGCCTTCCTTGCCCCACCGGGGCCCATGCGGCAATGCGAATCTCCACCCGAGCGATGTTGCGCCGCGACAGATGGCGGAAGCGGTGGCTCAGCTCAGCCGCTCACCATTCTTCCGGACAGGGGTCGATGATCTTCCAGAGCTCGACACCGTTCTTGATCTTCTTCATGTCGGTGGTGAGCCCGCCATTGCGGCGGATCCAGTCCTTCACCGTGTCGGGGTAGTAGGACATCAGGTCGGACGTCCCCTCAGCGCTGGTGACTTTGATGCCGAAGGTGAAGGCCTTGTCGTAATAGGCCTGGTGGAATCCGAGGCTGGCGCGCGGCGTCACGCAGATCTTGTTCATCGGCACGATGCCGAGGACGAGCGTACAGGCCGAGTTGCAGATACCGTCGATGATGACCCGCTCGCGCTTGTCGCGGACGCGCTTGTACTTGGCCTTGTACTCCTCGACATAGCCGCCGTGGTCGCGGGTGATGTGCAATTGGGCCCGCGCCGGCGTGGCGGCGGCGACGAAGAGCAACAGCAGGCTCAGGAGCGTGATGCGCATGGTGACGTGACGGCAAAAGCCTTCAGGATGGACCGGCCTCGAAGGACCCCCAAAGGAAACGTGCAGGGGCCGGCGACAGGATTCTTAACCGAACTCTCTTTGGTCATACTTGTGTGGGGAATTCGTTAAGCATCCCGAAAAGGCCAAAAATGGGCAGGCCTGGACGGCGCTTCCGGCAATTCTGTCACACCCACCCGGAAATCTGCGGGATCAGCCCCGATTTCCGGGCGCCGGACGGGTGCCCCGGTCGGCCGAAATGCTATAAATGGCTGACTTATTTGCGCGGGCTCCGGAGAATCGAGATGAGCAAGTTGAAGCTTGTAGCCGCGGTTGCTGCCCTGTCGGCCGCAATCCTAGCCCCCAGCCTTGCGGAGGCGCGGGGACATCACCGGTACCACCGCCATTACGCCGACGCGCTGCCCTACCCGATCAGCTATCTGCACAATTACGGCCCCGGCATCACCCCCGGCACCTTCGCCTATTACGATGGCCCGTCGACCAACCACTGCTACCGAGGCTCGGCCGCCTATATCGGGCAGGACGGCCGCCGGCACCCCTGCTTCTGAGGGGCGCTGGCGCGTCCTCCGCGGGCGTCCCTACCTAGGGGCGCCCGACAGCAGCAACTGCTTCTCGATTTCGTAGACCGGCAGCTTGACGAGGTCCTTGCCGACCTCGCCTTGAAGTGCCTTGCGCACGACGTCCGAATAGTCGGCGCGGATCATGCCGAGCGCGCGTGGCGAGGCCACCATGGTCAGGGCCGAGGTCTCGCCCGAGCTGACGGCGGCATCGAGCCGGCCGGCCAAGCTCCGCAGGAAGGCGCGTTCGGCCTCATCGTGCCAATCGGTCTGCTCGACCGAGCTACGCGCGCCGCCGACTGCGGCATGCAGCCGGCCCGGCGCATCGGTCCCCTGCGCGCTGGTCGAGGGATTGGGCTGCTCATGCACCTCCCTAGTGTGAAGGTTCGGAAACATCTCGTCGCCGAGGTTCTCCAGAATGAGCGCCTTGCGACCGTCGCACACGACCAGCCAGTCACCCTTGTCGATTCTCATCTTGTCCATTGCACAGCTCCAAACACCTGTGAGCCTGCTCTTCGAATTCCTCGAAGAACTGCCCACAACGGCAAGACTACGGGTGAAGCGGTGCCGGCGAATTGCGCAGGATCAAGAATGGCGGCGATGTCCTGCGAGGCAACTACGCAAGCACTGCATCGGTCAAGAGTTCGACCCAGGATAGTCTAGCGCAGCTGAGGTTGGGCCTGCGGCGGACTGGCTGAAGGTTTGTTCATCAGCATTACATTTCGGCTGCGCCACAATTTGATCAGAACATCTTCGATAAACCTGTATCGCGTAAGAAGAGGAAGACATCATCATGAAGCTTAAGATTGGCGTCGTCGCCGCATCCTTGTTCGGTGCCATCGCGGCATCGCCGGCGGCGTCCGCCATGCCTATCGCGCCAGCTCCTGCGACACCGCAGGTCTCCGACGTCGAGCAGGCCCACATGGTCTGCGATGCCTGGGGGCGCTGTTTCCGGCGTCCGAACTATTATGGGTATTACGCGCCGGCGCCGTATTACGGCCCCAGGTACTATGGACCGCGCTATTATGGCCCCCGCCACTATGGGCCCCGCTACTACGGCTATCGCCGCTGGTGATCTCTGAAGGGGCCTTCGGGCCCCTTCGCTTTTGCGAGATCATGGATTGCCCACGCGCGAGCAGCTCGCCTGGAGCGATTCCAAAACTGATCTAGATCAAGGATGAAATTCGCCGAGTAGTCATTCTACGCTGATGGCGGATTTCATCGTTTTCCGATGCCCTCAGACGGGCATGAATGTGCAGACGCACCTCGAGAAGCAGCCAAGGCTCGAGGGGCGGAGCTTCGAGTCCTTCGCCTGCCCCGCCTGCACGCGCCTCCACTTTATCGACCTCGCCACCGGCCAACCGATGAACCGAGACCGTTAACGGCGACACCGATCTATCCGGCGTCATGGCATGACGTCCGCAATATTGCGGCCAAACCAGTTTACTGAAGCGTCATGTTTCGTCATTGATGGCGATGTCCCGGCGTTCATTTCATTATCATAATTATCACATTGCAAAATCCGGCCAGACGCATGTTCTTCGACGCGCTCGCCCCATCCTCCGCCCTCCAGCTGATCCGATTTGCCGATGTCGACGCTTTTCGGCCAGCCGAGTCGATGGAAGACGCGCGGAGCATCCCCCTCGACGTCGCCAACTTCGCAGCGGCCCGCGCGGTCGTGAACCTGCCGGCGTGCCGAATCATCGTCGCAAGGTCATTTGCGCGCATCCTCGATACCGTCTATCGCGCGCCGGGCGGCATGGTGATCCCGCCGATGACCGACGATCTGCGGGCCAGCTCGAGCGGGATGGATCTCGACTCGCGCTTTTTCATAGCCTTGCGCGGCAATCATCATTGCCATTTCGTCGAGCCCCAGACCAACCATCACGCGCTGATCATGTTCTCACCCACGATCAGGGATCGCGGCTGGTTCGATCGCGCCGATACGTTATGGGTACGCATCGCGGACCCCGCCACTCATCTCTACGCGCGACAGCTTTTCCTTGACATCCTGCGGATCGCGTCGGTCGAGCCGCATATGTTCGAAACCACGGAGGTCGCCGCGCATCTCCAGGAGGGCCTGCTGCTCGCGTTCGACGATCTGTTTCGAATTAGCCCGCTGTCGGATCACAGCGCCCCGAGTGCAAGCGCGCGATCCGTCAGGCTCGTACAGCAGATCGACGATTATATCGCCGCCTATCCAACCGCTCCGATCTATACGGCAAATCTCGCCGATGAACTCGGCGTCTCGATCCGGACACTCGGCGGCGCAGTGACCAAGGTGCGCGGCATGAGCCTGCATCAATACATCCGCCTGAAGCGGCTCTGGGCCACCCGCGCGCGGCTGCTCAAGGGGGGGCGGCGCGACGATCGCCACGTGTGCACGCGCCCAGGGCTTTCATCACCTGGGCGAGTTTGCCGCCGCCTACCGCGCGACGTTCCACGAGGCGCCCTCAGACACGCTGGCGCGGGCCCGGCAAACCGTGCTCGGCTACAATCTCTACCAGGCGAAAAAGCAGCCCGACGGCCTCCAGATCAATGTCGGTCCCAACGGGCTGAATATCCGGGGCGAGTAAGCAAGGCAAATAGACGGGGCTCGCGGATTGCGTCGGCCGCGAGCCCGGTGCTGCATTGGTCCGGTGACGTAGGGAACGGATCGCCCCTCCCTATTGAACGGCAGTCGCCTGCGACCAGACAACCATCCAGCGTTTGTCTCTGCATTCATATGTATCTGTGTGCCAGTAGGTAGTCAGCGGCACTTTATGTTCGCCGAAGACCACTTCGAGTCGCGCGCGATACCGGATGACGGCGGATTCTCCTTGCAACCGAACGGCGATCTCCTCAGGCTCCCATTGCAGATAGTTGATGTGTCCAGCCGCGATAGCGCCCAGATACTCATCTTTTGAAAGCGGCATTCCTATTGGCGTTATCAGCTGAAAGTCAGAGGCGTGCAGGTGCCGCGCGGTCTCGATATCGGCGTCCAACAAAGCACGAAGCCTGCTTCGTTCAATCTGCCGAAGGCGATCTGCTTCACTTCCTTCCTTTGACACACGTGCAATTTCAATGCTCATTTTTGATCTCCATAACAGCCGACGTCATTACGAGCCTTTGCCCATTGGTTCGATCAGTTTCAGATTGATCAGGCTTTGGACGCCGGCGCAGATGCATTCCGCCTCATCGCGCGATCGCCACGCCAGCAGGCGGCGCGCCTTGGAAGAATCGACGCTCAGATCACGGCCGAGTTCATGGACGATCATGCGCGACATCGGGCTGATGAGGGCCATGACGCGAACCAGCCAGTCCGGTATCTCCCCGGTCGGCAGCCGTGATGCATAGTCAGGGAAAGCCCTGGCCAGGATATCGCTGACGTCCTTCAGCCAAAGAAACTTGCCAGCCACAAGAAATCGCTGACCGGACGCGGCCGGGTGGGTCATTGCCTTGATATGGGCGTCCGCCACATCCCGGACATCGACCACAGGAAAGCCAAAGCGCGGCAGGCGCGTGAACTTTCCATTCATCAGTTGCAGGAGGAGCCCGATCGATGTGCCGAAATTCGCACCCGACAACGGGCCGAAGATCATGCCGGGATTTATCACCGCCAGGTCGAGCGCACAGCTGCTGGCGAAGTCCCACGCCGCTCGTTCAGCCAGCGTCTTTGCCTTGTAGTATGGCGTCGCACGCGGGCCATCCGGGTCCGTCCAATCCGTTTCCGTAAAAGGCGCCGTTCCGCTGCCATGATTGGTTGCGGCGATGGAGGACGTCATCACGACCCGCTTGACCCGTGCGTCGCGCGCCGCACGAAGCACACGCAAAGCGCCGTCCCGTGCAGGCACGACAAGATCATCCTCGTGGTCTGGCAAGCCGGCCGGAAAGGGCGATGCCGTATGGATCACGTAGTCGCATCCCGCAGCCGCCTGAGCCCACCCCGCGTCCTGGCAAAGATCGGCTTTTACGAATTCAATCCGCGCTTCATCGGCGGGCGCCTGCCGGCAAACCCTCGCCGCGATCCGCGAAGCGGAATCCATGCGCCGCACCGTCCCGCGTATCGCATAGCCCTGGTCAAGCAACTGCTGCGCAATATGCCCCGCCACAAAACCGCCGATGCCCGTCACCAGGACGGTCGTACTCTTCCGCTCAGTCATCACCATCGCGCTCCCGCGGCTTCGTTTGGACAATATGACATATTTTGTCTATTCGTCTTTTGACAGGCTGGATCGATAGTGTCAACGTGTCCAAATGACCCAAAACGATCAGAGAATTGCCGGAATTCTGGATGCGGCCTTGCCCGTCTTCGTCCGCTACGGCTTTCGGAAAACGTCGATGGCGGACATTGCCAAGGCTGCCGGCATCTCGCGGGCGTCCCTCTATTTGGCCTTCAGCAACAAGGAAGAATTGTTTCGGGCAGGCTCCGCACGCGCGCATGCCAGGGCCATGGACGCGGTCAGTCTTGCGCTATCGGAAAAGTGTGACGTGGTCGCTCGCATCGAAGCCGCGATGACGACCTTTCAGCGCAGTCTGATTGCCCCGTTTGGTGGCAGTGCCGAAGCTGAGGAGCTGTTCACCACCAATATGGCGTTGGCCCAAGACATCACCCTCGACACCCGCACCCAGTTGTTGGAGCTGTTGGCGTCGCACCTATCGAAAGCGGAGCAGAATGGAGAGATCGATCTGTCGCGCGTCGGCGCTCAGCCGAAGGATCTGGCTGACATGATTGTCGCCGCAATGGATGGTCTGAAACATATGCGAGGCGCCGGTGCAGCGCTGGAGGATGGAACGCGGCTGTTCATGCGCATCCTGCGAGCGGCCACAGCCACTCCCAGAACTGCCATTTAGCCTTTTGAAAAGACTGGCGCGCTCGGAAGGATTCGAACCTCCGGCCCTCGGAATCGAAATCCGATGCTCTATCCAGCTGAGCTACGAGCGCCCTGACCCGAATGCCGGGCCGTCACCGAACGCCACCTGACGGTGCTGGACAAGCCATCGCCGGGGCGCGTCGTTCGGATATGCTCGAATTAGCAGAGAGGCTGGCCAATAAAAAGCCCTCCCCGCCTCGTTTCGAGGCGGGTCGAAGGCGCTGTCACCAGGTCATGTTGAAGAGGCCGAAATGGGGCTGCTGTGCCACCATCATGGGGCGGCCGAACTGCGGCCCGTACTGCGGCGTCGGATGCGCCCTGGCGACCCTGCGCTTTGGCTGAACCGGGGTCTTCTTCGCTGCAGCCGCCTCGGGCTTCGGCGACGCCGGCGTGAACTGGGCGAACGTCTCGCGCACCCGCGCCTTGGCGGACATGTCAGCCAAGGCCGGAGACATGCTTTCCTGCACCGGCGGCTGCGGCGCAACGACTGCGGCGGTTACCAGCGGCGTTGCAATCGTCGGCTGGCTGGTGTCGAGCACGACGCGGTCGGGCAAGTGGCGATCAGACCGGATGCGGATCGGCGGCTGGTCGTTGCTTGCAGTGGCGATGGCCTGTGTGGCCGGCTCTGACGGCAGAACGTAATCCACCACAAACAACAGTGCGAGCAAGGCTCCACCGACGAACATGAAATACCGAAAGATGGGCATCGACCGCGCTCCGCCCCCCGCATCCCCGCGTGGGTTCCTCGCCTTAACCGGCGATCCTCTAATTGGTTCCTACCCCAGCCCTTCGGTTCAAATGGTGACGCCAAGTTTTTTGACCAAGCGCCAGGGAGGGTAACTTTTCCGCTATCAGGGGGTGGCGCCCTCGACCTCTACGCACGCCGTGCTGCGATCAGCGAACACTTCGCCTGATCGGCATTCACGTTGACGAAACCAACAGGGATCCGCGCAAAGGTCTTGCGGCTCTTCATGCTGACCAGGTCCGCCAGCACGCGGCTGCGGTCGGTGAGATGACTGCCGTCGCGCCGCGCAAACGCGCAGACGATCTCGACATCCTTTACGGCATAGTCATTGTCATTTCTCAGCGTGAACGTCACCAGCGCCTTCGAGCCAAGGCCGCCGCGCCGCCAGGTCTGCGAGGAAATCCTGAGGCGATCGAGTTCAGCCATTGCCGGAGCCTGAGGTTCGGAAGCCGGCGAGACCGCGGCTGCCGCATCGCCCGAAGGAGCCGTCTCGACGGATGCCAGTTCCGACTTCACCGGTTGGGCGCTGTTGCCTTTGGAGAGGGGCAGCAGCATCCAGGCACCGCAGCCGACTATGATGGCCGCCAGCAGCCACAACAGGCTGCGGCCAAATGAGACGCTCGCGATTGTCACTGCCCGCGCCAGTCTCTCGCCGATCCCGGCGAAGCGTCCCAATCCGATCCGATCGAGCCTGGCGTTCATGGTTGCATCACCGATAGCGGCCGAAGCCCGTTCGACGACGGACTCGGCCACTGCTTACCTTAATCCGGCAGGCGAACTAAGGTTCCCGCGCTCGCGCGAATCGGCAAGGACGGTGGCGATCACCGGCTAGCGCCGCTAGCATCCGCCGCAAAGTCGAAGACCCCGTCGGGAGGAAATCAAATGCCAGTCGTCGTCACTTGGGATCACGTCCATCTGCGCAGCCCCGATCCGGAGGCTACCGCGGCCTGGCTGCGAGACATCCTCGGTGGCGAGATCGTGCGCGCGCCTGGACGGATCGACGTCAATCTCGGCGGAGCCAGGATTTTCATTGCGCCGCTCGAAGGCGACAGCGCCGTCAACCCGCCGCCGCCGCACCCCCATCAGGGTCTCGACCATTTTGGCCTCGCGGTGAAGGACATCGACGCCGTTGCCGCCGAGATCAAGGCTAAGGGAGTTACGTTCACGCGCGAGCCGACGACGATCCGGCCCGGCGTCCGCATCTGCTTCATTCGCGGCCCTGAGGGCATCTCTATCGAGCTCCTCGAGCGCGACAAGAAATACACCTGACGCACCGTTTAGGGCGTCGACGAGAAGCCGGGCGTGCTGTCGCCCGGCTAAGTCATGCTACCAGGCATAAAGCAGCGGATGGTGACGCCGGTGTAGCCGTAGATCGGCCACACCATGGTACGTCCGACGCGGTTGGGCTCCGAGATCACGGCTTCCTCGGGCACGTCGACCCAGACGAAGTCCTGCTGCTGGCCGTCGACTACATAACCGAGGCGCGGAACGCGGACACGATAGTGCCCGTCCTTGCTCTCCCAATCGGTGTCCGAGAGCGCGGAACCATCGGCATCGGAGCAGCACGGCCCCTTCCCGCTGCGCAGACCGTCGAACCAGGCCTTCAATTCGGCATTGGTGTTGACGAACTGACCGTGATCGCGCGCGTGCCCAGCGAACGCAATCAAGGCTAAAACGCAAGTGAGGCTTGCCACGCTTCGCCAGCGTATCGTGCTACCAGTCCTCCAGTGCGCGCTTTTGCAATTCGTGGGACGCACACTGCACAAACGCGGCTTATCGCCGCCGGAATCGATCCAGTTGGTCACGTTCGTCTTGCTCCAGCACTCCGCGGCCAGTGCAACAATGATTATGCATTTCGCGGGCCAACTTCGGATCGACGGGCCTCGCCGCATGATGAGACGTCATGAAAGTGTCACACACACAAGTCGCGACAACTACGGCTCGCGTCGCAGCGGCCGGCCACGACCATCGGCAACTGCCGCGTTGCGCGCGCGAATGCGCTTTGGCATAAAAGCTGGACCGGTCCGCCTTGGGCAATGGCGGCTGGCTGACGGGACGTTATGAAGAACGGCCTCTATTCAATTCACGTAACCCTGCTCGATGGTCGAGTCGGCAAGGGCAGCGGTGTGGTCCTTTTCCGCGACGGCAAGATTCTTGGCGGCGATGCCTATCTCTATTACATCGGCAGCTACACGGTGAGGGACAACAACACCTTCAAGGGCGAGGTCCTGGTGCAACGGCACACCTCGCCTCGTGGCGATGACAATCCGCTGTTCGGCGGCCCCGCGCCGGTCGGCGTCGGCGTCAACGGCACCTTCACCGATACGCGCGCGGAGATGACTGGGACTGCGCTCGTCGGCAAGGCCAGCCTGATTTTCGGCGCCACCCTGTACAAGCTCGCAGAGGCAGACTAGAGCGTTTTCGAGCGAAGTGGATACCGGTTCGCGTAAAGAAAACGCGTCAAAATAAGAATCTCGAGCCCCGTTCTGATTCCATCGGAACGGAAATGGCTCCACGTCACTCCGCCGCCTGCTCAAGTGGAGCAACGCGCGGCAGGATGATCTGGATGCGCGTCCCCTCGCCCTGCTCGGAATCGAGATCGAGCCGCCCGCCGAGGCGATTGGTGACGATGCTGTAGACGATGTGCAGGCCGAGACCAGTGCCGCCCTGGTCGCGCCGCGTCGTGAAGAACGGATCGAAGGCGCGGCGGCGGACGTCGAGCGACATGCCACAGCCATTGTCGGAGAAGATGATCTCGACATTGTCCTTGCCGGACTCGTGCACCTGGATGTCGATGATCCCTGGACGCCCGTCCGGAAAGGCATGCGCCACCGCGTTGAGAAACAGATTGGTCAGCACCTGTCCGTACGGGCCGGGATAGCTGTTCATGGTCAGGCTCGGCTGGCAGTCGACGTTGAGCGTCAGATTGTGCTTGCGCAGGCCCGGCCGCAGACTCATCACCACCTGCTCGGTAAGGTCGCCGAGATCGAAGATGCGCTGGTCCGAATAGTTGCGATCGGCCGCGACCTGCTTGAACGATTGGATCAGCTCGGCGGCACGATTGAGATTGGAGACGAGCTGTGAGGACGCGTCGCGGCTGGTCTTGAGGAAATCGTTGAGCGTGGAGCGGCGCAGCTCGCCGCGCTCGACCTGGGACGTGAAGGTCGCGGTCTTGCGCTCCAGCGCGGAAGCGACCGTGAGGCTGATGCCGACAGGATTGTTGACCTCATGTGCGACGCCGGCAACGAGCCGCCCGAGCGCGGCAAGCTTCTCCGCCTCGATCAGCGAGGCCTGCGTCTCGCGCAGATTGCGCAGCGCGGTCTCGGCGGATTCCTTGGCCTTGCGCATTTCCTGCTCGCCGCGCTTGCGCTCGCCGATGTCGAGCGCCACGGTGACGATCCGCTCGATCTCGCCCTCGGCATCGAGCAGCGGCAGCTTGTTGACGAGCCAATGCCGCATGTTGCCGGAGACGTCCTTGTACTCCTCCTCGTAGAAGCCCAGCCCCTTGCGGAGCCTGAGCACACTCTTGTCGTTCTCGTCGGTCTTGGCCGCGCCATAGCGCGACATCAGGTCGGCGGTGGTGCGGCCGATGGCATCGCCAGGCTCGATGCCGAAGATGCCGGCCATGTAACGGTTCATCAGCACGTAGCGCAGGTCGCGGTTCTTGACGTTGATGACTGCGGGCACGGTGTCGATGACCTGCTGGAGCAGGCGCCGGCCTTCGGCGATCGCGTCTTCCGCCCGCTTCTGATCGGTGATGTCGCGCAGCGTGCCCTCGTAGCGGACGATGCCGCCCGCCTCGTCCCGCACGCCTGTGGCACTGTCGGAGAGCCACAGGATGTTGCCGCTGCGCTGGCGCACCTGGTACTCGAACTCGCGCACCATGCCGTCACGCGCCATCAGCCGCTGATATTCGTCACGCGCTTCGGGATGGACATAGATCGTGTGGGCGATGTCGTTGACGCTGTCGATAAGGTGCTTCGGGCTGTCATAGCCCATCATCCGCGCCAACGCCGGATTGGCGTTGAGGAGATCGCCGGCCGGTGTCGTGACATAGATGCCGTCGACCGAGCCCTCGAACAGTTTTCGATAGCTCTCCTCGGCGAGGCGCTGCTCGGTGAGCGCGCGCACCGCCGCCTCGCGCGCCGTGTCGGCCTCCTCCAGCGCGCGGCGGAACACTTCGGCCGCGCGCGCGATGTCGCCGATCTCGTTGTCGAGATCGGCGGACGGGATCGAGGTCTGCTTCTCGCCGGCGGCCAGAGCACGGATCGACCTTGCGATCTTCGCAAGCGGCCGGACGGTCCGCCGCACCACGAAGCCCGCCGCGAGAATGCCGATCAGCACGCAGATGGTGCCGAACACGATGCTCTGCCACCGCGCTTCCGTCAGCGTGCGGGCGAAGTCGCGCGACAGCACGTGGCCGCGACGCGCACTAACCTCGCGCAGCAATTCGGTGACGCGCCCGATCAGCCGCCCCTCGGTCCCCAGCACATCGCGATCGATGTCGGCGATCTGCCGCTCCCGGACCGCCACCGCGATGATCGCCTCGGCATAGTCGCTCACGGCCGCCTTCAACTTGGCATCCCCAATGTCTATCGTCCGCATGCTCTGCGCAGCCTGTTCGGCCGCGGACGGATTGCGTGCGAGCAGCCCCAGTGCGATGCGGCTCTGCGCCTCGGACAGGCGCGAGGCCAGCTCGCGATCCGCAGTGCCGGAGACCGCCGCATCGAATTTGCCGCGCAGCGGCGGTAGGCCGGCAAGCAGCAGGGCGCGGCGATCGATCAGGGTCGAAATCCGCTCGAGGCCGCTGCGATAGGTCGCAAGCCGCTCGGTGACCCCGTCGATCATGTCCTGCTGCTCGGGCGCGAGCTCGATGCGGGTCTTCTTCAGGATGTCGCTCAGCGTCGAGGCCGCTTCCCCCACCTGCTTGAACTGGATGCCCGCGCCGGGATCGGTGACGAAGTCGCGCGCCGCAAGGCGCAGCTCATTCATGCGGCGGTCGATGTCCTCGGCAAGGTCGCCGACGCTCTGGAGCCGCTGCAGCTCGGCGAAGGTCGTGTCGATGTGCCGGATCGCGATCACGCTCGCGGTCGAGGTGACGATAATCACCGCCAGCACCAACAGGAAGCTGCCGAACGTGAGCTGACCGATGGAGAGCGAAAACGTTCGCTTTTTCTCAGGGGTCGGCGTCAATTCGGCGGACATTGGTGTTTTGGACCGGGCTACTGGCGGTCCAATATACGACGTATTGCGCCCCCGGGGGAACATGCCTCGGACCCCGAATATCCTTAAATATCGGGGGCCTGCCGCCCTTCTCTCCTCCCGATCATGACGGTCTGACGCTGACCGGCCTCCAGGCCTGGATCGTCATCGCGGCGACGCCGAGGACCACGCAGGCAAGGCCGATCCAGGCAGTCCGGCTCAAGGTCTCGCCGAGGAAGGCGACGCTGATGGCGACCCCGATCGGCACGCGAAGATAGGCCTGCGCAGTGGTTCCGACCGAGCCCAGGGTCTGGATCAGGCGGAAGTAGATCGCGAAGGCCGCCGCGGTCGAGAACACGGCGAGCGCCAGCAGCGCCATCACGGAACTCAGCGAGGGCGACAGCGTCCACGGCTGCTCGACCACCAGCGAGGCCGGGATAAGCACCGCCGCCCCCGCCAGCAGCGAGCCGGCGGCGGGCGCCATCGGATCGAGGCCTTTGAAGGTGCGGCCAAAGATCGCGGCGCAGGCGTAGCAGACACTGGCGGCGACGATCGCCGCCTCTGCAGCGAGGCCGCTGCCGATGTCCCGGAAGGCATCGAACGGGACCTAGCGCGTCCGCGGTCAGCAATACTTCGCTGGATGTCGAAGTGCCCTAGCCGGCCGCCCCGACCTCGAACACCTCGCCGTCATAGCCGGCTTCGCGGGGGATGCGGAGCTGGCGGCCCCTTTCGGTCTTGGTCATGACAGGCAGCACCGTGACGATCGACATGCCGCGGGCATGGTCCAGAGCCGCGCTCACGCTGCCCTGCTTGGCGAGCCGGATCAGATTGCGCGTGGTCGGGAACGGCAGCTTGAAGCGGCCGCTCTCACCGCCCTCCACCGCCTCGCGCGGCGATACCCAGATCGAGTCCGTCGACTCCCTTCCGTCATGGGCGCCGAGCTGATCGGGCGGCGCGGCGGCGAGGAAGAACCAGGTATCGAAGCGCTTCGGCATACCTTCAGGCGTGATCCAGTGCGCGTAAGGCAGCAGCGTATCGAGCGCAAGCTGAAGGCCGTTGTCGGCCAGGATGCTGAGAAAACTGATCTTGTGCTCGTTGAGCGCGACGCGATGCGCATCCGCGATCTCGCCGGCGCGCCTGGCATCGATTGGCGTGCCCGAGTCCTTCGCTCGCGCCAGCAGAATGCCGCTCTCTTCAAAGGTCTCACGGATCGCGGCGATACGAAAACCGCGGTCCGCTTCGCTTAAGGCCTCGCCACCCGAATACAGGTCGGACCGGGCGACAATCTCCTTGTCGCCGGCGTCGACGCTGCCGCCGGGAAACACCAGCGCGCCCGAGTTGAACTCGATCTGATGGTGGCGGACCATCATGAAGACTTCAATTTCCTTGGCGCCGTCGCGGAGCAGGAGGATCGTCGAGGCGGGACGTGATGCTGATATCTCGGACATGTGACTAACCTGCGGCGCTCGATTGCGGACCAAGATTGGCGCGTCTGTCGACACGCGCGACACGCGACAGGAGATAATCGACCTCCGCCTTTGCCGCCGGCGTGATGGTCGCGCCCGGCTTGCGCTGGACGCTGGAGGAGATGATGCCGCGCTTCTGCAGCACATATTTGCGCACGGCAAGGCCGGCGCCCGGCTGCTGCTCGTAGCGGATCAGCGGCAGATGCGCGTCGAACAGGTCATGCGCTGCGTCGCGCTTGCCCTCCTTCGACAGCCGCACGACGTCGATCAAGAGCTCGGGGAAGGCATAGCCGGTCATGGCGCCGTCGGCGCCGCGCTCCATCTCGAAGTCGAGGAACAGGCCGCCATTGCCGCAGAGGATCGAGAGCGGGCGGAGCGAGCCGTCCTTCTGGAAGTTGCGCAGCGTCGAGATCTTCTCAAGCCCCGGCCAGTCCTCGTGCTTGAGCATGACGCAGTTCGCATTGTCCGTGACGATCTTGCGAATCACGGCGGGCGTAAACACCACCGACAGCGTCAACGGATAGTCCTGGAGCACCCATGGCACGTCCGGACCGATCGCCTCGGCCGCCTGCTTGAAATAGCCGACGATCTGGTCGTCGGTGCGGAGCGACGGCGGCGGCGCGATCATGACGCCGGCCGCACCCGCATCCATCGAGGCCTTTGCCAGCGAGCGCATGGTCGCAAAGCCCGGGGCGGAGACGCCGACGATCACCTGCATCTTCTTGGCGCGCTTGACGAAGCGCACCGCCACCTGCTCGGCCTCGGCCGCATCGAGCTTCGGCGCCTCACCGAGAATGCCGAGCACCGTGACGCCGTCGCAGCCGACCTCCTCGTAGAAATCGGTCAGGCGGTCGATCGAGCGCTCGTCGATCCGGCCGTCGTCGTGGAATGGCGTCGGCGCGATTGCGAAGGTGCCCTTGGCGTCGGCGGTGAGTTTCATCGTCTTTCCTTGTCTCTCTCTATTCGTCATTCCGGGATGGCCCGAAGGGCCAGGCCCGGAATCCATAACCCCGGCTGGTGGTGATGGATTCTCAGATACGCAAGTTGCGTATCATAGCTCGCGACTTCGTCGCGCCCCGGAATGACAGTGTGGCTAAAACCGCCGCGCCCCCATCTTGATCTGCTCCTCGGAGAAGAAGATCTCCTTGGCATGCTCAACGACGTCCTGGGCCTTCCAGCCCGTGTGTGGCGGTTTCCAGCCTTCCATTTCCATCATCCGCATTTCGCGCACGCCGCGGGGCCCGGACACGCCCAGCACCTTGCCGGTCTGATCGCCCGACAAATCGCTGACCATGTATAGCACGGCCGGCGCAATGCCGTCCGGCCCCA
This sequence comes from Bradyrhizobium sp. AS23.2, assembly GCF_001908185.1. Classification (GTDB taxonomy): domain Bacteria; phylum Pseudomonadota; class Alphaproteobacteria; order Rhizobiales; family Xanthobacteraceae; genus Bradyrhizobium. The sequence continues at coordinate 62,638 of NZ_LGHM01000026.1, forward strand.
GCGCCGCACCGGGGTTCTCCTTATAGCGGGGCAGGTCTGCGGTCATGCGGGTCAGAGCACCCGGGGCCAGGGTCCAGATCCGGATGTTGTATTTGCGGCCCTCGATCGCCAGCACGTTGGACAGGCCCCAGATGCCGCCCTTGGCCGCGCCGTAATTGGTCTGGCCGAAATTGCCGATCAGGCCGGAGGTCGAGGAGGTGTTGACGATGACACCGCCGCCGTTTTCCCGCATCCAGCGGAACACCGGCATGGTGCAACAAAAGGTACCCTTCAGATGCACCTTGATGACCTTGTCCCAGTCGGACTCGGAGGCCTTGGCGAAGGTCTGGTCGCGCAGAATGCCGGCGTTGTTGACGAGGATGTCGGCGCGGCCGAAATGCTTGATGGCGTCGTCGAACACCGACTGGCCGCCCTCCATGGTGGAGATATCAGCGCCGTTGGCGACCGCCTTGCCGCCCTCGGCCTTGATCGCGTCCACCACTTGTTGCGCCATCGACTTGTCTGCGCCGGAGCCGTCACGGGGGCCGCCGAGATCGTTGACGACGACCGAGGCCCCTTCCCGTGCGAACAGCTTCGCATAGGCCTCACCGAGCCCCCCGCCCGCGCCGGTGATCAGCGCAACCTTGCCGTCGAGTAGTCCCATGGTGGCTTCTCCCTGTTTTTGCTTCTTGCTTCGCCTCTCCCCGCGTGCGGGGAGAGGCCTGAAATCAAGCGCAGCTTGATTTCAGGGTGAGGGGGAGCCTCCGCGAACTCGACTGTCACTGTCCTCGTGGAGACTCCCCCTCACCCCACCCTCTCCCCGCAAGCGGGGCGAGGGAGTGAGCCGCCGGTGCCCTCCTAACCCAGCACCGTCTTGCCGTTCTTGATCACGGTGACGCCGCGCGACTTCACCTTGGCTTCGAACGAGATCACGTTGCCGTCCTTCCAGAGGTCCATGGTCACGGTCTCGCCGGGATAGACCGGCGAGGAGAACCGCGCGACGTGCTGGCGGAACGCGCTTGCATCGTAGTCGGCGTAGGTCTGGAGCACGCCGCGGCAGGTGATGCCGTAGGTGCACATGCCGTGCAGGATCGGGCGCGGGAAGCCGGCCTTCTTGGCGAACTCGGGATCGGAGTGCAGCGGGTTGCGATCGCCGCAGAGGCGATAGACCAATGCCTGGTCGGGACGCGTGGTGATGTCGATGGTCTTGTCGGGGCTCCGCGAGGGGATTTTGTGCGGATCGGGCTGGGTCAGGTTCGGGCCGCCGAAGCCGCCGTCGCCGCGGGCGAAGCGCGAGGCAACGAGAGTAGCGAGCTTCTCGCCCTTCTCGTTCTTGAGTACGGTCTGGTGGCTGATCACAACGCCCTTCTCCTTGCCCTTGTCGTAGACCTCGACAACAGAGGAGTCGGCGGTGATATGCGCGGCCACCGGCAGCGGCTGGTGGAAGGTGATGTCGCGCTCGCCGTCGACGATCATCACGCGGTTGAGGTTCATCTCGCCCGGGCTCGCGCCCCAGGCCGCAACGGACGCAAAGGTCGGCACCACCTTCAGCGGCCGCGGCGTCAGCGTGCCCTCGTTGACGAAGGCGAGCTCTTTCTCATCCATCGGATCGGCGCCGAGGCCGATACCATAGGCGTAGAGCATCACATCGCGATCGGTGAAGCTGTATTTCTGGCCGATGTTTTTCAGGCCTTTGAGTTCTTCGTATCTGGCGGACATTTTTCTGGTTTCCTCTCGGCTCTCTCCGCGAGCAGCGGCGCTCGTTGCTGCGCCCTCTCCCCTTGTGGGAGAGGGCTGCGGAGCGCCCGCAACAAATTCAATCGGGTGAGGGGTTGGCGCCGCAGAGCGAGTCTTTCCGTGGATAGAGACCCCTCACCCGCCATCGCTTGCGCGACGGCACCCTCTCCCACAGGGGGAGAGGGTAACAACTACACCGGCGTGAAGAACGGAAGCGGTGCGCCGTCAGTCGGCTTGAACACCACCTTCACCTTCTGGCCGATCTTCAGCTTCTCGAGATCGCAATCGACGAAGTTGGTCTGCACCGACGGGCCTTCCTTCAGCGTGACGTAGCCGATCGCATAGGGACCTGTCGGCGACTTCCGCATCAGGCTGTAGGTGTAAATCGTGCCCTCGCCCGAGGACTCCTCCCACACCGTCTTGTCGGAGTAGCAGAACGGGCAGATCGAACGCGGGAAATAATGCGCTTCGCCGCACGCGGTGCAGCGCTTGATCATGAACTTGCCCTGCTTGGCCGAGTCCCAGAACGCTGCGGTCTCCGGATTGGTCACCGGGGCCGGATATTTCTTTGCTTCGCTCATCACACGCGCTCCAGAATGGCAGTCGAGGCGGCGTGGCGGACGCCGAGAAGGCCGCCGGTGCCGTGGGCGATGGCGACATCGCAATTCTTGACCTGCACCTTCGGATGCGCCTCGCCGCGCAGCTGCCTGACGGCCTCGATGATCTTGGTCATGCCGCCGCGATTGACGGGATGGTTGCTGCAGAGGCCGCCACCGTCGGTGTTGAACGGCAGCTTGCCGACGCCCGAGATCAGGTTGCCGTCGGCGACGAACTTGCCGCCCTCGCCCTTCTTGCAGAAACCGAGGTCTTCGAGCTGCATCAGCACCGTGATGGTGAAGCTGTCGTAGATCGACGCGTATTTGATGTCCTTCGGCGTAATCCCGGCTTCCTCGAACGCGCGCGGACCGGACCAGACACCCGCGGAGTAAGTGAGATCGAGATCCTTGCCGCCGCGCGGCCCCTTCATCGCCTCGCCATGGCCGATCAGCTTGACCAGCGGCTTCTTCAGGCTCTTGGCGATCTCGGGCGTCGTCACGATCAGCGCGCCGCCGCCGTCGGAGACGACGCAGCAGTCCATGCGATGCAGCGGATCGGAGATCATCGGCGAGTTCAACACGTCCTCGACGGTGACGACGTCCTTGAGCATCGCATGCGGATTGTATTGCGCGTGATGCGAGGCCGCGACCTTGATCCAGGCGAGCTGCTCGCTTGTGGTGCCGTAGTCGTGCATGTGGCGCATGGCACACATGCCATAGGCATTGTGCGTGGTCGCGCCGTAAGCGGACTCGAAATCGACCTCGGCGCCCGCCGCGCGCGGCGGCATCACCCCGGTGCGCGGCTTGCCGGCGAGCGTGATCAGCGCGATCGAGCACTTGCCCGCCGCGATCGCTTCAGCCGCATGGCCGAGATGGATGATGTAGGAACAGCCACCGGTTTCGGTGGAATCGACGTGGCGGAGCTTCTTGGTGTTCAGGCCGAGATAGTCGACCATCGGCCAGGCGCCGCCGGGCGCGTCACCCGCGCAGAAATAGCCGTCGATATCGTCCTTGCTGAGCCCGGCATCCTCGATCGCGCCCTTGGCGACCTCGGCATGGAGCTGGGCGGTGGATTTGTCCGGCGCATGCCGGGTCGGGTGTTCGTAGATCCCGGCAATGTAGGCTTTGCCCTTGATGGTCAAAACAGAGGTCTCCGCTCGCGTTTCTTCTTGCTCCGTTTTTCTGAACCGCGGTGGGCTGATTGGCAAGCGCGGAAATATTCCGTCGGGCGAGAGGGTAGCGGGTGGGCGCAAGTGATGCCCTCGTGTCCCGGACGCGCTGCAACGCGTTGGCGTTGCTGCGCAGAGCCGGGACCCATGCCGCCGCGCACATCGTTTTAACGTGGGCCCCGGCTCCGCAGCGCACCGCTAAGAGGCGTTGCGCTGCGTCCGGGGCACGAGAGCTTCGGTCGCCCAGAATCGTAAAGGTGTTTTGCCCGACGACACAACGATTTTCTATTTGGCGAAAGCAACCCCATGCACAGTAGAACGGCGATTGATTTCAAACAGAAAATCGTAGGGTGGGTTAGCGCAGCGGCTGCGCGAAGCGCAGTCGCTCGGCGTAACCCACCTCTTTCGTTTCCGCGGTGGCAGAAGTGGTGGGTTACGCTGCGCTAACCCACCCTACAAGACTGGGTTCGAGGCGAGACCGCCCTACTCCGCCGCGATCTGGCGCGGCGCGGGCGGCGGATTGGCCAAGTCTGCGGCGAGCTGGGCGTAGCGGGCCTTGGCGTCGGCAACCGCCTTCTCCTTCACCGGGCCGTAGCCGCGGATGCGGTCGGGCAGCGAGAGCAGCTCGACGGCGGTGTCGACGGTGACCGGCGACAACAGGCCGAGCACGGTGGCGACGTCCTTCTCGTAGCCGGCGATCAGGTCGCGCTCGAGCTTGCGGTCGGCGCTGCGGCCGAAGATGTCCAGTGGCGTGCCGCGCAGGAACCTGAACTTCGCCAGCACGCGGAACACGTTCAGCATCCACGGGCCGAAGGCGCGCTTCTTCGGGCGCCCCAGCGCATCGACGCCGCTCGCCAGGATCGGCGGGGCGAGATTGAAGTTGAACTTGAAGTCGCCCTCGAACTGGTCGCGGAGCTGCTGCTCGAAGGCGCCGTCGGTGAAGAGGCGCGCGACTTCATATTCGTCCTTGTAGGCCAGCAGCTTGGCGTAGTTGACCGCGACCGCGCGCGGCAGCGCTTCGTCATAACCGCCCTGCTTCGCGGCGTCGCGAACCTGATCGACCAGCTTGCGATAACGCTTGGCGAGACGGCCGTTCTGGTAGGCGGTCAGATGCTTGGCGCGATGCTCGATGACCTCGTCCAGCGTCATCGCGTCCAGCGTCTTCGGCGCGACGACCGCGTCCGTCCCCTTCAGCATGTCCGCGAGGCGCGCGGGGTCGGCGACCGCGAGGCGACCCAGGCGGAAGGCTTCCTTGTTCATCTTGACCGAGACGCCGTTGACCTCGATCGCCTGCTCGATCGCTTCAGCCGACAGCGGCAGCAGGCCCTTCTGATAGGCGTAGCCCATCATCATCATGTTGGTGGCGATGGAGTCGCCGAGAAGCTGCTCGGCCGGCTTGGTGAAATCGAAGAAGACGGAGTCCTTATGCAAGGCCGTCTCCAGCACCGCGTTCAGCTTGCGGGTCTGGAAGTTGAAGTCGCGGTTGAGGACGAAATCTGCGGTGGGAATGACGTGGCTGTTGATGATGCCGCGGGTGCGGCTGGTGTCGCAGAGCGAGATCGTGTCCTTGGCAACCGCGACCACCTCGTCGGCGGCAAGCACCACGTCGGCCGTTCCGGTGACGATCCGCGAGCAGGTCACCTCGGCCGGATGATCCGACAGGCGGACGTGGCTCAGCACCGCCCCGCCCTTTTGCGCAAGGCCCGACATGTCCAGGATCATCGATGCCTTGCCCTCGATATGAGCGGCCATGCCGAGCAGCGCACCGATGGTCAGCACACCGGTGCCGCCGACACCGCCGACGGCGATGTTATAGGGCTTGTCGAGCGCCGGGCGCGAGGCCGGCTCGGGCAGCGCGCCGATGTCAGAGAGATCGGCCGGCGCGCGGTGGCGCGGCTTTCCGCCGTCGATGGTGACGAAGGACGGGCAGAAGCCTTTCAGGCAGGAATAGTCCTTGTTGCAGGAGGACTGGTTGATGGCGCGCTTGCGTCCGAACTCGGTCTCCAGCGGCTCGACCGAGATGCAGTTCGACTGCGCCGAGCAGTCGCCGCAGCCTTCGCAGACCGCCGGATTGATCATGACGCGGCGCGCCGGATCCTCCATCAAGCCGCGCTTGCGGCGGCGACGCTTCTCGGCGGCGCAGGTTTGCACGAACACGATCGCGGACGTGCCCTTGAACTCCCGGCACATCTTCATGACGTGGTCGAGCTCGTCGCGGTGATATTTCTTCACGCCCGGCGCGATGGTGTCGGCCGGATAGGCGTCGGGCGCCTCCGAGACCAGATAGATCTCGCGGATGCCCTCGGCGTGGAGCTGGTAGGTGATCTGCTGCGGCGAGAGATCGCCGTCATGGCGCTGGCCGCCGGTCATGGCGACGGCGTCGTTGTAGAGGATCTTGTAGGTGATATTCGTCTTGGAGGCGACCGCCTGGCGGATGGCGAGAAGGCCCGAGTGGAAATAGGTGCCGTCGCCGAGATTCGCGAAAATGTGGTTCTCGTTTGTGAAGGGCGCGATGCCGACCCACGGCACGCCCTCGCCGCCCATATGCGTAAAGGTCTCGGTCGAGCGGTCCATCCACAGCGCCATGAAGTGGCAACCGATGCCGGCGAGCGCGCGGCTGCCTTCCGGCACTTTGGTCGAGGTGTTGTGCGGGCAGCCGGAGCAGAAATACGGAACGCGAGAGACCGGCGCGACCGCCTGCATTTGCGTCGCCTGACGGCCGTTGAACCAGTCGGCCTTGGCGCGGAGCATCTCCGCGATCTCGGGGTTGAGATTAAGTCGGAGAAGCCGCTCGGTGAGCGAGGTCGCAAGCGAGGCGACGCTGAGCTCGGCCGAAAAGGTCAGGAAGCGCTTGTCGTGCTCGTCCATCTTGCCGACGATGCGCGGGCGGACGTCGTCGCGCCAGTTGAACAGCTCCTGCTTGACCTGGTTCTCGACGATCTCGCGCCGTTCCTCGATGATGAAGATTTCCTCGAGCCCGACCGCGAACTGGCGCACGCCTTCAGGCTCGAGCGGCCAGGGCATACCGATCTTGTAGAGGCGAAGGCCGATCTTGGCGGCGACCTGCTCGGTGATGCCGAGCTCGCGCAGCGCCTGCCGCACGTCCTCATAGCTCTTGCCTGATGCCATGATGCCGAAGCGGGCGTTCGGCGAATCCATGGTGATGCGGTTGACCTTGTTGGCGCGCGCAAAGGCGATCGCGGCAAAGCCCTTGTAGTCCTGCAGGCGCCGATCCTGCTCGAAGCGGTCGTCGGGCCAGCGGAGGTTGAGGCCGCCGGGCGGCAGCTCGAAATCGGAGGGGATGATGAAGGGCTTCATTTCGTCGGTGAGGTCGATCTCGGCGGTGGTCTCCACCGTCTCCGTGATCACCTTCATGCCGACCCAACAGCCCGAGTAGCGCGACATCGCGATGCCGAGCAGGCCCATCTCGATCATCTCGTGGATGCTCGAGGGATAGAGATACGGCATCAGCGCCGAGATGAAGGCATGGTCGGACTGATGCGGGACGGTCGAGGATTTTGCGCCGTGGTCGTCGCCGGCAAGGCACAGCACGCCGCCGTTCTTGGCCGAGCCAGCGGCATTGCCGTGGCGGAACACGTCGCCGCAGCGGTCGACGCCGGGGCCCTTGCCGTACCAGATGCCGACCACGCCGTCGTACTTGGCGCCGGGCGAGAGATTGAGCTGCTGCGAGCCCCAGACCGCCGTCGCGGCCAAATCCTCGTTCACGCCGGGCTGGAACTTGATGTTGTACTGTTCGAGATGCTTGCGGGCGGCGAACAGCTGCTGGTCGTAGCCGCCGAGCGGCGAGCCGCGATAGCCGGAGATGAAGCCCGCGGTGTTGAGGCCGTTGGCGCGGTCGCGCCGGATCTGGGCCATCGGCAGGCGGACCAGGGCCTGGATGCCCGTGGTGAAGACGTGTCCGGTTTCCTGGGTGTATTTTTGATCGAGACTGATCGGACCCTGGTTGATGCCCATGTTTACCGCCCTATTCAGGTCTTGCTGACTTAAGCCGTTGCCTGCCCGTTGTTTTTAGCTAGGGCGCGCCGACCACCTGTGCCACTTTATGTCGGATATTTAACGCTCCGCATCACAAATCTGGACCAAACGGAGCGCCGGGCAAAGATCGCAATTTCGTGGCTGCGAGGCGTCACGCATTTTCGATTTGTGTCACCATACCCCCGCCGTCGCGAAATGACGTGACGCTCCTATCACGCGGGATGACGTCGATTGGTCGCAGGAGAGGCTTTCGATGCGGACGATTCTGGCTGGCTGGGCTCTTGTGGGTTTGGCATTGTGCAGTGCGGTTGCGAGTGCAGCCCTCGCCGCCGAGCCGACGCCGGAGCTGATCGCCCAGGGCAAAACGCTGGTCGAGGCCGGCGACTGCGCGGGCTGCCACACCGCCGATCCGGCGAAGCCGTTCGCGGGCGGCAAGCGCATCGACACGCCCTTCGGCGCGATCTATACGCCAAACCTGACGCCTGACCGCGACACCGGCATCGGCGCCTGGACGGACGCCGATTTCACCCGCGCCCTGCGCTACGGCATCGCGCCTGACGGCTCCAACTACTACCCGGCCTTCCCCTACCCTTACTTCACGCGGATGACCAAGGACGACACGCTGGCGATCCGCGCCTATCTCGGAACGCTCGCGGCCGTCACCAGCCGCAACAAGCCACCGGAGCTGCGTTGGCCGTTCACTCATCGCGGGCTGATGCGGGTCTGGAACTTCATGTATTTCAAGCCCGGCCTGTTCGAGCCGGACCAGAGCCAGAGCGCATCCTGGAATCGCGGCGGCTATCTTGTCACCGGGCTCGGCCATTGCGGCGCCTGCCACACTCCGAAGAACTATTTTGGCGCGGACAAGCAGGCGCAGGCGCTGTCGGGCAACGAGGTCGGCGGCTGGTACGCGCCAAGACTCGATGGCGCGACCCGCGCCGGGCTGAAATCATGGAGCGTCGAGGACGTCGCCGAATATCTGCAAAGCGGACGCAACCCCAAAAGCCATGCCGACGGGCCGATGGCCGAGGTCGTCGTCCACTCGACGTCGAAGATGAGCGATGCCGACGTGCATGCGATCGCGGTTTACTTGAAGAGCCTGCCGCCGGTGCGGCGCGAGACGATCGTGACGCCGCCTGACGATGCCGAAATGAAAGCCGGCCAGGCTGTCTACGCAAAACTCTGCATCGCCTGCCATGAGGCCGACGGCTCTGGTGCGCCGCGCATCTATCCGCCGCTGCCCGCCAACGCGCTGCTGCAATCGGTCAATCCATCCTCCACCCTGCGGATCATTCTCGACGGCGCACACAGCGTGACGACGCCGCGCGCGCCCAACGCCGGCGAGATGCCAGCCTATGCCAGGCAATTGTCCGACGAGGAGGTCGCGGCGGTGACCAACTACATCCGCAATTCCTGGGGCAACGCGTCACCGCTGGTGACGCCGGCGCAGGTGGCGAAAGCGCGGAAGCAGGAGCCGTAGTTAATAGGGCCTTTCTCCGTCATTGCGAGCGCAGCGAAGCAATCCAGAGTCCCTCCGCGGAAAGATGCGGGATTGCTTCGCTGCCCTCGCAATGACGACGTGGATGGAGCGTGAAAGAAACGCAACTACCGCTCCTCGTCTTCCGTGAACACGAATTTCGGCATCTCCCATTTGTAGCGCACCGCGAGGAGGCGGAAGCTGACGCCGAGGACGAAAGTCAAAATCGTCCAGAGCTCCGCGTTGAGCTTGAGGCCGAAGGCGGTGGCGTAGAACAGCCCCGTCACGACCGAGACACTGGCGTAGAGCTCGGAGCGAAACAACAGCGGCACATCGTTGCAGAGCACGTCGCGAAAGACACCGCCGGCGCAGCCTGTCACCATGCCGGAGACGATGACGATCGGCAGCGAGGCATCCATCTGCCAGGCGACGTTGCAACCGGCCATGGTGAAGACGACGAGGCCGATGGCGTCGAGCACGATGAAGGCGACTTTCAGCCGGTGCACGAGGCGCGCCATCAAAATGGTGACGAAGGCCGCGCCGCCGGCCAGCGCGAGATAAACGGGGTTCGCAACCCAGGCCAGCGGATAGTGTCCGAGGAGGAGATCGCGCAGCGTGCCGCCACCGAGCGCGGTGATGCAGCCGAGGAAGCAGACGCCGAGCCAGTCCATGCTGCGCCGGCCAGCCGCAAGCGCGGCCGTCATGCCCTGCGCGGCGACCGCAACCAGCGACAGGAAATACAATACGCTGTCGCTCTCCATGCTCCACATCGTCTTGTTCCCTATTTCGATGGTGGAACTTACGTCCAGGGTTCCCCAATGAACAGGTTCCCGATTCCCAACGCGAGGGCAACATGCGACGAAAGCATAAGGGAGCGCGGAACGGAATCTCGCATCTACGGGTTGTCTCACCGCAATCAACGAGGAGACCAATCGATGGCTGACGACCGTTTTCCGAACGATCCGTATCGCCCGAACCTCGCCGACGATGAGTATCTTCGCGCGGCGCGCCGCGATGCCGATCTTCAGGCCGATCCCGAGCTTGGCGAAGGCCCCGCCTCCAGCGGCAAGGTCGCGCTGTTTGCGGTGGCAATAGCCGTGGTGCTGGGCGCCGTGTTCTACGGCCTGAACAACACGAGCACGGGCAACAACCAGGCGAGCAACACACCGGCGACGCAGAGCGCTCAGCAGACGCAGCCCGCCAATCCGGCTGCGCCTCCCGGCATGCGCGACGTGACGCCGCGCAACAACGCCGCTCCGGGCGTGACCACGGGTGCTGCGCCGAGCAAGCCGGCCCCGGATACACAGGCGCCGTCTGACGGCGCGAAGTAAAACCACAACTGTCATCGCCCGGCGTGACCGGGCGATCCAGTATTCCAGAGACGGCGGAGTTCAAATCGAGAAGCTGCGGCGTACTGGATGCCCCGCCCCAGTGCGCAAGTGCGCACAAGGCGGGGCATGACGAGGAGCGTAGGAGAAAGCGGCGGGACCTCACATCCCGCCGCTATTCGTTTGGCCTCTAGCTGAACATCTTGTTGAGCTCGCCGCCGGGATAGCCGCTGCCGAGCTCGGTGAACGTCCCCTTCTCCGCCATCTCCTTCGCAGCGCGCATGAAGCCGCCCCATGCGGCACGCGCGAGCGAGCCGCCGACGCTGATCCGGCGCACGCCGAGATCGGCGGCTTCCTGCAACGACAGACCGGAGCCACCGATCAGGAGATTGAACGGTTTCGGATGCACCGCCTTCACCACCTCGGCGATGTCCTCGCGCGTTTTCAGGCCCGGCGCGTAGAGGCAATCGGCGCCGGCATCGGCGTAAGCGGTGAGCCGGTCGATGACGAGCTTGAGATCGGTGACGCCCCAGAGAAACGCCTCGCAGCGTCCGACCAGCAGCGTGCCGCTGTCGCCGATCGCCTTGCGCGACGCCTTGATGCGTTCGATCGCGAGCGCACGGTCGTAGATCGGCTTGTCCTTGTCGCCGGTGGAATCCTCGATGGACAGGCCGGCAACGCCGGTGCGCACCCCACGCTCGACATTCTCCGCAACCTTCTCCGGCTCGACCGCGAAGCCGCCCTCGAAATCCGCGTTGACGGGGATGTCGACCGCCGAGCTCAATGCTGCCAGGTGCTGACAGACGTCTTCCACGGTGACATGGTTGTCGGCCTTGCCGATGGTCCAGGCAAAGCCCGCGCTCGATGACGCGATCGCCTTGAAACCGAGATGCTGCAACGCCTTGGCGCTGCCGACGTCGACCGGATTGGGCAGGATGAAGCAGCCGCTCTCATGCATCTTCCTGAATGTCGCGCGCTTGTCAGCGGTTGTCACGTGCATGTTTCTCTCCCTTGTTGGCCGCGCAGACATAGGCACGCATTCGGGGCAGCGCCAGTGTGCGCCCGGCAGCGCCAGTGCGCGCCCGGCAGCGCCACTGCACACCCGAACACGCTAGAGCGCGTCGTGCACCGCGCGGCTGTCCTTCGGGGCCTGCTCGCGATCGGTCATGCTGTAGTCTCTGACGACGCCGGCGATGCGCAAGTGGTAATCGGCAAATATCTGGGCCCTGCCCTTGGCCTGGGTGCGGCGATGCTCCATCGTGTTGCGCCAGGCCTGCACTGCCGCCTCATCCCGCCAGAATGACACCGACAAGATCTTGCCCTTCTCGGTCAGGCTTTCGAAGCGCTCCACCGAGATGAAGCCGTCGATGGTTTGCAGGATCGGCTTCAGATCGGCCGCAAGGTCGAAATAGGCCTGGCGGTGTTCCGGCTTGGGCCAGACTTCGAAAATCACGGCGATCATGGGCATCTCCTGCTAGCGGTGCTCTGGCCTAGGTGTTCTGGCCTACACTACCACCTTGCGCAGGAATGTGCGCTCTTCCGCGAGGATGAACTTGTTGTCCTCGGCAAAATGGAAATTGGCCATGCCCTCCGCATCCTGCCGCAGCCGGGCGCGATAGGCTTCATAGGCCGCGAGACTCTCGAAAGTGATCAGCGCAGACGCGATGTTGTTGGTGCCCTCGTGCGGCATGAAATAACCGATGAGATCGCCGCCGCATTTCGGGATGATGGTGAGCCAGCGCTTCGAATACTCCTCGAACTGCGCGCGCTTGAAGGGATCGAGCTGGTAGCGGATGAAGACGGTGACTGACATGATGGGCTCCTCTGTTTCCACATCGTCATTGCGAGCGCAGCGAAGCAATCCAGGCTGTCTGTCCCTCATCCTGAGGAGCGCGGAACGCGCGTCTCGAAGGATGAAGGCCCCGCTGGTGGCCTCGCCCTTCGAGACGCGCGCAAGAGCGCGCTCCTCAGGGTGAGGATCGACTTTCCGATCTTGCTTCGCCGTTCGTTGGCAACGACGATGTGGCAACACGCTACGTCCTTGCCCGACCGCAATGCTTCGGCTACCATCGAAGCATGAAATCAGGTCCCGACATCGCCATGGTCGCTTCGCTCGTCGGCGACCCCGCCCGCGCGAACATGCTCACCGCGCTGATGAACGGCCGCGCGCTGACCGCGAGCGAGCTCGCGCAGGAGGCCGGCATAACGCCGCAGACCGCGAGCTCGCATCTCGCAAAGCTGGAAGCCGGCGGGCTGGTCGAGCCGGAGAAGCAAGGCCGCCACCGCTACTATCGCCTCACAGACGACGACGTCGCCGGCGTGCTCGAGGGCCTTGCGGGCCTCGCCGCACGGACCGGCCACATGCGCGTGCGCACCGGGCCGAAGGATCCGGCGCTGCGGCGCGCGCGCATCTGCTACGATCATCTTGCCGGCGACCTCGGCGTGCAGATGCTCGACACCATGCGCGAGCGGCAACTGGTCAGGCAGAAGAAACAGGAGATCGAGCTGACGGCTGAGGGCGAGCGCTTCCTCGCAAAGCATCTGCAGATCTCGCCCGAGACGCTCGCCCATCCGCGCCGCCCGGTATGCAAGGCCTGCCTCGATTGGAGCGAGCGGCGCCACCATCTCGCCGGCACGCTCGGGGCCGCCATGATGCGACGCTTCGCCGAATTGAAATGGGCTGCGCGCGATCCCATGCCCGGCAGTCGCGTCGTGAACTTTACGCGCACCGGCGAGAAGCAGTTTGCGGCATTGTTCGGGAACGCCAAGGACTAAACACAACTGCGTGTGAACGTGGCAGTGCGCAGCGGCCGGACTTGACCCGGCCATCCACCCGTTTATGGCCACCGTCGTTCCGGGGCGATGCGAAGCATCGAACCCGGAACCTCGCGATTCCGGGTTCGCGCTGCGCGCGCCCCGGAATGACGGCACCAGATACGAGACCCCAATGAACCGCACCCTCCCGGCCGCCCTCTGCGCCGCCCTCATCGCCTCTTCGCTCACCTCCGCTCAAGCCGCGGACACGACCCCACGCGAGCCCTACGGCATCGCGCTCGAAGGCTTTGCCTATCCCTATGCGGTGCATCTGCTGCCGGTCGTCAATGACGGCGAGCAGCTCAGCATGGCCTATATGGACGTCGCACCAGTGCAGCCGAACGGCCGCACCGTGGTGCTGCTGCACGGACGCAATTTCCCGTCGAGCTACTGGGCGCCCGTGATCAAGATGCTGAGCGAAGCCGGCTATCGCGTCGTGGTGCCGGACCAGATCGGCTTCGGCAAATCCTCCAAGCCCACGGGCGAGCTGCATTTCGACACGCTGGCGCGCAACACCATCGCGCTGCTCGATCATCTCGGGATCGGCAACGCCGACATCGTCGCCCATTCGCTCGGCGGCATGCTGGGTGTGCGCATCGCCCGCGCCTATCCCGACCGTGTTGCCCATCTCGTGCTGACCGCGCCGATCGGGCTGGAAGACTACCGCCTCTACGTACCGCCGACGCCGACCGAGAAGATCATCGAGACCGAGGACAAGCTCACCGCCGATGGCTACCGCAAGCAGCTCCAGACCAATTACGCGATCAAGCTGCCGCCGGATGCGATCACTCCGTTCATCGATGCCCGCTTCAACATCAAGGGCAGCCCGGACTATCCGCGCTGGCTGCGCGCCTTCGTCAGCTCCGCCCAGATGATCTATCGCGAGCCGGTCGCGCACGAGATCCCGCTCATCACCGAACCGACATTGTTCATCATGGGCGCCGACGACCACAACGCGCCGGGCCGGCCGAACGCGCCGGAGGCGCTGCGCGCCAAGATGGGGCAGAACGCCGAGCTCGCGAAGGCGCTCGCCGCGAAGATGCCGAACGCGCGGGCCGAAGTGATTCCGGACACCGGCCACCTCGTCTTCCTCGAAGCGCCGGAGAAGTACAAAGAGCTGGTGCTCGGTTTTCTCGACCGCTAGCGCCATTCTGTCGCACGAAGCCGCATGCGGGGAACGTTCATGCCGCATTCAGGTCATGATTGGCAGGTTTGGATCGCGCCGTGCCGACATGTCGCACAATTTAACCTATCGAATCGTGTCTTTTGATTCATTGTGCGCCGCAAGCGCCCTGCCCCCAAAAGACGAGAAGGAAGATCAAATGAAATATCTGTTTGCCGCCGTCATGCTCGCGAGCGCGGTCGTCGGTTTCAGCGAGGCGGCCAGCGCCGCCGGCGGCTGCGGCCCCGGCTGGTACCGTGGCGCCTATGGTCACTGCCGTCCGATGCGCGGTCCTGTCGTCGTGGCTCGCCCGCCGGTCGTGGTCGCCCCGCCGGTCGTCGTAGCGCCGCGTCCGCGCGTGTGCCCCTATGGCTTCCGCTGGTACGCTGGCCGCTGCCGCCCGATCTGATCTGACCTTTTCACACGACGAGATGGCCGCGCGGCGAAAGCCTGCGCGGCCATTCTCTTGTCGGTCATCAGGACGAACAAAAACGGGGACAGCAAAGCGCGGTCCCCGTTTGGCGTTTGCAGGCCTTCCTGGCGGCGCGGCGTTACCAGTGCCGCCAATGGCGGCGGCGATGCCAACGATGGCGCCAGCCCCAATGACGGTGATGCCAGTGGCCGTGGCCATGCCAGTGCACCTGCTCCGGCTTCAGCTGGGCGGATTCCTCGCTGGTGGTGACGGCGGGATGAGCGTCCGGATTGCCTTGCGGCATGCGGGCATCACCGAGCGGCTGCGGCGACAACGGCGCGGCTTCTGCGGCGGCGGTGAACGCGGCCGCTCCCGCTGCGACACCGATTGCAAGTTTCAAAAAGTTCCTGCGCTCCATGACATATCCTCCGGCGATCGAGCAAGTGATGCCGAGGAAGTGTCGCGGCCGGGACATGAACTGCCGCTGAATCGCGCGTTCAGGTTCATGGAAGAGGTGACAAGGGGAGCCGTAGCCTGGATGGAGCGAAGCGCAATCCGGGATTCGTGCATCAGGCGAGGTCCGCAAATTACGCTTCACTCCATCCGGGCGACGATCTGCCTACTTCGCAAACTCCTGCGCCAGCACCAGCGTCTCGCGCGATCGCTTCACATCGGGCCAGTCGCGGTCGAAATCGGCGACGAGCTGCTTCAACGCATCGCCCTTCAGCGTCGCCGCGAGCTTGGCCTCGTCATCGAACTGATACATCGCCTGATGCAGCGAGGGATCATCTAAGCTCCAGAACCGCCAGGCTTTGCTCACGCCGAACGCCTTCACCGCGTCGGGCACATGCTCGCTCTCGTACCATTTGTCGAAAGCGGCGCGCTTGCTGGGATCTGTCACGATCGCACGGACGACGAAGAAGGCGGCGGGCATCGGGGTTCCTCCTGTTGTTTGGCGTCAGCATAGACCGTCAAAGTGGCGGTAACAAAAAGTCCACACGACGGATCATGCCCGGCCTTGTGCCGGGCATCCACGTCGTTGTTTCCGGCCGGCCTGGACGTGGATGGCCGGACAAGCCCGGCCATGACGAGCCATGTGCGCTTTGTGAGAAATTTCGACTCCGCTGTCGGAACGCGCGCCGTTCGCTCGTCCTTTGCGTTGAACCGGGACACGGAGACACCGAATGGCCAACCTCACCCTCACCACCTTCGATTGGGTTCCCGAGCTACCGCGGGGTTTCGTGCGCGATCTGCGTGTGCGCTGGGCCCTCGAAGAGGCCGCTTTGCCTTATCGCGTCGCGAGCGTGCCGTTCGGCGATCGCAGCGCCGCGCATTTGGCGCACCAGCCCTTCGGTCAGGTACCGTGGCTGACCGATGGCGACATCTCGATCTTCGAGAGCGGCGCCATCCTGCTCCATCTCGGCGAGCGCAATGCAGAGCTGATGCCGACCGATCCGCGCGGCCGCAGTGAGGCGACGAAATGGGTGTTCGCCGCGCTCAATTCGGTGGAGATGGCGAGCTTGCCCTGGTCGATCCTCAAATTCACCGGGAATGCGAGCGATACACCGGCGTGGAAATTTCTGGACGACTTCCTCAAGCTCCGCCTCAAGCACATGGAGCCGGTGCTGGCCGACCGCGAATGGCTGGCGGGCTCCTTCTCCGTCGCCGACATCCTGATGTCGGACGTGCTGCGCCTCATCGATCGCTTCGACGGGCTCACGGAACATCCGGCCTGCCGCGGCTATGTCACCCGCGCCACGGCCCGCCCGGCCTTCGTCAAAGCCCGCGCGGACCAGATGGCCTATTTCGCCGCGGCGGATGCGGCGCGCTGACCGGCTAAACCCACCCTCCCCGCGCCATCACAGCCGCACAGAGCAGGATGACCACGATGGCTGCGAGTTCGCCGTGGATGATCGACGACACCAGCCGCTTCTGCCTGGCGTCGAGCACAGGCGCCTGCCCCGCTTTGATCGACGAACTCCACGACAAGAACTCCTGCGTCGGAATGACCGACAACGCCCCGAGGATGACGAAGAGCGCGATTTTCGTCAGGAACGCGTAGCTATGCAGGTAGTAGTCGTAGCCTTTCTCGAAGAATAACACCCGCAGCAGCCCGACGATGAGCAGCGCCGCGGCGGCAGCGCCCAGCACAACATCGGTGACCTGAAGCCGTCGTGCGATCGACACCGTTAGTTCCTGCCGGATCAGCGTGAACTCGACCGCGACCGCTGTGACCAGCGTGAACACGCACAGGTGATGGAAGAAAGTGGACATGTTCGAGGTCATGAAGGAAGTCGCTTCGACGTGCGACGATGTGAGCTAGTTCACAATGAACCGGTTGACAGAAGCAGTAACCTTGCTTTGGCAGCAACTCCGTTGCCTTATAGGAGGTGTATCATGAAGACCGCACTTCTTATTGCAGCCACATTAGCTTTCGGTGTTGTGTCAGCTAATGCTGGTAGTAATCAGCATCATGTTTCATCACTCCATCAGAAATACCGATCAACTGTGATGACTGCTGGCGCTCCTCCAACAGGTGCTAGTATTGACGAACGACCTGCTTGGGCACTCTACAGGCAGAATCTGCACGATTCAGGCTACAATCCTAAGCAGAACATGGATCAAGATGGTCATATGTGCGTGTCCTGTGATTATCACGGCAATTGACCACGCTGGTCCTCTGACGACCGAGAGCGGGATAACCGCAGATCGAGCAGCCAGTGAAGGAGAACCGGGGCGGGTGAGCAAATAGAAACCTCGCACTTGTTCAATACGAGCTTCGCCAAAAAAATACCCCCCCAAAGATTCCCATTATAGGTTTCCTCTCGGGGGCTTTTTTTGTTCGCGCGCC
Organism: Bradyrhizobium sp. AS23.2; assembly: GCF_001908185.1. Lineage (GTDB taxonomy): Bacteria > Pseudomonadota > Alphaproteobacteria > Rhizobiales > Xanthobacteraceae > Bradyrhizobium. The sequence goes on from NZ_LGHM01000026.1 coordinate 80,159, forward strand.
CCACGGCTCAGCCATGCGTTCCGGTTCGCGCCAATGGCCGACCTCACGCTGACCACTTTCGATTGGGTTCCCGAGCGACCGCGGGGTTTCGTGCGCGACCCTCGTGTACGTCGGGCGCTGGAAGAAGCCTCCTTGCTCTATCGCGTCGCGAGCGTGCCGTTCGGCGATCGAAGCGCCGCCATCAGACCAGCTTCATCGGCGTATCAGCGACGACGCGAAGGTCGATCCTGCCGATCAATGCCGAGCGACGCGCCTCCGCAGCACCAATGGCGCTCTCGGTTTGCTGCAACGTGCTGATGTTCGAACCGAGCGACACGATCCCGCCCAGCACCAGGGCGATCGATCCGAGCGCAGCGGTCAGGCCTGTCCCCAACAAGCCGAGGATCGTGATCAACAACAGCGCGGCGCCACCGCCGATGGCGATCTTCGACGCCAGAATGAACTTCCGGCATCGCTCGGCGATCTCAGCGAGCGCCGCGATCCGATCTTCGATGTCCGAAATCTCGTCAGTCAGATCGTCTTCGGTCATTGGATCGAGGATGCCAAATCAGAAGAAATCAGTAGCCCGCATGAGCGAAGCGACACGCGGGATCTGAGTAGAGACCCGGATGTCGCTACGCCCATCCGGGCTACGTCCTTTCTCACAACGGCAAATTGTCGTGCTTCTTCGCCGGCATTTCCGTCTTCTTGTCCTTCAGCATCGCCAGCGCACGCGCAATTCGGCGGCGAGTCGAGTGCGGCATGATGACGTCGTCGATGTAGCCACGCTCGGCGGCGATGAACGGCGACAGGAAGCGGTCCTCGTATTCCTTCGTTCGCGCCGCGATCTTGTCGGGGTCGCCGATGTCAGAGCGGAAGATGATCTCGACCGCGCCCTTGGCGCCCATCACCGCGATCTGGGCGGTCGGCCAGGCGTAGTTCATGTCGGCGCCGATTTCCTTCGAAGCCATGACGTCGAAGGCGCCGCCATAGGCCTTGCGGGTGATGATGGTCACCAGCGGCACGGTGCACTGCGAGTAGGCGAACAGCAGTTTCGCGCCGTGCTTGATCAGGCCGCCATATTCCTGAGCGGTGCCCGGCAGGAAGCCCGGCACGTCGACGAAGGTGACGATCGGGATGTTGAAGGCATCACAAAAGCGGACGAAGCGCGCGGCCTTGCGGGACGCGTCGCTGTCGAGCACGCCGGCGAGCACCATCGGCTGGTTGGCGACGAAGCCGACGGTGCGGCCCGCGATGCGACCAAAGCCCGTGACGATGTTCTTGGCGAAGGATTCCGCGATCTCGAAGAAGTCGCCCTCGTCCACGACCTTCAGGATCAATTCCTTCATGTCGTAGGGCTTGTTCGGATTGTCGGGGATCAGCGTGTCCAGGGACATGTCGACGCGTCCGATGTCGTCGAAGCTCGGCCATTCCGGCACGCCGTCGGTGTTGTTGGACGGCAGGAAGTCGATCAGGCGCCGCATCTGCAGAAGCGTCTCGACGTCGTTCTCGAAGGCACCGTCGGCGATCGAGGAGCGCGTGGCGTGGACCGAGGCACCGCCGAGCTCTTCGGCGGTGACGACCTCGTTGGTCACCGTCTTCACCACGTCGGGACCGGTGACGAACATGTAGCTGGTGTTCTTCACCATGAAGATGAAGTCGGTCATCGCCGGCGAATAGACGTCGCCGCCGGCGCAGGGGCCCATGATGACGGAGATCTGCGGGATCACGCCCGAGGCGAGCACGTTGCGCCGGAACACGTAGGAATAGCCGGCGAGCGCCGCGACGCCCTCCTGGATGCGGGCGCCGCCCGCGTCGTAGAGGCCGATGATGGGCGCCCGCGCCTTCATCGCCATGTCCTGCAGCTTGGTGATCTTCAGCGCGTGGGTCTCGGACAGCGAGCCGCCGAACACGGTGAAGTCCTTGGCGAACACAAACGTCTTGCGGCCGTTGACGGTGCCCCAGCCGGTGACGACCCCGTCGCTGGGGATCTTGGTCTTCTCCATGCCGAACTCGGTCGAGCGGTGCTCGACGAACATGTCGAATTCCTCGAACGATCCCTTGTCGAGCAGGAGCTCGATGCGTTCGCGCGCGGTCAGCTTGCCGCGGGCGTGCTGCGCGTCGATGCGCTTCTGCCCGCCGCCGAGCTTTGCGCCGGCACGACGTTCTTCAAGGGCGTCCAGGATATGTTTCATTTGCTCCCGCCAGTTCTTAGCCTAAATGCGATTGCCGGGGGTTCTAACACGGCATTTTGCGAGCCGGGAAGCGGCTTTCGGCGTCGCAGGGCTGCCCTGCCGCAGCGTGAAAGCGCAAGGAATTACAAAGTTTTGCCTGGGAGACGACCATGGACGAGCAAGCTGCCGAGACCGGCGCGGCGACGGGCGGCGTCAACATCCTGCTCCGCCTGGAGGGCCTGACCCTGTTTGCGGGCATGGTGATGCTCTACGCGGCCTGGGGCGGCTCCTGGCTGGTGTTCGCCCTGCTCTTCTTCGTTCCCGATCTGAGCTTCCTGGCATACCTGTCGGACGCCAAATTCGGCGCCCTCGTCTACAACGCGGCCCACAGCTACATGCTGCCGGTGACGCTGATGACGCTGGGCTTCGGCTTCGCCTCGCCCCTCACCCTGTCGATCGCCTTGATCTGGCTCGCCCATATCGGCATCGACCGGGCGCTCGGCTATGGCCTGAAATATTCGGCCGGGTTCGGCTTCACCCATCTCGGCCGGATCGGCCGGCAGAAGGACGCCTGACCCCGAACGCTCTGGCGGCGGGAGTGCGGCCATTTTGTCGGCCCTCGCCGGTTGACCAGGCCTGCCGATTCAGGCTTGCTCGGAACTCACGATCAGGCGCCGAATGTTGCGTGAGCTCAGTCGGTACGGCGGCGGTCACCACGTCTGGCTGCAAGCATCACCCAATGTCCGCGACGGTCGTCCCCCTGCCGCCGAAGAGTTCGTCCGAAACCACCGACTTCCTGCGCCGGATGGCCAGCATGGTGTCGGGGCGGAACGGCGAGATGCTGCTGCGCGCCGCAACCCTGATCGAATCGCTCACGCAGCGGGCGATGTCGGCCGAACGGCTCTTTCACGAGCAGCAGGAAGAGAACAAGCGCCTCGTCAAGCTGCGTGAAGCCACCGAGCTCGTGGTCGCTCAGATCGAGACCCTGCGGAAGCAGCTTGCCGACGTGACCTCGGCTGCCGCCACTGAGCGCGCAGCGTTCGATGCCGAGCGCGGCAAGCTGCTCGGCCTGATGCAGGATGCCGAAAGCCACATCGGCAAGCTCACCATCGAGCTCGAGACGCTGCGCGCCTCCGTCGACAGTTTCAACGAGACCGCGGTCTCCGTGCCGATCGAGGTGCTGCGCCTGGCACGGACACAGTTCGATTTCCTCTGCGACGGCTTTGCCCGCAAGGGCGACCTGATCTCACAGGCGATGAGCGAGATCGGCGGCTTTGCGATCGACCAGGTGCTGACGGCGAAGAAGACCGATACCGCCTGAGCTGGCCACGGCTGGCGAATTGACAGCGCGGCGATTCGGCGGCCGGCGAGCCGGTGTGTCGCTGAGCGACTGCTCGGCCTGCATGGTTCGAGACGCCCGCTCTCGCGGGCTCCTCACCATGAGATGCACATGGGAGCCGGCGTCGGCGCTATATACTCCGTCATTGCGAGCGCAGCGAAGCAATCCAGGGTTCCTCCGCGGAAAGATTCTGGATTGCTTCGTCGCATCAGCGCAAAATTGCTTCGCAATTTTGTCGCGAGCTCCTCGCAATGACGAGTCTCCTACGGCTCGCCCGCCTTGAACGGCTCCTGCTTGTCCGGCGGCACAGTCTCCTCCGCCATCGCCAGCAGCATCGCGACCATTACGTAGTTGCCGGCGACCGCCGTGAGGTCGACGATCTGCTGGTCGTTGAAAACCTTCTTCGCCCGCGCATAGGTCTCGTCGGTGACCTTCTTGGTGGTGGTGAGCTCGGTGACGAAGTCGTAGACGACAGCCTCATCCTCGGCCATCTTCGACGGGCGCTTGTTGGCCTTGAGCTCCGCGATGATGTCGGGCGACAGGCCCGCCTTCGCCGCCAGCGGCGCGTGGGCGAACCATTCCACCTGCGAGCGCCACTGCCGCCCGATGATGATGATCGCAAATTCGTTGAGCTTGGTCGGGACCGACGTCTCCCAGCGCAGATAGTAGAACAGGTCGAACAGGCGCTGGCCGAGCACGGGGCTGCGGATCATCGGATTGTAGGGACCGCCGATGCCGACGCTCGACACCTTCATGATCTGCTCGCCGAGCGGCTTCTGCCTGGCGTCGAGCTGGTCCATGGTGAGCTGCGGGAAGCGCGGCTCCTTGCTGGTGGCGGGTGCTGCCAACATCGTGGCGGCGAGCCAGCCGCCCGCAGCGGCAAGCGCGAGCGACGACAGCCAGAGCGGCTTTGAGTTCATTGTTTTCCTCCCGACCATTTTTCTTGCTTGGTCGGGACGATGCTATTCGAGCGACTTGGTATGCGCCAGCGCGGTGAAGCTAGATCGCGCCGATCTCGGCAAGGCAGGCTTGCGTCAGCGGCATGCGGGCCTCGATGTGGCGCTGCTCGCGGCAATCCATGTTGAGCGCGAACACGGTGTGCGCGCTGCCCTTCTCAGCCCAGCCGACCATCCAGCCGAGCGACGGCTCGCCGCGCTCTGCCCCTAACAGCCCGGACTTGGCGCGGATGACGCTCTCGCCGGCCTTGGTGACCGGCAGGATGTCACAGACGAGATCCTGGCTGCGCTTTGAAATCGGCAGCGCGCGGCGGCGCAGCCGGTCGACGAAATCGATCTGCTCGACCGGATCGATGCGCAAGGCTCCGGTGAGCCAGAACTGGTCGATGCCGCCGCCGATATCGCGATTGCCGTAGTCGAACAGATCGACATATTTCTGCATTCGCTCCTGGCCGATGCGACGCGCGATCTCCTGATAGACCGGCACCGCACTCACGAGAATCGCGCTGCGCAGCGTGTGATCCTTGTTCCAGGCTTCGATCGGACGCTTCACACCGTCCCAGGGAAACACGTCCTTGTCGGGATCGGCGACAACGCCGGTCTCGAGCGCAATCAGCGAGTTTGGAATCTTGAAGGTCGAGGCCGGCAGCTTGCCCTCGCCCGAACGCTCGTTGTCGCTGGCGACGATCAGATAGTCGTCGACCTTGTAGGCGACGAAGGTGCCCGCCGTGCCGAGGTCGGTGAAGCGTTTTGCCAGGCTCTCGCGGATCTCGTTGCGCGGCGGCGCGACATGAGCGAGCGCGCGCTGCGGCATGGTGGCGGCTGCGGCAAGAAGGCCGAGGGTAGAGCGGCGGGTCAGCAAGAGCAGTGTCCGTTGAATTTGGAAATACCGCGCGACCATGCAGCCTCTATCGTGGTGAAACGATGACGGGCTACCGCGCCCGGCCCGACAGCCGCAGCACGAACACCAGCACTTCGGCGACGGCCTTGTAGAGGTCGGGCGGGATCTCCTCGCCGAGCTCGACCTTAGAGAGCGCGCCGGCCAAAATCTCGTTCTCCTCGATCGGGATGTCGTTCGCCCTGGCGATCTCGACGATCTTTGCGCCGATCGTGCCCTTGCCCTTGGCGACGACGACAGGCGCGCCACTGCCCTTCTCGTAATGCAGCGCGATCGCGAGCTTGGACTCATCGCTCATGTGGCGCGATCCAGGAAATGCCCCGTACGGGTCGGCGCAGGCTGCGGCGGGGTGCCGTCGCGGACCACGATGTCGCCGGGCTTGAGCTCGGCCCTTGTCAGCGCCTGATTGAGCTCGCTGAGGCCGGCCCGGAGCTGCTGCGCGGTCGCCGGCCGCTCCGCCCACATCCGCACGAAGGTCTTGTCGCCGTTAAGCGTGATCAGCGCATGCACGGGGCCGGCCGGCTCGACATTGAGCGAGAAGCGCGCGCGCCAGGCGCGCTTGGCGGGATCGGCGGACTCGCTGCCGCCGTCGCGCGAGATCTCGAACTGCGCCATCGCGGTGCCGTGCGGGGTTGCAAAGGGAATCTCGAAATTCCACTGCGGCACGGCGGGATCGATGCGATGGCCCGAGGCATCGGTGCGGTCGGGGAGCGAGGCGACCTGGAGCAAGGTCTGCCGTGCGATCGCGGCATCGGTGTCGTCGAGCAGGCGGTGCACGGTCGCGGCCAGCGGGGTATCAGGCGCGAGCGTCGCCGAAGCGATCGATTGCGGCGACGGCAGCGCACCGCGGATCGGCGGCGGCGTCGCGCGCGCGGCCGCCTCGAAGACGTGGCCATCAGGCACCGCCTTGTTCGAACCGGGGACGTTGCCGGTCATGCGCGGCAGGTTCTGCGTGACCTCCTGCAAGAGGCTCGCGGCAAGGCCGGCGGACATCGTTCGCGGCACTGCGGCCTGCGAGACGTCGGCGGCGATATCAGCAAGCACGGCGACCGCGAAGGCGGCGCTGCGCGGCATTTGCGGCGTTTGGGCGATGTCCGGTTCGGGCGACAATGATGCTGCCTGCGCCGCCTCGCCCGCGGCCTGAGCCG
>NZ_LGHM01000260.1 GCF_001908185.1 Bradyrhizobium sp. AS23.2
CCGCGATCATGCGCGGCGAGGTCGCACCCGCGCCCGACATCGCCATCGCCTCGGCGCGGGAAGCCGCGCGCACGGCGCCGACGCTGGAGGCGCTGCGCGAGCTGATGCAGAGCTTCGAGGGCTGTGCGCTGAAGCACACCGCGACGCGGCTGGTGTTCGCCGACGGCAATCCGCAGGCGCGCATCATGTTCGTCGGCGAGGCACCGGGCCGCGACGAGGACATCGAGGGGCTGCCCTTCGTCGGGCGCAGCGGCAAGCTGCTCGACCTTATGATCGGCGCGATCGGGCTCAACCGCACCACGGCCTACATCACCAACGTCATTCCTTGGCGGCCGCCCGGCAACCGCACGCCGACGCCGCAGGAGACGCAGATCTGCCTGCCCTTCATCCGGCGCCATATCGAGCTCGTGAACCCGGATCTGCTGGTGACGCTCGGCAATCCCTCGACGCAGACGCTGCTCTCGACCCGCGAAGGCATCATGCGTACCCGCGGCCGCTGGTTCGACTACGACACGGGCGCGCGCACCATCCGCGCGCTGCCAACCTTCCACCCGGCTTATCTGTTGCGCTCGCCCTCGTACAAGCGGCTGGCCTGGCAGGACCTGCGGACGATCGCGAAGGTGCTGGCGGGATAATGCTCTCGTGTCCCGGACGCGATGCAGCGCCACCAGCGCGTTCACGCGCGTCTTTGACGCGCTATAGCGCTGCCTCGCAGAGCCGGGACCCAAGTGCCTACGGAGAGATGGGCCCCGGCTCAGCAGCGCAGCATTACATGCCGCGCAGCGTCCGGGGGCACGAGAGCAGCTACGTCCCCTTCGGCCGCACGATGGCCCAGCCGACGCGCAGCAGCTGCTGGCGTCCGGTCACCAGCCATTCGAAGGCGCGCGGCACTTCCGGCACGATGCCAGGGAAGCGCGCGAGGATTTCCGGCGGCGGGGTGCCGGCGGTGTCGGAGGCGCGCCAGACGACGACGCCACCGGTCTCGCTGAATCGCGCCGGCGTCATCCACGGCGTGCGCGCAGGTTGGGCGTCGATGAACAGATGCGGCCGGCCCGAATGCAGCGCGATCAGGCTCGCAAGCTGGGTCTCGCCGGCGACCGCGCGCAGGCGATGATTGGTGCGGCGGGCAAAGCTCTCGTCGAAGAAATCCGAGATCGCGCGCGCCGGCATCGAGGTCGCGATCTCATGGGCGCCGGTCCAGGGCAGGAACAACACGGCGAGCACGACGCCGATTGCGGGCGCCACGACGGCAGCGGCCCACACCATCCGCAGCATCCGCGCGCGGCGCATCGCGATGAGGTCACCGGCCGCGACGACCACGGCAAGCCCGGACATGACCAGCACGACACCAGCGCCGCCAACGACGGAATCCAGCCCGAGCAGGCCCGAGATCAGCACCGCGCCCAGCGCCGGGGCCAGCGCGAAGAAATAGACGAAGTTGCGCGCGAGCGGCTCGACCGGCGGCCGGAAGATGATCGGCGCCTCCTCGCCCTTGGCGACGAACAGGCGGGTGTTGAGGAAGGTCAGCGCCGGGATTGCCGCCGCGCCGAGCACGAGCCCGCCGAGCAGCCAGGCCGCGTGGATCGCGCGGGCGTTCAGCTCGGCGATTTGCGGCAACGCTGGCAGGACCAGCGTCTCGGCGCGCATCAGCCAGACCGCGTAGGGCAGCGCGAGCACGGCGACGACGATCAGCGCGAACAGTGGATCGACTGCACGCAGCGTCCGCCGGCCGACGGCGGTCGAGATCGCAAAGACGGCGAGGAGCAGAAGAAGGAAGATCGCCGCGGGCGTGGTGAGCAGCAGCAGGCCCGCCTCGATCGACCAGGCGAACCAGGCATTGCCGCGGCGCTGGCCGATGATCTGCCAGGAATGCAACAGCAGCAGCGCCCAGAGCGGGCGCGCCAGCACCAGCGGCCCGAAGTCGAGCGCGGGCGAGGAGAACGCCAGCACCGGCATGGTGAGCAGCACGGCGAGCACCGCCTGCTGCGAGCCGACCACGGCGCGGGAGAGATGATAGAGCGCGATGAAGGTCGCGATCTCGCAGAGCTGGGCCAGCACATAGACGCCGAACATGTGACCACCGGCGGCGCGATAGGCGATGTCGGCAAGCCAGACCGGCAAGTGCGGACCAAGATCGGTGCCGACCCGGTATTCGCGGCCAAAGGCCAGCAACGTCGCGAGGGTGCCGGGCGGGCTGCGGTAGAACACCAGCGCCACGAACAGCCACATCGCGGCCTGGAGCAGCACGGCGATCCACACGATCAGCCGCGGCCGGGCGCGAATGAGCTCGATGACCAGGGAGGTAAACCGCATGCAACGTCCGAAAGATGCAGCCAACCCGTCCAGCCGGCCCTATTCGCTCACCCGTATTTTGATAAAGCGCAGCGCGCGTCGTGGCAACTTCGGTCTGCTCCCTCTCCCCGTTCTTACGGGGAGAGGGTTGGGGTGAGGGGCCTGCTTCCGCGATCACGGTGAGAGACGGACTCGCGGAGAATCCCCCTCACCCGGATCGCATCTGGCGATGCGATCCGGCCTCTCCCCGCAAGCGGGGGGAGGCGAAGAGCCCACCGCTAGCGATGAGTCTTAGAGCTCCGCCGACGCATCGACTTCCACGCTCGCTTCGACCTGCACCTCAACCTCGGTGACGGAGAACAAGTCCCGCACCGGCTCGACGGTCCAGGGCATGTGCTTGGCGCGGGCGGCGGCGACCGGCGCGAAAAAGCTGCGGTGGTGGATGGAGGGGCCGAGGCGGTCGAGGGCGTCGAGATGCTCGGGAACGCCGTAGCCCTTGTGTTGCTCGAAGCCGTAGCCGGGGCAGTCCTGCGCCAGCGCGCACATCAGACGGTCGCGCGTCACCTTGGCGACGATGGAAGCCGCCGCAATCGACAGGACGATCCCGTCGCCGCCGATCACGGCCTCGCAGTCGCAGGCCGTGTCGAGCCGGTCGCGGCCGTCGACGAAGACGTGGCGGGGCGCCTCGGGCAGCGCCACCACGGCGCGCTTCAGCGCCCATAGCGAGGCGCGCAGGATGTTGTCGCGGTCGATTCGCGAGGGCGAGGCGACGGCAACCGAGACCTGCGCGGTGGCGCAGATCTTGTCGAACAGCTTTTCGCGCTCCTCCGCCGTCAGGCGCTTGGAATCGTCGATGCCGCGCGGAATGCGGTTGGGGTCGAGAATCACCGCGGCCGCGACCACGGGGCCGGCCAGCGGCCCGCGACCGGCCTCGTCGCAGCCTGCGACCGGCCAGACGCCGCGCTTGATCAGCGCCCGCTCACGGCGGAAGCTCGGCGAAGCGACGGCGATCACGCCCTTCCTGCCCGCGCCCTTGCCGGTCGAAGCCTTTGTCGCAGAAGCCTTGGTCGCCTTCGCGGGCGTAGCCTTCCTGGCAGCGTCCTTCTTTGGCGCGCCGTTGGCTGGCTTCTTGGCGGATTTATCTCGAATCATGGCCGGGATCGTGCGCAAGCGGGCTGGCCAGCGCAACCGGGAACCCCGGACAATTCCCGATATTCAGGCCAGTGGCCTACTCCGCCAGATGCACCCGCCGGTCCTCGCCGACCTCGATGCCGGGCGCGACCACGACCTCCCAAGGATGGCCGTCGGGGTCGGTAAAATAACCGGAATAGCCGCCGTAGTCGGTCTCATGCGCCGCTTTCAGCAGCGCGGCTCCCTTGCTGGCCGCGAAGGCCAGCACGGCGTCGACTTCCTCGCGTGTCCGGCAGTTCCAGGCGAGCGTGACGCCGCGGAAGGCCGCTGGCCTCGGATTGTCCGGTAACGCGGCGTCGGCCGCGAGCCGATCCCAGGGATACAAGGCGAGCACCGGACCGCCCGTGTCGAAGAAGGCGACGGCTTCACCGGTCGCCTTCAGCCGGCGCGAGAAACCGAGCGCGTCGTAGAAAGCGATACTGGCGCGGATGTCACTCACGCCCAGCGTGATGACGGTGAGCCGCGGCACCGGGACCGGTAGTTCCTTACTCATGCTACGTCTCTTCCACTTCCCCGCTCAGAACAGGCTGAGCTGGTCGCCGTTCCGCTTCGGCCTGGCAAAATGATCCGTCGTCAGCTTGGATCGCCGCTTGTTCAGCCCGAGCCTGTCGCAGGCGATCTCGAAGCGGCGGCCGATGGTCCAGGCCATCGGGCCGGTGCCCTTCATCCGTTCGCCCCATTTCGAATCGTAGTCGCGACCGCCGCGCATGTCGCGGATCAAAGTAAACACGTGGCGATAGCGGTCCGGATAATTGGCCATCAGCCATTCACGGAAGAGATCGCGCACCTCCAGCGGCAGCCGCAGCAGCACGTAGGAGGCTTCCTTGACGCCGGCATGAGCCGCCGCATCCAGGATGCGCTCGATCTCGGAATCGTTCAGCGCGGGGATCACGGGCGCGACCATCACCGTGGTCGGAATGCCGGCGTCCGAGAGCTGCTTCAGCGCCTCCAGCCGCTTCGGCGGCGTCGACGCCCGCGGCTCCATGGTGCGCGCGAGCTTCGGATCGAGCGAGGTGACCGAGATCGCGACCTTGGCGAGGTTGCGCTTGGCCATGCGCGCGAGAATGTCGATGTCGCGCACGACCAGCGCGGATTTGGTGACGATGCCGACGGGATGGCCGGTACGCTCAAGCACCTCGAGAATGCCGCGCATGATTTTGCGCTCGCGCTCGATCGGCTGATAGGGATCGGTGTTGGTACCGATTGCGATCATCCGCGGCTCGTAACCGGGAGCGGCGAGCTCCTTCTCGAGCAGCGCCGGCGCCTCGGGCTTGGCGAACAGCTTCGATTCGAAGTCGAGCCCCGGCGACAGGCCGAGATAGGCGTGGGTCGGCCGCGCGAAGCAATAGACACAGCCGTGCTCGCACCCACGATAGGGATTGATCGAGCGGTCGAAGCCGATGTCGGGAGAGTCGTTGCGGGTGATCACCTTGCGCGAGGTGTCGAGCCCGACCGTGGTCTTGAACGGCGGCAGCTCCTCCAGGCTCTGCCAGCCATCGTCGAAGGCAACCCGCGCCTCAGCCTCAAAGCGGCCGCTGGCATTGGACTGTGCGCCCCGCCCGCGCCTGCGCGCGCGGTCGATGGCGACGCCCAGCTCAGGAAAATCGGCGGGAAAATCAGAAGGCGCACCCGCCGGCTCGGAGGGCGCCGTGACCGGCGGGTGCTTGAGAGCATGTGAAGATGCTGGACTCATGAAGCGAAGATAGCACGGCAAAGGAACAAATCAAGAACAAGAATAAAAAACTGAAAAACAACCCGATGCAAAGTAGCCGCCCAAATTTCAGGCGCGCGGCTTTGACCTCACGCAACAGTAGAGCCGCCGCAATCCCGTTTGATGATGTCGAAGGATCGATCGCGCAGGAACATCGTTGATAGCGATCGCTGGCTGAAGGTCGGTAGAAACATGACAAATCAACGACAATCGGGCGCCACGAGCAGCGAACTCGATCTCCTCGATCGCTACTGGCGCGCCGCGAACTACCTCTCCGTCGGGCAAATCTATCTTCTGGACAATCCGCTATTGCGCGAGCCCCTGCGGCCCGAGCACATCAAGCCGCGCCTGCTCGGCCATTGGGGCACGACGCCCGGTTTGAACTTCATTTACGCCCATCTCAACCGCGTCATTCGCGCGCTTGACATCAGCGTGCTCTATGTCTGCGGTCCCGGCCATGGCGGGCCAGGCATGGTGGCCAACACCTATCTTGAGGGCAGCTACAGCGAGATCTATCCGGACATCGCGCGCGACGCGGACGGATTGCGAAAACTATTCAGACAGTTCTCCTTTCCCGGTGGCATCCCGAGCCACGCAGCGCCGGAAACACCGGGCTCGATCCACGAAGGCGGTGAGCTCGGCTACGCGCTGGTGCACGCCTACGGCGCGGCGCTCGACAATCCCGACCTGATCGTCGCCTGCGTCGTCGGTGACGGCGAGGCCGAGACTGGCCCGCTTGCGGCGTCCTGGCACTCCAACAAGTTCCTGAACCCGGCCCACGACGGCGCGGTGCTGCCGATCCTGCATCTCAACGGCTACAAGATCGCCAACCCGACCGTGCTCGGGCGGATGCGCGACGAGGAAATCCGCGATCTCTTCCGCGGGTTCGGCCACGAGCCGCTGTTCGTCGAGGGCGACGATCCCAAATTGATGCATCAGGCCATGGCGGACGCGCTCGACGTCGCGATCGCCAGCATCCGCTCGATCCAGCAGCACGCCCGCGACGGGCGCAAGAGCGTCGAACGGCCGCGCTGGCCGATGATCGTGCTGCGCAGCCCGAAGGGCTGGACCGGCCCGAAGGAGGTCGACGGCAAGAAGGTCGAGGGTTTCTGGCGCGCGCATCAGGTGCCCGTTGCGAGCTGCCGCGAAAATCCCGCGCATCTGAAAGTGCTCGAAGACTGGATGCGTAGCTACGAGCCGGAAAAGCTGTTCGACGCGAGCGGCGCGCTCATTGCCGACCTTCAGGCGCTGGCGCCCGAAGGCAATCGCCGCATGGGCGCCAACCCACACGCCAATGGCGGTCTCCTGAAGAAGGAATTGAAGCTGCCGGACTTCCGCAGCTTCGCAATCGAGGTGCCGCAGCCCGGCGCCGTCACGGGCGAAGCGACGCGCGAGCTCGGCAAATTCCTGCGCGACGTGATCCGCCTCAACGCGCAGGAGCGCAACTTCCGCATCATGGGCCCGGACGAGACCGCGTCAAACCGGCTCGATGCGGTGTTCGAGGCGACCGAACGCGTCTGGATGGAGCCCATTGAGCCCTATGACGTGCATCTCGCCCAGGACGGGCGCGTGATGGAAGTCCTGAGCGAACATCTCTGCCAGGGCTGGCTCGAAGGCTATCTGCTCACAGGACGGCACGGCTTCTTCTCCTGCTACGAAGCCTTCATCCACATCGTGGATTCCATGTTCAACCAGCATGCCAAATGGCTCAAGGTCACGCGGCATCTGCCATGGCGGCGCCCGATCGCCTCGCTCAACTATCTCCTCACCTCGCATGTCTGGCGGCAGGACCATAATGGCTTCAGCCACCAGGATCCCGGCTTCGTCGATCTCGTCGCCAACAAGAAGGCCGATATCGTCCGCGTCTATTTCCCGCCGGACGCCAACACCCTGCTGTGGATCGCCGATCACTGCCTGCGCACCTATAACCGCATCAACGTCATCGTTGCCGGCAAGCAGCCGTCGCCGCAATGGCTGTCGATGCAGGAAGCCGCCACGCATTGCGATGCCGGCATCGGCATCTGGACCTGGGCCGGCAACGAAGACGCGAACGGCGAGCCCGACGTCGTGATGGCCTGCGCCGGCGACGTGCCGACGCTGGAGACCCTCGCCGCCGTCGATCTCCTGCGCAAGGCGCTGCCCGAGCTGAAGATCCGCGTCGTCAACGTCGTCGACCTGATGACGTTGCAGCCGAAGGAGCAGCATCCGCACGGACTCTCCGACCGCGACTTCGACAGCCTGTTCACGCGCAACATGCCGGTGATCTTCGCCTATCACGGCTATCCCTACCTGATCCACCGGCTGACCTACAGCCGCACCAACCATGCCGGCATGCATGTGCGCGGCTTTGCCGAGGAAGGCACCACGACGACGCCGTTCGACATGGTCGTGCTCAACGAGCTCGACCGTTACCACCTCGCCATCGAGGCGATCGAGCGCGTGCCCGGGCTCGCGACCAAGGCCGCGCGGGTGAAGCAGCAATTCCGCGACGCGCTGATCGAGCATTCGCGCTATGTGCGCGAGCACGGCGAGGACATGCCGGCGGTGCGCGACTGGGTCTGGCCGGCCAGGACGGGTTGACGTCATGCCGGCGCCAGATTCGGTCCTCGTCCTCAACTCGGGATCGTCGAGCATCAAGTTCGGCCTGTTCGACATCGCCGCGGTCGAGCCGGCCCTGCTCTGCAAGGGCCTGCTCGACGAGCACGAGTCCAAGCCCCGGCTCGTCGTGAAGAACCCCGCGGGCGAGGACCTGTTCGAGAAGCGGAGGGAGGCGTCGGATGCCGACAGCGGTCATCTGTTCGCCGACGTGCTCGGCTTCATCGGGGATCGCTTCGGCGACCATCGCTTGCGCGCTGTTGGTCACCGCGTGGTCCATGGCGGACCGGACTATTCAGGCCCGGTCGAACTGACTGATAACGTCTACGCAAAGCTGGAGGCGCTGACGCCACTGGCGCCGCTGCACCAGCCGCGCTGCATTGAGCCGGTCCGCACCATCAAATCCGCCCGGCCCGCGCTGACGCAGATCGCGTGTTTCGATACCGCCTTTCATCACGGCCTTGCGCCGCCGGCGAGCCGCTTCGCGATCCCGAGGCGGTATGAAGAGCGCGGCGTCCGGCGCTACGGGTTTCACGGCCTCTCCTTCGAATATGTCGCGGGGCGACTCGCCGCGATCGCGCCACAGCTCATAGCGAAGCGCACCGTCATCGCGCATCTCGGCAATGGCGCGAGCCTGTGCGCGCTGCGCGATGGCCACAGCATCGACACCACCATGGGACTGACGCCGCTCGATGGCCTCGTGATGGGCACGCGCTGCGGCACGATCGACCCCGGCGTGCTGCTCTACTTGCAACAGCACGAGAAGATGTCGGTCGAGGATGTCCAGCACCTGCTCTATCACGAGTCAGGCCTGCTCGGCGTCTCCGGCATCTCCTCCGACATGCGCACGCTGCTCGCGAGCAACGAGGCTACGGCGCGGGAGGCGGTCGATCTCTTCACCTTCCGTGCCGCGCAGGAGATCGCTGTGATGGCAAATACGCTTGGAGGGATGGACTGCCTGGTCTTCACCGGCGGCATCGGCGAGCATGCCAAGGAGATCCGCAGCGCGATCGGTGCACGTCTCGCCTGGCTCGGTGTGCGCATCGATGTCGCCGCGAATGATGAGGCCCGTGAACGCATTAACGGCGGCCACAGCGCCATCGACGTCTTCGTCATTCCGACCAACGAGGAATTGGCGATCGCGCGGCATTGCGCCGCGGTGCTGCGGCAAGGCCATCGCATTTGAGAGAACGTGGCGGGCAATCCCCTCGTGGCCATCCTTCGAGACGCCCGCCGTTGGCGGGCTCCTCAGGATGAGGTCCTGCTGCCCGGCGCAATCTTAGACCCTCATGGTGAGGAGCGCCGCCTTGCGGCGCGTCTCGAACCATTAGGCCGAGGACGCTTCGCGAGGCGAACACATGCGATCGCCAAAGAGCTCAGTGCGTCCCCGACAATATCTGGATGCAGCCAATCACGACCTCGATCACGATCAGCACCACCACCGCGATCTCGAGGCGGAGCGAGCGCTGGGTGTCGATGATGTCGGTCAGCGCATCGGCCGTCTCCGCGACGACCTTGAGCTTGCGCTCGAGCGTGTCGAGACGCTCTTTCAGCTCGTATTCGTCTTCGAGGCGCGAATAGAGCCGGTCGAGCTGCGGCTTTTCCCAGAGCACATCAGGCTTTTCGGCAACCGCGACGCGGCCGGCGACACGCTGCTGGACCAGAAGCGCGTTGCCGATGAGCTGCAAGATGCCCTTGCGCCGCCGCGGCGTACGGCCTTTCTCGCCGAGCTCCCGCGCAAAGGGCTCGATGACGTCGAAGACCGCAGCGACGCGCCGCTCGTCGCGCGCCAGCGACGTGCTCTTGGCAAGCGCGTCCGCGATCAGAAGCAGCCGATCGTCGGAGAATTTTGCCAGGTTGATCGGCCCGCCCGGCTGGATCACCTCGGCGTTTTCGTCCTTGCAGAGCTGCGCCTGTGCGGTCTCCTCCTCATGGGGGCTGAGCTCGCCGATCACGCGCGGCTTCAGGGTGTCGAGGACAACCTTCTCCTCCGAAGGAAGGAGGCCGATCAACACCACGACGCCGTAGCGGAAGATCACGACGAGGCCGGCGTGGACGCGAAAGGCGGCGGGCGTCGAGGAGACGGGCGCACCGATCTCGAGCCCGGACGGATTGATGCGTTCACCCAGCATCACGGCGCGGATCCGCAGGGTCGGCGCGGCGTCCGGCTTCGGCGATGTTGGCGTCGTGCCAACGGGAAGTTGATCGACGTTCACGCGAATATCCTGCTCGGGCGACCGCGAGGCTCCATCATTGCACATTTTTCCTGCCTGAACCCGCCATTCGACGCACCGGACGTTTGCGCAAATGTGATCACCCAATGGTCGACAATCGCATCAAACAAGCCCGGTTTCATCCGGCCGGAGGACGCATCCCGCCGCAACATCCGGCAATTTTGCCACCGCGCACGACACATTTAGCTGCGATGGGCGGTTTACCATCGAACACCGAAGCACCGCCGAAAAGTTGCACTCGGCAAGGCCGCGTGTTTATGACACCATCATAACAAAGCTACGCTTCTCCCGAAGTGCAGACATCGAAGCCTCAATCATGCTGAGCGTCATCATTCCGACCGAAGGCGTCGAGCAGACGGCGGTCGCAACCCTGGCCGCGCTGGTACCCGGCGCCGCTGCGGGCATCATCCGGGAAGTGCTCCTGGTCGATGGCACGCGCAACGGCGTCATCGAGCGCGTTGCCGACGTCGCAGGTTGCCGTTTCATCGGTTTCGAGGGATCCTCGCAAGGCACGGCGCTCGCCGCCGGCGCGCTCCAGGCCCGCTCGCCCTGGCTGATGTTCCTCCCCGCAGGCGCCGTGCTGGAAACCGGCTGGATCGAGGAGACCACCCAGTTCATCCAGGCCGTCTCGACCAGCGGCCGGGATCGCGCGGCGGTGTTCCGCTATGGGCACTCGCCTTACGCAGATACCGGCTTCCGCGACATCCTCTGGGCCGTGGCGCGCAAGCTGATCGGCCCCTTCGGCGATCAGGGGCTTTTGATCGCGCGCGATCATTACGACCGGATCGGCGGCTACCCGCCCCAGGCCCGCCGTTCCGAGGCGCGGCTGCTCCGGCGGCTCGGCCGCTCGTCGCGGACCATGCTGCGCAGCCGGATCGTCATGGTCGGCTGAAGCCATCACATACTTGCCAAAGTCAAATAATTAATTGACAATGGCAAGTATCGAGGTGACCCATGTCAGCAAGTCTTTCGCCATCAGGTCCTGCGCCATCAAGTCCTGCGACCGAACAGGTCGCTGACGATCAGGTCCAGGCGGTTCGCGCGTTCAACCGCTTCTACACCCGCAAGCTCGGCGTGCTCGACCAGCAGCTCCTGAAGAGCCCGTTCTCGCTGAGCGAGGCGCGCGTGCTCTACGAGCTCGCCCATGGTGGTAAGGAAACTGGCGGCGAGCAATCGGCCAAGGAGATCGGCATCGCGCTCGGGCTCGATCCCGGCTACCTCAGCCGCATCGTGCAGAATTTCGACGAGAGCGGCCTGATCGCGCGCAAGCCGCTCGCGACCGACCGCCGCCAGTACCAGCTCAGCCTGACCGCGAAGGGCCGGCAGGCCTTTGCCAAGCTCGAACGCGTGACGCAGGAGGATGTCGCCGCGATGCTGCGGCCGCTGCCGGACGACGACCGCCGGCGGCTGACCGGATCGATGCAGACGATCGAACGGCTGCTCGGACTGCCGCGCACGCCAGCCCCGCGCGCGACCTTGCGCGATCCCCGCCCCGGCGACATGGGCTGGGTGGTGCAGAGCCATGGCGCGCTCTATGCGAGCGAATACGGCTTCGACTCCGGCTTCGAGGCGCTGGTGGCCGAGATCGTCTCCAAATACATGACCTCCTATGATCCATCGCGCGAGCGCTGCTGGATCGCCGACATCGAGGGCCGGCCGGTCGGCTCGGTGTTTCTGGTGAAGGGCAGCGACGACGTCGCCAAGCTGCGGCTTCTGCTGCTCGACCCCGCCGCGCGCGGCCAGGGCCTCGGCCAGCGGCTGGTCGCCGAATGCGTCTCTTTCGCGCAGGCCTGCGGCTATCGACGGATGACGCTATGGACGCAAAGCATCCTGGTCGCCGCACGAAAAATCTATCAGGACGCGGGATTCAAGCTGATCGCAACCGAGCCGCACCGCAGCTTCGGGCAAAATCTGGTTGGCGAGACCTGGGAGCGGGATCTCTGATGCACCCGCGGCACACGCCCGCGCACCACATCACGGGAGAGCTCGTCGATCTCTACAAGCGCCGCGCACGACGCCTGCATGCGGAGACATGCCGCAAGCTGTGGCTGATGGTGTGGCGTTCGCTGACGCAGAAGCGCCAGTAGAGATCACCGGATTAGCAAGGGCGATGCGCATTGTTGCGCCCTCGCCCCTTGTGGGAGAGGGCAGCGACGCTGGTAGACGCAGGCTCACTTGGGTGAGGGGTCTCTCTCAACACATTCCGTGCGGATAAAGCCTCCTCATCCGGCGCCATAGCCGAAGCTTCGCTTCGGCGCTCCTAAGAACGGCGGCCGACGGCCGCCTATGCCACCTTCTGCGACAAGGGGGAAGGAAAGGCCTCCGTGCAGGGTTCTACGAAGAGAGCATCAGCTCAATGGCGATCACACCGTCGCGCCCTGCGCTTTCGGCCGACGCAGGTGCTCGTCCAGCCGCGGCATGATCTCGACGAAATTGCAGGGGCGCGTGCGGTAGTCGAGCTGGGCGGCGAGGATGCCGTCCCAGCCGTCGCGGCAGGCGCCGGGGGAGCCGGGCAGGCAGAAGATGTAGGTCGCGCCGGTAACGCCGGCGGTGGCGCGGCTCTGGATCGTCGATGTCCCGATCTTGGCGTGGCTCAGCATGTGGAATGCGATCGAGAAGCCGTCCATGCGCTTCTCGAACAGCGGCTCGATCGCCTCCGGCGTGACGTCGCGCCCGGTGAAGCCGGTGCCGCCGGTGGTGATGACCACGTCGACGCCTGCGTCGGCAATCCAGCGGCGGATGACGGCACGGATCGCCTCGACGTCGTCGGTGACGATCTCGCGCGCGGCGAGACGATGGCCGGCCGCGGTGAGGCGGTCAGCGAGCGTCTGGCCGGACTTGTCGTCCGCGAGGACGCGCGTGTCGGAAACGGTGAGCACCGCGATGTTGAGCGGGATGAACTGCTTTGACTCGTCGATGGACGCCATTGCTCTTTCCTCTCGTGTCCCGGACGCGGTGCAGCGCGTCATAGGCGCGTTCACGCGCGTCTTCAACGCGCTATGGATGCGCCGCAGAGCCGGGACCCATTCTGATGAGACCTCGGAGGCGCCGGCATTGTGGGCCCCGGCTCAGCAGCGCAGCATTCCATGCTGCGCTGCGTCCGGGGGACGAGATCTTCGTTACAACGCCCCGCCGCCAAACGTATTGCAGGCCTGGACCGTGCCCTGCTGGTAGCCGGTCATGAACCACTGCTTGCGTTGCGCCGCCGAGCCGTGAGTAAAGGAATCGGGCACGACGCGCCCGGTGGCCTGGCGCTGCAGCGTATCGTCGCCGATCGCGCTCGCCGTGGTCAGCGCGGCGTCAATGTCGCCCGGCTCCAGGAAGTTCGGACGCTTCTTCGCCTCGCGATTGACCCAGACGCCGGACAGGCAATCGGCCTGTAATTCGACCTTCACCTGGAGCGCATTGGCCTCGGCCTTGCTGCCAACCTGCTGCTGCAGCCGCGTCACGCGCGGAATGATGCCGAGCAGGTTCTGGATGTGATGGCCGGCCTCATGCGCGATGATGTAGGCGGTGGTGAAATCGCACGCCGACTTGCCGGAGCAACCCCGGAAACGCGTCTCGACCTCGCGGAAGAAAGCGGTGTCGAGGAAGATGGTCTTGTCGGGCGGACAATAGAACGGCCCCATCGCCGACTGGGCCATGCCGCAGCGCCCGCCATTGGTGGCGTTGCGGAACAGCACGACCTTCGGGCCGGTATAGGACTGGCCGCTGGCCTGGAAGATCTCGCTCCAGCGGTCGTCGATCTCGCCGAGGATGCCGGAGATCATGCTGCCCATCTCGTCCTTGGGCGCGCCGCGCTTGCCCGAGGACGCCTGGCGATCGGTCTGGTAGGTCGGTGCCTGGTTGCCACCGCTGAGGATCTCGGCGCCGCCGATCAGGATGCGCGGATCGATGCCGAAGGCATAGCCGATCAGGCCGAGCACGATGATGGTGCCGATGCCGAGCCCGCCGCCGCCCATCGGCAGTCCGAACCCGCCTCCTCCGCCGCCGCCAAAGCCACCACCACCTTCGTCGCGACGATCCTCGACGTCGTCGCTGCGGCGGAAGTCATCGTAACGCATGGCGGCCTTCCTTTAAGGTCCTGACCTTGAAGTCTGGATTGTGAGGTCCTGATTGCATCTCGTCGGCGCGCAAATGCGCGAAAGCTGAACGCGCCACATACGTAAAATTTCCGTTGCACTTATCAATATCGTGCTCGGCAAAAATTGCCTAGTGCGACGGCAGGCCGATGCCAGCAATTTTTTCCGGAGGGCGAGCAATTTTTTCCGAGAGAAATTTGGCGCCTTTTTGCAGCCATGATTGCCGCCGCAACGCGAAGAAACGCGAAATACACTGCAAATCACGGTGAATGCGCGCAACGAACCGCGCGCAACGCGCGATGCGACGCCTGCTGACAAAAGTAGCGGGTTAAGTCGATTTTTACTTTGCCGCTGCAATGTAACGGCCAGTCGGTTGTTTGGTCCCGCGTCGCCGACAGCGTCGCCTGAGTCAGAGTCCTTGAGTCATGGTAGTGTCGCGTCGCGGGGGCGTCTGCAAAGGCGCCCCGCACAAATTTTGAGTCCGCTTCGCACAGCATCATCATCGGCGATTGCGTCGCCGAGATGTCGAAGCTTCAGGCTGGTTCGGTCGACCTGGTGTTCGCCGATCCGCCCTACAATCTCCAGCTCAAGGGCGATCTCAAGCGCCCTGACGAATCCCATGTCGATGCCGTCAACGACGACTGGGACAAGTTCGATTCGTTTTCCGCCTATGACAATTTCACCCGCGCCTGGCTGCTCGCCGCCCGTCGCGCGATGAAGCCGTCGGCGACGATCTGGGTGATCGGCTCCTATCACAACATCTTCCGCGTCGGCGCGATCATGCAGGACCTCGGCTTCTGGCTCCTGAACGACATCGTCTGGCGCAAGTCGAACCCGATGCCGAATTTCCGCGGCCGCCGCTTCACCAACGCGCACGAGACCATGATCTGGGCCGCGCGCGACGAGAAGGCCAAGGGCTACACCTTCAACTATGAAGCGCTGAAGGCGGCCAACGAGGACGTGCAGGCACGTTCCGACTGGCTGATCCCGCTCTGCACCGGCGAGGAGCGCCTCAAGGGCGCCGACGGCAAGAAAGTGCATCCGACGCAGAAGCCCGAAGGCCTGCTCGCGCGCGTGCTGCTGTCGTCGTCCAAGCCCGGCGATCTCGTGATCGATCCCTTCAACGGCACCGGCACCACCGGCGCGGTCGCAAAGCGCCTCGGCCGTTCCTATATCGGCTTCGAGCGCGACAGGACCTATGCCAAGGCCGCAGAAGCCCGCATCGCGGCGGTCGAGCCGCTGCCGGAAGAGAGCCTCGCCCCGTTCATGACGGCGCGCGAAGCACCGCGGGTCGCCTTCTCCGAGCTGATCGAGCGCGGCATGATCATGCCGGGCACGAAGCTGTTCGATTCCAAGAAGAAGCTGGGGGCCCTGGTGCGCGCCGACGGCGCCATCATGCTTGGGGACAAGGTCGGCTCGATTCACCGGATCGGCGCCGTGGCGCAAGGGGCTGCAGCCTGCAACGGCTGGACCTTCTGGCACGTCGAGACCAAGAAAGGTCTCAAGCTGATCGACGAGCTGCGCGCCGAAATCCGCGCCGGCATGGCGGCGGAGTAGTTTCACTTTCGTCATTCCGGGGCTCGCGAAGCGAGAACTCTGATGCGCAATTGCGCATCAGAGAATCCATCGGACCACGGAACAAGCGGCGGAATGGATTGCGGGCTCGCGCCAAGAGGCGCGGCCCGGAATGGCGAGCGTGGTTGAACGCAGCCGCCGGCAGGACTAGGATCATCGCATCGCCTGCGTCCTCATCGGCCGGCTCCCATGCGACGACAGTCCGAAACATTGCTGCTGGTGCCGCTGCTGCCGATCTTCCTGCTCGGCATGTTTCCGATGTTCCTGATCGCCCTACTGGGATTCTTCGGCCTCGCCATCTTCGGCGTGCTCGTGGTCTGCGTCGGGCTCGCCAGCAGCAACGAGGCTCACGACACTTTCAATCAGGACGCCATCGTGCACGGCTATGGGCGGGGATCGGAGCGCGCGGCGCGGGCTTCCGACATGCATCTCGCCACGCGGCGCGGGCTGCGCCTGGAGGCCGCCGGCGCGGCCATTGTAATTACGGCGGCAATCGGCCTCTGTTACGCCGGCTGATCTGCGCGGCGCGCAGATACCGCCCGGCAAACTCGTCGGTTGCTCTCCCGGGCGAGGTTCAGGCAAGAGTAGGCCGCCCGCGGCAATGACGCTGCGTCCGCTCTCGGCAAGGGCATTCGCAGGAGAACTGGGGAGACAAACGATGCTGAAATTCTATTTCAACGGATCGCCAAACCCGACCAAGGTCGCGCTGTTTCTGGAAGAATCCGGCCTGCCCTTCGAGCCGGTGGCGATCGACACCCGCAAGGGCGAGCAGTTCACGCCGGAATTCCTGAAGATCAATCCGAACGGCAAGGTGCCGGCGATCGACGACAACGGCACGATCGTTTTCGACAGCAACGCCATCCTGCTCTATCTCGCCGAGAAGACCGGAAAATTCCTGCCCGCCGCCAACGTGCGCGGCCAGACGCTGTCATGGCTGATGTTCATCGCGACCGGCCTCGGGCCCTATTCCGGCCAGGCCGTGCACTTCAAGCACTTCTCGCCCAAGGACCAGGACTACGCACATAACCGCTACCAGTTCGAGGGCCACCGCCACTACCAGATCCTCGACGATCACCTCGCCAAGAACCGCTACATGGTCGGCGATGCCTACTCCATCGTCGACATGGCGCTGTGGGGCTGGGCGCGCATGGCCGCCTTCGTGCTCGGCGAGGACGCGCCGAGCAAATATCCGAACGTGAAGCGGCTGGTGGACGATATCTCGGCGCGGCCTGCGGCGGCGCGTGCGATCGGACTGAAGGACAAGTTCACCTTCAAGGCCGAGATGGACGACGAGGCCCGCGGCAACATGTTCAAGCACATGAAGACCAAGGTCGCCTGATCCGTTACGACGCCGGCAAGTCCACGCGCACGCGCGTGGACCTTTCCTTTGGTCGGCGGACACAACGCGGCTCAGTCCGGTCAGCTCGCAGCCCTCACCGGCGCTTGCGGAAACGGGCCGAGCGCCCTCTCGGTCAGGACCGAGTCACAATACTCCCGGATCTCCTTGATCTTGCCGTCCTCGATACGAAACACCAGGCAGTAGTGGTTGTCGTAGCGCACGCCCTCCGGCGTGACGTTGTCGCCCTTGGCTTCGACCACGACGATGTCGCCGTCGGCGATGAAGCGGCGTGCGACCGTCCGCGTCCGGTCGCGAAGGCACGAGCGCACATAGGCGTGGAGGTCGTTGAGGATCGCCTCCTTCCCAGAGAAGGTACGCGACCAGGAATATTGGCCGGTCACGATCCATCTGGCGTCGTCAGCGGGGCTTGCGGCGAACAGCGCGCGATCGCGCGCGGCCGGATCGGGATTGGCGGCGGCGGCAAAAATGTCCTGCATCAGTTTCTTGTTGGCGCTCGCGCTCATGGCGGCATCTCCGCTTCGTGGCAACGCGGAGATGATGGCTGGGCAATCGTCATTCTTCAAATCGATAGCCGATATGATATCTATTCGCCTCATGAATTTGAATTCGCTTGACCTCAATCTGCTGACCGCACTCGATGCGCTGCTGCGCGAGGCCAATGTCAGCCGCGCCGCCCTGCGGATCGGGCTGTCGCAGCCGGCCACCAGCCACGCGCTCCAGCGCCTGCGCGATATCTTTGGCGATCCACTGCTGGTGCGCACCGGCGCGCGGATGGAGCTGACGCCCAGAGCACAAGCCCTGCGCGCCCCGCTGGCGCAGGCGCTCGATCAGGTGCGCGGGCTTTTCGTGCCCGACGACTTCGACGCCGCGCGCAGCGAGCGGCAATTCCGCCTGATGATGCCCGATCTCGCGGTCGAACTGCTGATGCCGCCCTTGATGGAGAAGGTGACGCGGGTCGCGCCCAACGTTCGTATCGACGTCGTGCCGTGGCGGGGACCTGCGATCTTCCACGCCGAGTTCGCCCGCACCATCGACCTGGTGATCTCGATCGGCAATGCCTTTAGGGGTTTTCACCGCCAGCCGCTCTACACCGACAGCGACGCGCTGGCGGTGCGGCGCGGCCATCCCATGGGAGCGAAGCTGAAGCGGCGCGAGACGTTCCTCGCCGCACGCCATGTCGGGGTGATTCGGACATAGCAGGAGCCAAGGGCTTTTGCGTAGTCTCGCCGACAAGCTTTGTCGGTCGTTGTGAGGTCCCCACGGCTCTTCGTGTGGGGTGCGAGCGCGCATGAATTTGCGCAACTGTCACAACTTTCATGATTTCCGGCGTCTGGCCAAGCGCCGGCTGCCAACGGCAGAAAACTGCGCGGCTGACGCTAAATCAGGCCGTCAGGCCGCCTCGCGTCCGCAAAGTCAATTTCTCATGCAGTTATAAAGAAAGGTCCAGCTTTTCCGACCCGAAAGCTTTTTCTGGTCCGCCTGCTTTTGACAATCGGACCATTTCGCTTTCTCTTGTGACCATTCCGCCTTTGCCGCGTTCCACTGCCGTCGGCTCCACTTCGAGACATCTTCCGCTTTCGTCGTTACCATTGATCCCGGCTTCGATTGTTGCTGCGGCTGGGTTTGAGCCAATGCAGCCGGCGTGGCGAGTTGCGCCAGAATGATTATCGACAGAATTGAAGCGCGCAATCGTGGCATGGATTGACAAGTCTCTCGCAATATTGGCGCGCACCTTCCTGAGTTACTCGGATCGCCTCATAGTCGCCAGCGTCGCCACGGAAAGCCCCATCGCCGCCGTGGAAATCCCCGGCGAACCAGCCCGATGATCAGCAAGAGCATTACGGCGCCGATAGTGGCGAAAATGATGGTGCTAACGAGGCCACTGCCGATGTGGATCCCCAAGCGGGGCAGCAGCCAAGTGCCGATAAGAGCGCCGACAATTCCAACGGCGATGTCACCGATGAGACCAAAGCCCCCGCCCGCAGCGATCTTTCCCGCTACCCAACCTGCGATGAGGCCAGCCAGCAAGATGACAAGGAGACCTTCACCGGAAATGTACACCTTGGCCTCCTTCGGTCGAAAGGGTCGGCCGATATGATGTGCGAAAATAACTGCGAACAGCCGCCAGAGTTCCTACGCAAGATGGCGGTGGGCCTCAACGCTCCCGCCATCGACTTCGCCAAGTTTGGCGCGCTCTTCCTCGACAACGGCCGTTGGCGCGGCAAGCATCTCATTCCGGAGAGATGGGCGGTCGAATCCACGTCACCCGACGCCAACGACACTCGCCGATGGCGGCGGGCCGCGTTGTGGAAGAAGGCGAATGGCTACTATAAATACTTTTGGTGGGGTTTGCGTCGTCCGGACGGCGCGATTTCCTTCACCATCCGCGCGCCCATGTTTTCGAACTTGTCATCAAGCTCGATTTCCTTCGCTACAGTCACGCCATCCTCACTCTTGCTGATCTGGCTTGGTGTCGGCTGAGTGAACGATGGATGAAACGATCCG
>NZ_LGHM01000261.1 GCF_001908185.1 Bradyrhizobium sp. AS23.2
GGCATGGCGATGACCTCTTGTCGTGTCCCGGAACGCTTGCAGACGTCCAGAACCGACTAGAATCAACGCCATGCGCTCTGTCCAGAAAATCTAAACCGGACAGCCGTGGGACAAGCCCGGCCATGACGGAAGCTCAATCCATCTCCCGCATCCTTCGCGCATACAGCCGCCGCAACGGCTCGAGCTGCGTTGCCTCCGTCGCCGCGCGATAGGCCTCACGCGCTTCGTCCTTGCGGCCGAGCCGCCGCAACAGATCCGCCCGCACCGCAGGCAACATCTCATAACCGTCCAGCCCGCCGCGCGCGGTGATCGCATCGACCAGATCCAGCGCGCGGGCCGGACCGTCGACCATCGAGACTGCGGCAGCGTGATTGAGCTCGATCACCGGCGACGGGCTGATGCGCAGCAGCACTTCGTAGAGTCCGGCAATCTGCGGCCAGTCGGTCTCTTCGAAACTCGGTGCGCGGGCGTGCAACGCCGCGATCGCCGCCTGCACCGCATAGGCGTGCGGCCGTCCGGGCACGCGCAGCGCATCGTCCACCAGCCGCGAGCCTTCCTCGATCTGCGCGCGATTCCAGAGCCTGCGGTCCTGCTCTTCCAGCAGGACGATGTCACCGGCAGCGGTCTCGCGCCCGCCGCGCCGCGCATCATGCAGCAGCATCAACGCGAACAGGCCCTTGATCCCCGCGCGATCAGGGATCAGCCGGTCGAGCAGACGGCCGAGGCGGATGGCTTCGACCGCGAGGTCCGGCCGCATCAGGTCCGCGCCCGAGGTTGCGACATAGCCTTCGGTGAAGACGAGATAAATCACGGCAAGCACGCCGTCGAGCCGCGGCGCCAACGCGGCGCGCTCGGGCACCTCATAGGGAATGCCTGCGAGCCTGATCTTCTGCTTGGCGCGGACCAGCCGCTGCGCCATCGCCTCCTCACCGATGAGGAAGGCGCGCGCGACTTGCGCGGTCGAGAGGCCGCAGACGGTGCGCAGCGTCAGCGCAACCTGGACTTCCGGCGCGAACGCGGGATGGCAGCAAGTGAAGATCAACCGCAGCATGTCGTCGTCGAGCATCGCCGGCGGCTCGTCAGGCGCTTTCGCATCGAGCTCCAGCTCGTGCAGGAGCGCCCGTTGCTTGCCGCGAAAGACGGCCTGCCGCCGGATGCGGTCGATCGCCTTGTTGCGGCCGACATTGACGAGCCAGGCGCGCGGATTCTCGGGCAGCTCGCACGTCGACCAGCGTTCGAGCGCAACCGCGAAGGCATCCTGCAGCGCGTCCTCGGCGAGATCGAAATCCCCGACGAGGCGGATCAGGGTGGCCAGCGCCCGACCCGCCTCGTCGCGGAAGATCTTGTCAATTTCGCCCGGGGTCATGCGTCGAGGCGCGGCCCGGCCGTCACTTGTCGTAGACCCAGATCGGCCGCACCTCGATCGAGCCGATGCGCGCGCTCGGAATGCGCGCGGCAATCTCGATCGCCGCGTTCAAATCCTTGGCTTCGATCAGATAGTAGCCGCCAAGCTGCTCGCGCGTTTCCGCAAACGGGCCGTCGGTCGTCAACATCTTGCCGTCGCGCACGCGGACCGTCGTAGCGGTCGTGGTCGGCCGCAGCCGATCGCCGGCCTTGAAATTGCCGCTCTGGATGATGCTTTGGGTAAAGGTCTGATATTCGGCCATCAGCTTCTGGGCCGTGGCAGCATCGTTCTTCGCGTATTCGACCTCGTTCTGGTAGATCATCAGCAGATATTGCATCGCTTAACTCCTGTGGTTCGGCTTCATCGCCGACATCCGGTCGAACAGGGCACGCACCAAACGACATGTTCAGGATAAATTATTTCGGGCAGATCGTGCGCGGCGATATCGCCTTGACGAAACCGTCACAAATGCTCCATGCGTAACCCGTCAGTCGGCCGGACGGCCGCTCCGGCAGGTGCCGAAAGGTCGCCGGGGAGGAAAGTCCGGGCTCCCTTGACATGCGGTGCCGGATAACGTCCGGCGGGGGCAACCCCAGGGAAAGTGCCACAGAGAACGAACCGCCCGCCGTCGCCCCTTCGGGGCTTTGGCGAGGTAAGGGTGAAAAGGTGCGGTAAGAGCGCACCGCGGCTCCGGCAACGGAGCCGGCATGGTAAACCCCACCGGGAGCAAAACCGAATAGGGACGGCTTAAGCGGGCTGTTCGCGAAAGCGATAACGCCGCGGGGCGATGTCAGGCCCGCCGTCCGGGTAGGTTGCTCGAGGCCATGTGCAAACATGGTCCCAGAGGAATGGCCGTCACGTATCGTGCGCGCAAGCGGACGGTGCCCTACAGAACCCGGCTTACAGGCCGGCTGATATCTTGCAACGAGGGGTTCGATGCCAACGCATCGGACCCCTCACCATTTGACGAGCGCGCAACCATACAAATGGTGTCATTCCGGGGCTCGCGAAGCGAGAGCCCGGAATCCATCGGGCCGCAGAGTTGGTGGAAGAATGGATTCTCAGATGCGCAATTGCGCATCGTAGTTCGTGCTGCGCACGCCCCGGAATGACGGCGAGAGTTACGCCACAATCTTCTCCAACACGCCCATCAGCGCCTCCGGCGCTGTCACGTTCGGCGAGTGGCTGGCGTCGAGCTCGAAATAGCGCCAGCCGTCTTCGCTCTTCGTGCGCTTGGCGAACTGTCCGAACACGTCACCCGGTGGAATGCGCGTGCAATAGATATAGCTGCGCGGCATTGCCGGCTCGCCATGCTCGAGCCTCAAGCTCGTCTCGAAACATTTGATCGGCATGTTGACCCGGCGCGCGTTGAGCCAGTCGAGATCGGCCTGCGGTGTGTCGGACGGCAGCGGCTGCCGCGGGATACGATAGCCGTCGCCCGCGGCAGCCGCCTTGCGCATCGGCTCGCGCCCGCCCTCGTTGAGATCGAACAGCGACTGGCCGTCGCGCGGCACGAAGGCATCGAGATAGATGAGCTGCATCACGCGCTCGCGGGCACGATCGGCGACGCCGGTCGCGACCATGCCGCCATAGCTGTGGCCGAGCAGCACGATATCCCCGAGGTCCTCATACTTGATGACGTTGAGGATGTCCTGAATATGCGCGTCCAGATCGATCGCGGGACTTGCCAGATGCGCGCGCTCGCCGAGCCCGGTGTAGGTCGGAGCGACCAGGCGGTGTCCGGCCTGCGCCATCAGCGGATGCATCTTCTTCCAGGCCCATGCGCCGGTCCAAGCGCCATGACAGAGCAGGAAGGTCTTCGGGCGTGGGGCCATCGGCGTTTCCATCGTTCTTGCTTGATCCGATGGAGTGTAGCGGCCGACCGCGCGATGTAAAGGCTGCGGCCGCTCAGGCGGCGCGCGTGTCCGCTTTCACCAGCACTGGCGCAAGCTCACCGACTTCGCGGCGGCGCTTGCTCGCCTCGAAGCCGTGCATGCCGACCTGCCATTGCAGTCCGACGATGGCGCCCTTGGTCGGTTGCAGCAGCGCGAGCGATGCGAACAGCGTCACCGGCAGCCACACCGCCAGTTGCAGCCAGATGGCCGGCGCATAGGCGGTCTCGACCGCGAGGATCGCGGGCACCACGAGATGGCCGACCACGACGATCACGAGATAGGCGGGAAAGTCGTCGGCACGCTGGTGAAACAGCTCCTCGCCGCAATGATCGCAGGTGTCGGCCACTTTGAGGAAACGGCCGAACAGATGTCCTTCGCCGCAGTTCGGGCACTTGCCGCGAAAACCGCGCCACATCGCCTTCGCCAGAGAGATCGAACCGGTCGCCATGACCACACCTCTTCCTTTTCGATGATCCATACAATAATATCTTGTTTCCATACATTCAAAGGATACGGGCCTAAATTGCATGGACTGGACCCCTACAATCGCGGAGCTGAGCGGGCCGCGCTACCAGCGCATCGTCGAGGCCATGGAAGCCGACATCGCCGCGGGCCGGCTGGTGCGCGGCCAGCAGCTACCGACGCAGCGCGCCCTGGCCAAGGCGCTTGGCATCGACCTCACCACGGTGACGCGTGCCTACACCGAGGCGCGGCGCCGCGGCATCATGGAGGCCCGGGTCGGACAAGGCTCGTTCGTGTCGGAGACCAGCGCGCGCCGCGCGGTCGACCTGCCGCATCCTGTCACCATCGACCTCTCGATGAACGTGCCGCCGCATCCGCTCGAAGCGCAGCTTGACGAGCGCATTATCGCCGGAATGGAAGCCATTCGCGCGCAATCGGGCCTGACCGCGTTCCTGAACTACCAGCCGCCCGGCGGCAGTGCACATGAACGCGAGGTCGCGGCGCGCTGGATGCGCGCACGCGTTCCGCACGCGCACGCCGACAAGCTCGTGATCTTTCCCGGCGCGCAAACGATCCTGTTCAACCTGCTCGCCCATCTCGCGCGGCCCGGCGACGTCGTGCTCACCGAGGCCCTCACCTTCCCCGGCATCAAGGCCGCGGCAGCGCAACTCGGCGTCAAGCTCGTCGGCGTCGCCATGGATGACGGCGGCATCCTGCCCGATGCGCTGGCGAAGGCTTGCCGCGCACACAGACCGAAGGCCGTCTATCTCATTCCGACGCTGCACAACCCGACCACCGCGACGCTGTCCGCCGAGCGGCGCAGCGCGATCGCAATGACCATCCGCGATGCCGATACGATGCTGATCGAGGACGATGCATACGGGCTGCTCGACCGCTCGGCATCCCCGATCGCCAACTTCATTCCGGAGCGCACATACCTTGCGACCACGCTGTCAAAATGCATCGCACCCGCGCTGCGCGTCGCCTATCTGCTGGCGCCCGACAGCGGCGCGCAGATTCAGATGCGTAGCCATTTGCAGGCCACGGTGCAGATGCCGGCGCCGCTGATGGTCGCGCTGGTGACGCATTGGATCGAGAACGGCATCGCCGACCGCATCATCACTGCCATCCGCAACGAGGCTGTCGGTCGCCAGCAGCTCGCGCAGCGAGCGCTGAAGGGCTTTCAATTCCTGGCCAAGCCTGCGGCCCATCATCTCTGGCTGCGGCTGCCGGAGGGCCGCCCCGACATCGCGGCGCATCTCTTGCGGAACGGACTCGCGGTCGTCGCCGGCGATGCCTTCACAGTCGGCGGGACTCCGCCGCATGCGGCGCGGGTCTCGCTCGGGGCGGCACGGAACAGATCGGAACTGACGGAGGCGCTGCGCATCCTGGTCGGCGCGCTGCACAAGCCCGCCGAGACGAGGCAGATCGTGTAGGCGGCTATTGATGGTGACGGCGATGGCGGGAGCGCACGACCGGCGCAACGGGCGACGGATAGGCCTGCAATGCATAGGCATTGCTCGGGCTACCCTGCTGCCCAAGAGCCGCGCGCGCCGCAGGCGTGAGCTGGCCGCCATTCAGCACGTCGCGATCGGGATGGGCGGCCTGATAGGCCGCAGGCTCGGAAAACTGCGCCTGCGCCAAAGTCGGCATCAAGGCCGCCGCCGACAGCAGCGCGGCCGCGACGGCCATGTTCGTGCGGGTCATGATCATGCTCCATCATCTCATCGGGGACAGACCAATCGAAGCGCGGCGTGGCTTGCGGCGGGGCCCCAAAAATGCTGTTCGACCATCATGTAGGCGCGTCTTCCGCAAACGCCCGTCCTCGGGCATCACGCTTGCGTGCGGTTTTGAAATTGCCCTTCCCGGCTGCATCTGTGCTATGCGCCAAACGGCGATCGACCTTCCGGCATCGCCGGCAACGACAGGAATTCATTGGTGGAAACGATCACTTACGCGCTGCTGCTGTTCGGCGCGCTAGCCGGAGGCTTCGTTTCGGGGCTGGCCGGGTTCGGCACGGCGCTGATGGCGCTCGGCATCTGGCTCTACGTCCTGCCGCCCTCGCTCGCGGTGCCACTGGTGCTGATCTGCTCGGTGATTGCGCAAACCTCGACGCTGCCGTCGATGTGGAAGAGCTTTGACCTCTCGCTGGTCTGGCCATTCCTGATCGGGGGACTGATCGGCGTGCCGTTGGGGACCACGATGGTCGCCTCCGCCGATCCGAAAGTGTTCAAGCTGAGCGTCGGCGTGCTGCTCCTGATCTTCTCAAGCGCGCTGTACCTGAACAAGAAGCCGCTCGCCTTCAAGTTCGGCGGCCGGATCGCCGACGGCGCGATCGGCTTTGCCGGCGGCATTCTGGGTGGGCTTGCGGGACTATCGGGTCCGCTGCCGATCCTGTGGGCCAACATCCGTGGCTGGAACAAGCACGAGCGGCGCGGCATCTTCCAGCTCTTCAATTTCACGGTGCTCGCCGCCGCGCTGGCGCTCCAGACGGCCTCCGGCCTCGTCGCGTTCAAGGTAGTCTGGCTCGCGCTGATCGCATTTCCGGGCACGTTGATCGGCGCATGGGCCGGCGCGCGCGTCTATCATGCGCTGAGCGACAGGCATTTTAGCGATGTCGTGCTCGGCTTGCTGTTCCTGTCGGGCCTCGGCCTCGTCTGGAACAGCATAGGTGCGCATTAGAGCGTTTTCGAGCGAAGTGGATACCGGTTCGCGCAAAGAAAACGCGTCAAAACAAGAAAGTAGAGCCCCGTTCCAGCTCCATCGGAACGGATATGGCTCTAGCGCTGGATCTTCCTCGCGAGCGCTCCTTCGGCCATCCCCACGGCTCCGCAATCAACCGGAGCTGCGGGGAAGGAACGAGCTGTTGCTACGCGGGCTCGCGAGCGCGCGGCGCAACCGGCTCCGGGGCCGCCGGCTCCGCAGCCTTCTCCAGCGGCGGCAACGCTAGGCGCTTCCTGAATTCGCGATGTAACAACCACAAGCTCAGTACGGCCTGCAGCGTCGTCGCCGCGTTCGACAGGTACCAGACGTGCTCCATCCGGAAGCCAGGCAGCGTCGAGAGCCAGATCGCCGGCAGCGAATACGTCAGGACTCGCGTCACCGAACTCCACAACACCGGCTTGGTGTTGCCGAGCCCCTGGAACATGCTGGAGCAGGTGAAGATCAGCCCCTGTGCGACCATGTTGAACGAGATGATCCGCAGGAACAGAAACGCGACCGTCATGGTCTCCCGGTCGTTCGAGAAGCCGGCGAGCAACAGACCCGGCGTGAACTGCGCAAGGAGCATGAAGACGATCATCACGGCGGTGGCGATCAGCGCCGCCTTAACGAAGGTTTCCCGCACGCGCGCGCCATTGCCGGCGCCGAAGTTCTGGCCGGCGATCGGTCCTGCTGCGAGGGCCACCGCGAGCGCCGGCATCTGGATCAGGCCGAGGACGCGCGTGCCGATGCCAAATCCGGCCTGGGCTGCCGGGCCGAAATCACGCAGCACGTAATAGACCACGGCCATGAAGATGAAGATCATCGCGAACTCGCCGCCCGCGGGCAGGCCGACGTTGAGAATCCTCTTCCATTGCGCGAGCTGCGGACGCCATTGCGCAGGATGGAATGCGACATAGCGCTCCAGCTTGAGGAAATAGCCGAGCAGCATCAGCACGCCGATGAAGACGGCAATCGAGCTTGCGAGCCCCGCGCCGGCGACACCGAGTGCATGACCGGTGCCCCAGCCCAGGATCAGGACCGGCGCCAGCGCGATGTTGATGACCACGGCGAGCGCCTGCACCAGCATGGTCGGCCGCACGATGCCGGTGGCCCGCAACGCAGACGCCATCACTTGCGTGGCGAATTGCAGTGCCAGCGCCGGCATGAACCAGAGAAGATAAATCGTGCCAGCCTCGATCGTGGCCTCGTCGGCGGCGATCGCGCGCATATAGGCGCGCGACAGCGCGAAGCCCGCCGCCAGCGTCAGCAAGCCGAACAACACCGACAGGACGACCGACTGGTTGAAGACGAGATTGGCCTCGTCGCGATCCCTGCGCCCCACGGCGTGCGCGATCAGCGCAACCGTGCCGACACCGAGCACCTGCATCAGGGCATTGACGAGAAAACCTGCGTTGCCGGCCGCAGCGACGCCGGCAACGGCTGCATCGCCGAGGCTCGAGACGAAGTACAGGTCGACCAATTGGCAGATCATGATCGTGATCATGCCGACCACGATCGGAGGCGCCATGCTGAGGATGTGGCTCACGATGGAGCCGCGCGTCAGGTCCTTCATCTCATTCCATTTCCGGCGACGTGGCCTCGGGACTTCGTCCGTCAGCCACGCACCATTCCCTCACTCCGCTGCTGCGATGTGCCCGAGCTCCACCACCTGGCGCTCGAACAATCCGCGATAGATGCCGCCGGGCTTGCCTGCGAGCACGGCGTGGGTGCCCTGCTCGACGATCTCGCCGCGGTCGAACACCATGATGCGATCGAGGCTGCGCACCGTCGACAGCCGGTGCGCGATCACGATCGAGGTGCGGCCCTTCATCAGCCGCTCCATGGCCTGCTGGATCAGCGCCTCCGATTCCGAATCGAGGCTCGAGGTCGCCTCGTCCAGGATCAGCACCGGCGCATCGGCCAGGAAGGCGCGTGCCAGCGCCACGCGCTGCCGCTCGCCGCCCGACAGCTTCACGCCGCGCTCGCCCACGAGCGTGCCGTAGCCCTTGGGCAGGCGCAGGATGAAGTCGTGCGCATTGGCGAGCCGCGCCGCCCGCTCGATCGCCTCCAGCTGGCGCCGGGCCGGCCATAGGCGATATTCTCGGCGAGCGAGCGGTGGAACAGGATCGGGTCCTGCTGCACAATCGCGATCTGGCTGCGCAGCGATTGCTGCGTCGCCATCGCGATATCCTGGCCGTCGATCAGCACGCGACCGCCCGAGACGTCGTGGAGCCGCTGCACCAGCTTGACGAAGGTGGTCTTGCCGGAGCCGGAGCGCCCGACGAGGCCGACCCGTTCGCCGGCACGGATTCTCACCGACAGCCCGTCATAGAGCGGCGCGCGATGGCCGCCGTAATGGAACGTGACGTCGTCGAACACGATCTCGCCGCCCTCGATCGCGATCGGCCGCGCGTCAGCCGCGTCGGCAATCCCGATCGGCTCGTCATGGATCGCCACCAGCTCCTCCATGTCGTTGACCGAACGCTGGAGGTTGTTGATGTGCATGCCGACGTCGCGCAAATAGGCGTGGATGACGTAGTAGCTCGTCAGCACGTAGGTGACGTCGCCGGGCGAGGCATGCCCGGACATCCAGAGCAGCACCGAGCCGCCGATCACGGAGGCGCGCAAGGCTAGCAGCAGCGAGAGCTGCGACATGGCGGTGTAGTTGTAGCGAAACCAGGTCCGCCGCACCCGTGCGCGCCAGCGGTTGATGACGCGGGCGAGCCGCGCGTCCTCGCGTGCCTCGGCGCCGAAGGACTTCACCACGGCGTTGCAGGTCAGCGCGTCGGCCAGCGTGCCGCCGACCTTGGTGTCCCAGGCATTGGAGACGCGCGCCGCCGGCGCGATGTAGCGCGTCGAGAACAGCACCGTCATCGTGACATAGGCGAGCGCGCCAAGCGCGATCACCACGCCGAGCGAGGCCCAGTGCACGCCAAGCAGGATCATCGATCCGATCAGCACCACCAGCGAAGGCAGAAGCGCCAGCAGGATGGTGTCGTTCAGGAGGTCGAGCGCCCACATCCCGCGCGTGATCTTGCGCACCGTCGAGCCCGCAAACGAGTTGGCGTGCCAGTCGGTCGAGAACCGCTGCACACGCATGAAGGCATCCTGCGCGACCTCGGACATGATCTTCAGCGTGAACGGCACGATCGCCTGCAGGCCTGCGAGCCGCAGCACCATCGAAGCCGCGCCGAGCGCGACGATGGCGCCAAACGCGACGAGTGCCGCATGACGCGCATCGGGATCGGATGGGCCGCGCGTCAGCGCATCGACCAGATGCCCGGAGAATACCGGCATGAACAGGTCGGCGACGGTCGCGCCTAACAGGCCGCCGGCGACGACGAGGCCGCGGCCCGGCTGCTTCAGCCAGTGCCGGAACACGAAGGGCAGCACCACGCTTATTGCCGCGGGCTTTTTGGACAGAGCAGTCATGACATCATCCGGCTGCATCTGGCGCAGGCCGGCTCCATCGATGGACGCAGGCCGGCCGCGCGGGCCGAGACGGCGTCACCTAAAGTTGGCTTTGACTTGGGAAGCGGAGCGATCGGGCGCTGGAGCCCAATCGAAGCTGGCGGAGGTGGCCTCTAACAGGCCGAGCACATACCGAGCTGGAACATCATCGAGCGCGGGCGTGCGATCTGCGAATGCGTCGAAATCATGCAAATCTCTCCCCGGTTCGATTGAATGAGGTGCGCTTTATAGATGTGTCGCTTTCGATTTGCAACGGGGCCTGTGCGAGATCACGGACGAGTGTTGCAATTTGGTGCGCGGTGCCACCTCGATTTCCGCTGTCATGCCCCGCGAAGGCGGGGCATCCAGTACGCCGCGGCCTCTCCGTATCCCATTGCCCTCTCTGGAATACTGGATCGCCCCGATCAAGTCGGGCGATGACACCGCAGATGTGGAATCAGTGCGCGTCGCCGCCGCCGGTCAGCGAGACCGGCTTGTTCAGCAGCATGACCACCAGGCTGAGGCCGAGATAGAACACCGTCAGCAGGAAGAAGGCATCGCCGAAGCTCATCACCACGGCCTGGCGGTGCACGATCTGCGAAAGCTGCTTCATCGCCATCAGCGTGGAGTCGCCGAGCCCCTGGAACTTCTGCATGAGCATGGTCAGGGTTTCGGTCGCGGTCGCATTGCCCCAGGTCACGCGCTCCTGCAGGCGCGTGATGTGGAGGTCGGTGCGGTCGTTGAGCACGGTGTTGATGACGGCGAGGCCCACGGCGCCGCCGAGATTGCGCATCAGGTTGAACAGGCCGGAGGCGTTCTTCACCCGGTCAGGCGCCAGCGTGCCGAGCGCGATGTTGTTGGTCGGCACCATCGCGAACATCATGCCGATGCCGCGCAGGATCTGAGGCACCAGCAACTCGTAGAAATCGAAGTCGCGCGTGATCCAGGTCATCTGGTAGGAGCCGATCGCGAACACGACGAGGCCGAACGCGATCATGTAGCGCATGTCGATCTTCGCCATGAGACGGCCGACCAGCGGCGCGACCAGGAACATGGTGATGCCGGAGAC
Organism: Bradyrhizobium sp. AS23.2; assembly: GCF_001908185.1. GTDB lineage: Bacteria > Pseudomonadota > Alphaproteobacteria > Rhizobiales > Xanthobacteraceae > Bradyrhizobium. The sequence goes on from NZ_LGHM01000261.1 coordinate 10,985, forward strand.
GAACATGGTCTCGCCGATCATCAGCGCGCTGTAGCCGCGCACTTCCGCGAGATAGCGCGGATAGATGTAAGTCATGCCGTAGAGACCGATGCCGATGCAGAACTGCAAGAGGCAGCCGATCGCGAAATTGCGGTTGGAGAAGGTACGCAGGTTGACGATCGGCTCGGCCGCCGTGAAGACGCGCCAGAAGAAGGCGATCGCCGAGATGGCGCAGATCCAGGCGCAGATCGCGACGGAAGTGTCCTGCAGCCATTCATATTGCGGACCTTCCTCCAGCACATATTCCAGCGTGCCGAGGAAGCCGGCCATGAACAACAGGCCCCACCAGTCGAAGCGGTCGAGCAGTTCGAAATGCGGCTCGTCGAAGTCGACCAGCGCCAGTACACCCAAGGTGATGCCGATGCCGGGCACGATGTTGATGAAGAACAGCCAGTTCCACGACATCAGGTCGGTGATGTAGCCGCCGACCGTCGGCCCGATGGTCGGCGCCAGCGTCGCAACGAGGCCGATGATGGGTCCGACGACGTTGAATTTCGAGCGTGGGAAGACGGTGTAGGCCGATGCGAACACCGTCGGGATCATGCCGGCGCCGAGAAAGCCCTGGAGCGCGCGCCAGAGGATCATCTCCTCGATGGTCGTGGCGAAGCCGCAGAGCAGGCTCGACACGGTGAAGCCGGCCGCCGAGATCGCGAACAACAGCCGCGTGCCGAAGGCGCGCGACAAAAAACCCGACAGCGGGATCGCGATGACTTCGGCGATCAGATAGGCGGTCTGGACCCAGGAGACTTCGCTCGAGCTTGCCGACAGACCGGCCTGGATTTCGCTCAAGGAAGCCGAGACGACCTGGATGTCCAGGATCGACATGAACATCCCGAACACCATGATGATGAAGGCAATCAGCCGCTTCGGCGCGATGCGCTCCGAAGCGGGGGCTGCCATCATGGCAGGTGAAGCGGTCGTGGCATTGGCCATGGTCTGACCTCGCAGCGCTCGAGACGCGCGCTTACTGCGGATGGATCATGGTGGGATCGTCGAGATCGATCTCGCTGTCGGCGTCGGCCGCGCCCTTGTTGGTGTCGACGGTCGCATAGACCGACATGCCGGCGCGCAGCAGGTTTTGCCTTGCGACCGACTTCGGCACGCGGATGCGGACCGGCACGCGCTGCACGATCTTGGTGAAGTTGCCGGTGGCGTTGTCCGGCGGCAGCAGCGTGAACACCGAGCCCGAACCCGCCGCGATGCTGTCGACGACGCCGCTGAACTTGCGCATGCCATAGGCATCGACCTTGATGGTCACCGGCTGGCCGGGGCGGATGCGCTTGAGCTGCGTTTCCTTGAAGTTGGCGTCGATATAGACGTCGTCGAGCGGCACGATGTTGCCGAGGCGCTGGCCGACCGCGACGAAATCGCCGGTGCTGACGAGGCGATTCGAGAACGTGCCGTCGACCGGCGCGCGCACCGCCGTGAAGGCGAGATCCCGCTCGGCCTTGGCGAGGGAGGTCTTGAGCTCGGCGAGTTGCGCCTGCGCTTCGGCCTGCTGCGCCTTGGCGACGTCGACATTGCTGACGGCGACGTCGTAGGCGGCCTGCGCGGCCTTGACGGCGGCGGCGCCCTGGTCGCGACCGGCTTCCGAGGTTTCGAAGGTGGCGCGCGAGGCAAAGCCCTTGCTGCTCAGCGCCTGCTGGCGCTCATAGTCGAGATCGGCGCGCTTGAGACCGGCCTCGGCGGATACGAGCTGCGCCTTGGCCTGCGCGACCTGGCTGTCGAGCGCTGCGACCTGGCGGCCGATGCGATCGATGGTGGCCTGCTGGGTCGCGATCTTGGTCTTGGCGGAATCGACCGCAATCTTGTAGTCACCGTCGTCGATACGCAAGACGATGTCGCCGGCCCGTACCGTCGTGTTGTCGCCGGCGAGGATCGAGGAGATGTGGCCGGCAACGCGCGCGCCCAGCATGGTGTTGTTGGCGCGGACATAGGCGTCGTCGGTGGAAATGTAGAAGCGGCCGACCAGCGTGTAGTAGCCGGCATAGCTCGCGGCCGCGAGCGCCAGCACGAGGCCGACGCCCATCAGGACGAATTTGCGCTTGCCGGATTTCGGCGCGCCGGCGGCGGGCGCCTCCAGCGCAGGTGCGGCCGGCTTGTCGGACACAGGCTTCTCCGGCGCCTCGCTGGTACGGCGCTTGGTTTCCTCGGTCACATGAGAGCGCAACTGCTCGGCGACGGCTGGAGATTTCTCGGCTGCGGCCTCGCCGCCCGCCAGCACCGGCGTCGTCTCCACCGCTTCCTTGCGAAGGACGCGCGCAGCCTGGTCTCTCGATACGGCCATAAAGGCCTCCCCAACAAAAGAAGCGCGACCAAGGACGACCGCCGCGCGGCAGGTTCCCTGTCGCCACCTCAAATACCATTGACCGAACGGTTCGGTCAATATACATAATATTCCCGGCCGGAACCTACTGGCCCGAATCCTTTATTTGCGTTTCATGGTCCGGGACCCGATCCGAAACCTTGCGAGACCCTAAACCAATGGTTGCAGCAGGCCGCGAACATCTGCATGTCGTCTCCGAAGAGGACAGCTCGAAGCGTCGCCAGATCCTGGACGGCGCCCGCAAGGTGTTCATGGATCTCGGTTTCGACGGCGCCAGCATGGGCGAGATTGCGCGCGCGGCCGCGGTTTCCAAGGGCACGCTCTATGTCTACTTCGCCGACAAATGCGCGCTGTTCGAAGCCATCCTCGAGGAGGAGGCGCTTCAGCACGGCCAGGTCGTGTTCAATTTCGATCCCGCGCGCGACGCGGAGACTACGCTGAAGGATTTCGGGCAGGCCTACATTCACCTGCTCTGCCGGCCCGGCGGCGGATCGGCGATCCGCACCGTGATGGCGATCGCCGAGCGCATGCCCGATGTCGGCCGCCGCTATTATTTGCGCGTGCTGGACAAGACCATCAACCGGCTTTCCGACTATCTCAAAGCGCATGTCACCTCCAGCGATCTCAAGATCGACGATTGCGATCTTGCCGCCTCGCAGTTCATGGAACTGTGTAAGGCCTCACTTTTTCTGCCCTTCATCTTTCAGGCCGCGCCGCCGCCGTCGGAAGAACGCATGACCGAGGTGGTCGACAGCGCAACGCGGATGTTTCTGGCGGCGTACCGGGCGAAGTAGCGCAGCGCCGGAACCAGGTCCCGCGCGTTGCGCATACGGATCACGCGGCACTATATTGACGCCATGTCCCGTGATCTTCTCCCGCCTGTCGATGTCCTCCACTATGAGATCGTCCAGGAACAGGCCTCAGCGCTTGGACGGATGGGCCGCACACTCGAACGAGCGCTTGCGCGTTTGCGCGAGTTCGACGCCACCCACGCGCTCGAGGAGACGCCGGCATCGGCACAGCCGGCCAGGAGCAAGCTGGTTATGGAGGCTGGCCATGCGCTCTGGATGTTCGTGGTGCAACGTGAGGCGACTGGCCTTCGCGACAGTCGTCACATCATGCGAACCTACAACGTCCCCGGCGAGGTGCAGCGGTGCATGGGACTGGTCCCCACGCCGTCGAAGCGGACGTCGACATGACTTGCTGAGCCTGCAGAGCTACGCCCCGGACTCTTCCATCTTGCGCCATGCATGCACCACCTGCCTCGCGTCCCTGACGAACGCGAAGACGTGTCCGCCGCCGGCCGGCTGATCGTGGACGCGGTCGATGGGACGGCCGGCATAGTGGCAGAACAGCAGCGTGCCGACGGCGCCGTGGCCGACGAAGAGGACATCGCCGGGACGGCTGCGGGCCAGCACCGCTTCGGCCTCGCGCACGATGCGCGTCTGCGCATCGGCCGCGCGCTCCCAGCCGCGGGTGCTGAGATGAGGTTGCGCGAAGAACTGATCGGCGACCTCTTCGAACTCGGCCGGCTTCAGAAAGCCGGTCGCCGAGCGGTCGTTCTCATGCATGGCCTCGCGGATTTCGATGATAATTCCGAGCCTGCCGGCAATGATCTCGGCGGTCTCGATCGCCTTGCGCTCGCCGCTGGAAATGATCTGCGTGGTGCGGGCGAGCCAGCCGGCCTGCGCCACCGTCTCGGTCCGCGCGCGTCCGATTTGGCTCAGGCCCCATTGCGGCACGGGCACATCGGGATCGATCTGGACCTGCGGGTGAGTCAGATAGCGGACGATATCGGCGGGCATACATGCGCTTGCAATGACGGAAAATGGTTCGTAGCCCGCATGGAGCGAAGCGGAATGCGGGAACCCTGTCCCGGATTGCGCGGAGCCTGTCATCGGGCGGCGCTTCGCGCCGACCCGTTGGCTTCATCCGGCTACGGGTCTTGCGCAAGCCTCAATCGTCCGCGTACTCGTCTTCTTCGTGCTTGCGCGTCATGCCCTTGCGGCCGAGCGATCCGGTCACGGAGAGATCGCGCGCATTCGCGTAAGGACTGCGCGATTGCGCGCGCGCGGCGACCTCTTCGCCGGAGACGGCTGCCGGCTGGCAGATCAGGCGGCGGCTGGCGCGGCGCATCAGATCCACATGGATGTGATCGTAGTGATAGACGTTGGAGCCCGGCGCGAGCACCGTGGTGAAATGCGCGCACGCGCCCGACTGCACGTCGCGCAGAAATCCCCGCTCTTCCGGCATGCCGCGCCATCCGTCCTTCACGCTGACGCGACGGCCGTCGGCGAGCACGAAGCCGGCGATGTCGAGCGCGTTGCCGAAGGCGTGCTCCGAAATGTGGGCATGCGAATTGCCGTTCATGCCGCGGCAGGAATAGGCGGAGATCTGCTTGATCTCGACGACGCGGGCGCCGAACCAGCGCATCGCCGACGGCTGCACGGTGTCGGCGAGCCAGCGGTCGAGCTCGGACACGATCGGACAGGCGAGCGTCGCGGTCGGCTTCACGGCGACTGGCCCAACGGCGATGACGGGATTGCCCTGTGCCGGACCGAGGCGCGGCAAGGGCTGCTGCGCGGGCGCCTGCGAGTACGGCGCCGGCCGCGCCGGATAGCTCGGCGCATTCATGTAGCGCGCGGCGCCCGCGGCATCGGTGCCCTCGGGCGGCAGGTCGATCTCGTCCTCCTGCGCCGCCACGCCGGGCGCATTCAGCGACATCGGGCCAGGCGAGGCGCCGTAACCGGAGGGCTGGCGCACCGCGCTCTCGGGATAGTTCGGCCGTTGCGGATAGGACGATGCCGGATAGTTCTGGCTCTGCGGATAATTCGACCGCGGCTGCGTCACCGGCCAGCGCGGCTGGCTGCCGACGTTCCCCGGCGGGCGCAACTCCTCGTCGGCAAAGCCATAGCTGCTTGAGGCTTCACCGATGGCGGCGACCTTCAGCGGAAACTCGGCGCCGCACATGCCGGGCCCGGAGATCGGGTCGATGCGGACGAGATCCGGCCCCTCCTTCACCGCGCCCGATTTCAGGCATGCGGCTTCCGCCTCGGCCCGCCACGGTTCACGTTCGGCCTGGAAAAAGCCGCGTCCGCAACCCGCAAGCGAAACAAGGACGATGGAGCCGACGAGATACAAACGAACTCCGCGCATCATGCGCGCACGTTCGGTGAATTTGCTTAAAGACTCTTCAACGTGTTGATTTCAGTGTTTTTTAACCATGCCGGCCCGAGACCTACCCGGGATGCGCGACAGCAGGGCTGACTTTTACGGACGGAGACTCTCTGTTAACCATAACGTTTCGCACAATGCGGCGCGAACGGAGGGAGCGACCTCATGACGTTCGCCGAAAAACTGAGCGTTGTCGCCGCGTACCTCGCAATGGCATTCGTCGGCGCCATCGTGCTCGGCATGATCTAGTCCAGCAACCACATCACACCATCGCCCCGCTGCGCGCGATGCGCGCTCGCGCGCATGGCGTTTCAGCCATTCCGTTCGCGAGAAGCACGATCGCTATCCCGATCCAGACAATCCCGCATGATGTGCCGCGATTCACGCCCATGAATCGCGACTGAATGTGCGTTGGCTCACCCGGGCGGCAGTGGGGCCGTTGTGACGTCTATCACAGAAGGCGGGAGGGACCCGGGATAGGGTCGAACCACGCTCGGGACTTCACCGACTTCAGTCCGCCCCCGGACCACGCAATTTGGGAGGTTGTCATGAACAAGCTCTACATCGCCACCACTGCGCTCTTCCTCGCTTCGACCGCCGTCGCTCATGCCGGCAACTCGATCTCGTTCCAGATCGAGGGCCAGCACATCCGCATCGAGACGCCGCGCAACTGCGCTTCGCTGAACTGCGTGACCATCGTCGCGCCGGGCCTGTCGAACAAGCCGATCAAGCTGAACAACATCAACCTCAACGGCCTTGGCGGCTCCAAGGACGATGACGTCGACACCGCGCCGGCTCCGGCGACCACGACCGCACAGCCAGCGCCCGCTCCGGTGCAGCAGGCGCCGGTCCAGGCGACCGCGCCGGCTGCGCCTGCGGTCGCCGCACCTGCAGCTTCCGCCACGACCATTGCAGCCGCTCCATCCGTCGGCCTCGATACGACGACGCAGCCTGAGCCTGTTGCGGCCCCTGCCCCCGCTGCTGCGCCCGCCGCACCGGTCGCAGTCGCTCCCGCGCCCGCTCCGGTTCCGGTTGCCGCCGCGCCTGCTCCGGCCGCAAACACGCCGATCGGCGTGTGGGCGACCGAAGAGAACAAGGGCAACGTCCGCGTCGAGCAGTGCGGCGCCAATCTCTGCGGTTACGCCGAGAAGACCAACGAGCGTATCCTGATCAACATGAAGCCCGAGGGCTCGAAGTGGAGCGGCCGCATCCACGATCCCGACTCCGGCCGCAACTACGACTCGACCATCGCGATGAAGGGCCCGAATGCGATGCGCGTGCAGGGCTGTGCCTTCGGCGGTATGTTCTGCGGCGGCCAGACCTGGAAGCGCGTGAGCTGACGCCGAAGGCGTCATCCCGGGGCGATGCGAAGCATCGAACCCGGGATCTCGCGCCACAAACTCGCACAACAACTTCGAGATTCCCCGATACGCAATTGCGCATCTCAGGTTCGCGACTTCGTCGCGCCCCGGAATGACGAGCAAGAAGGCGACGCCGCGTCCCTCACCGGACGTGGCGTTTGAACGTTCGCCGCTCCCGTGCGACACACGTTCATCCGCCATTCAGCTGCCCCCGGCTGAAATCCGCTGATCTCGCCTCGCATTCTCTCCGGGACCTCCTTGTGAATTTGATGGTAGCCTGGCGCCGCTTCGTCTTCGCGCTTCCGCTGCTGGCCTTATCGCCGGCCGGCGCAAGCGCGGCATCTGCCTCCGATACAATCGAGCTTGCCCAAGCACAGCCACAAGCACAGCCACAAGCGCAGCCGGTGCCCGCCGCCTCCCCGACACCCGCACCGTCCCCGACGCCTTCGGCCTCACCGACCCCGGCGTCAGACGCGCAACCCGCCGCCGTCGAGACGATCGGGAACGTCGCGACCGTGACGGGGATCGCCACCGTGATCCGCGACAGGAATTCGTATCCGCTCAAGGTGCGCGACGACATCTATCTCAACGACGTCGTGCAGACCTCGTCGAACTCCTCGCTCGGCATCACCTTCAACGATGCGACCACGTTCAATCTTTCCGCCAGCGCCAAGATCACCATCGACAATTACGTCTATGAGGACGGCGGCAAGCAGAACTCGGCGATCGTCGACATCGGCAAGGGCACCGTCGCCTTCGTCGCTGCGGCGGTGGCCAGGACCGGCGACATGAAGATCACGACGCCAACGGCGACGCTCGGCATCCGCGGCACTACCGGCGTCGTCGACGTTCCGGGAGGCGCGGCCGCAAACAGTACCAACAACGTCAACATCAAGCTCTATCCGGATGCTGACGGCCGCGTCGGGCACATCGACGTCGACGACCGCACCAGCGGCACACGGCTCGGCGCGCTGACGCAGGGATCAAGCGGCTTTGCGATCCGGCCGGGCGCAACCAGCGCCGGCGGTGTCATGCGCTTTGCCGCGGTGCCGATCACGATCCCGCCGCAACAGATCGCGCGCGACCGCGGCTTCGTCAGCCAGGTGCATTTGGCGCAGACCACAGGCCGGCAGATCGTCACCGAGCAGCGCGACTTCCGCCGCGCCAATCCGACCGCAAGCCCGCGCATCCCGCGGCCGTTCCAGCCGCAGCAGCAGCAATTGCGGCCGAACACGGCGCCGGGTCAGCAGCCGCAGCGGCCGAACGGCCAGCCGGACCAGAACAACCGTCGGGGTCAGCAGCAGCCGGGCGCGCCGAACCGCCAAGGCGCCCAGCCGCCGCAGCGGCAGGGACAAGGCGGCGCGACGCAGCCGGGTACGCCGCGCGCGGGTCAGGGCGAGCAGCCAAGAGGCCAACAGCAACAGGGACAGCAGCAACACGGCCAGCAGCAAGGTGCAGGACGTCCAACAGGCGCGCCGCGTGCCGGACAAGGCCCTCAACAAGGCACCCAGCCGAACGGCGCGCCGCAAACCCAGCCGAAACGCGGTGGACGGATTCCAACACAGCCGGGCGGAACCGTGCCGCCGCAACCGGGCGGGACCAATCCGCAGCAGCCCGGCCCACAGCCGCAACTGCCGCGCACCGGCATGCAGCCGGGTCAGCCGCCCGCCGCTCAACAGCCAGGTGTGCAGCGTCCAGGCGGATTCCAGCAGCGCCTCCCTGGCGTGCAACGCCCTGCGGCCCCGCGAAGGCCAGCGCCAGCTCCGAAGGAAAAGAAAGAGCGGCGGTAGAGCATGGAGCACGCCGCGTTGCCGGTGCGCTCCCTCTCCGTTCTTTCGGGGAAAGGGTTGGAGTGAAGGACTGCTTCCGCGGAAATAGTGCGGAAGAATCGCTCGGCTCCCTTTCCGTCATTGCGAGCGCAGCGAAGCAATCCAGAATCTTCCCGCGGAGGGACTCTGGATTGCTTCGCTGCGCTCGCAATGACGACCTGGAACGAGCTGGCGCTCCGCTAACCGCATCAACGCGCGGATGCTCCCTCCCGCACAAGCGGGGCGCGATCAGAACTCACGCCTCGCCGCGCAGCCAGGCCCGGACCTTCTGCAACAGACCGTGCCGCAATTCATCGACCGAGGCGGCTTCGGCCGGTGTCAGGGTCTGCAAGGCTGCGTCGATGTCGTCGGTTGCCACTGTTGGCACCGGCGCGTGCGAGGGCGACGGCTCCTGAGCAGGCGTAGGCGCCAGCCCTGCGGCGGCGAGCGCGATCGGACCGACCTCGATCAGGAACGCGCGCTCATATTCGCGCGACAGGCGCCCGATCGCGTCGTCCAACGTCAGCCAGTCGACCGCCTTGATGTCGTTCATCGGCTTGCGGACGGGACCGCCCTCGGCCTCCATGCGCCAGAAATGCACGACTTTCGATCGCCCGCCGGACTGATAGACGAGTGTGCCCAGGAATTCGTGCATGGCAACGTCGTGGCCGGTCTCCTCCAGCACCTCGCGGTGAGCCGCTTCCTTCGGCGTCTCACCGGTGTCGAGCTTGCCCTTGGGCAAGACCCACTCGTTGCGCTTGCGCTGGCGCACGACGGCGATCAGCGGCGAGGCGCCACGCCGCAGCACAATACCCCCCGCCGCCATGACCGGCGCCCGTGCCATCACCAAATCCGTGTCGTCAAATCGTCCCCGGCGACGATATAGGCGGCGGGCACGGCGGATTGAAGGCTACTTTCTCCTCAACAGCGCTTGACCCGCACGAATGCGCGTCCCTTCGGCGATACCGCCGCAGAAGGTAAAATCGCCGGGCGCCAGGATGATGATGGTCGAGCCGTGCTCGAACCAGCCGAGCTCCTCGCCCTTGGTCACGTTGACATCGCAAGGGAAGTTGACCGGGCCCTTTGTCTGTGCGTTCAGCACCATGTCGAGGAAGTGCAGACGGATGCTCGCAACCAGGATCGCGGCAACCGGCACCAGCGTCACGGCCTCGCCGGTCGACAAATGCGTGCGGATCACCGCGCGCTCGTTCTTGCAGAACAGGCGCTCCACCCGCTTCAGCGCGATCGGATTGACGTTCCAGACGTCGCCATGGATCAGCGTGACGCGCTCGATATGTGCGTCATAGGGCGCGTGGAAGCGGTGATACATGCTCGACGTCAGCCGCAGCGTGACGAAGGAGCCGTTGCGGTGCTGATCGACCAGCGCGGAATCGCCGACGAGGTCGAGCAGCGAATAAGGTGCGCCCTTGACCTGGAACAGCTCGGTGTCGGCGATCCGGCCATGGGCGCCGACAATACCGTCGGACGGGCTGGCGACGACCGCAGGATCGGGATCGAACGGGCGCAGGCCCGGTTTGAGCTCCCGGGTGAAGCAATCGTGCAGGCTCTTGAAATGGTCTTTGCGCGCCTCCGACAGATCGAGGTCGGAGAACAGCTTCCACAGCGCGATCGAGCCGTCCCGCACGAGCGGGTTCTCGATCTTGGAGAACCAGCCCATGAAACGGGTCAGGGCTGCGCGGGGGATGCGGTTGGTCAACAGGAAGTTGAGGTCTTCCTGCTGGGTGAAAGAGGCGATGAGGGCTTTGACTGTCATGAATCTGTCAGCTCGCAAGGTTAGCGCTTGTTGTCATGGAAACGACACTCCCGATTCTCTCATTTTCCGTGGCCGCCGCAGCGTCCGCTGCCGCCGCCTTCCCGAAGCTGAAAGCGCGGATTGAGTTGTCCCGCGCCAAACACCGGTCGCTCTCCGGGCACTCCAAGATGTCGCGCCGGGTGGCGCGGCTGATCCCGTTCTACGAGTTCGGAGACGACGACTACTTTTTCTGCGACGGGGCGCCGGCGAACATCGCGGCGCAACGCAAGGAAGGCTTCTTCCGCCTCGCCAGCCTTTACGCCGAGCGCTACCCCAAGGGCCGCGCGATGACGAAGGAAGCGGCGGAGAAGATTTCCGATCTGCACTTCACCGAGACCTACCGCGTGCCGTTCCAGTTCTCGCGCCTCGTCCGCGAGCACCTGGGCACCTCGACCTTCATGGAGTCCTCGAGCGGCGTCACCGTCAAGGATGTCGACGGCAACACCTCCTACGATCTCACCGGCTCCTACGGAGTCAACATCTTCGGCAACGACTTCTACAAGGAGTGTATCGAGGGATCCGAGAAGCGCGCGCATGCGCTCGGACCGGTGCTCGGCCCGTACCATCCCGTCATTCTCGAGAACGTGACGCGGCTCTGCCAGATCTCCGGCCTCGACGAGGTCTCCTTCCACATGTCCGGCACCGAAGCCGTGATGCAGGCGGTGCGGCTCGCGCGCTACCACACCAAGCGCACGCATCTCGTCCGCTTTGCGGGCGCCTATCACGGCTGGTGGGGCGACGTGCAGCCCGGCGTCGGCAACCCGATCGCCGCGCACGAGACCTACACCCTTGCCGAGATGTCGGAGAAGACGCTGCACGTGCTGCGCACGCGCCGCGACATCGCCTGCGTGCTGGTCAATCCGTTGCAGGGTCTGCATCCGAACGCCAACGCGCCCGGCGATTCCTCGTTGGTCGATTCCTCCCGCGGCGGCAATTTCGACCGCGCGGCCTATACCGAATGGCTGAAGAAGCTGCGCGAGGTCTGCACCGAGCGCGGCATCGTCCTGATCTTCGACGAGGTCTTCGTCGGCTTCCGCCTCGCCGCCGGCGGCGCCCAGGAATATTTCGGCGTACGCGCCGACATGGTGACCTACGGCAAGAGCCTCGCCGGCGGTCTGCCGGTCGGCGTGGTCTGCGGAAAGAAAGAGTTGATGCGCCGCTTCCGCGACGACCGGCCCGCCGACATCTGCTTCGCCCGCGGCACCTTCAACTCGCATCCCTACGTCATGACGGCGATGGACGAGTTCTTGAGCCGTCTCGCCAGCCCGAACTTCCGCGCCGTCTATGACGGGCTGGAGGCGACCTGGAACGGCCGCGTCCAAAAGCTCAACCAGATGATGGAGGGCGCCGGCCTGCCGGTGCGGTTCGCAAACTTCTCGTCGATCTGGACCGTGAAATACACCACGCCGTCCCGCTACAACTGGATGCTGCAATACTATCTGCGTGCCGAGGGCCTGTCGCTGAGCTGGGTCGGCACCGGCCGGCTGATCTTCAGCCTCAACTACACCGACGCCGACTTCACGGAAGTCGCCGAGCGCTTTGTCCGCGCGGCCGAGAAAATGAAGGCCGACGGCTTCTGGTGGCACGACGGCGTGCTCACCAACAAGACCATCAAGCGCCAGATCCTGAAAGAGATGCTGGCCAAGCGCTTCGGGCGTTGAGGCCGGCCCTTCAACTACATTCACCGTCATTCCGGGGCGCGATCTCTCCTCCCCCTCTCCCCGCCTGCGGGGAGAGGGGTTGGGGTGAGGGGGACTCTCCGCGGGCGCGCTGAGGGTTAGCGCACAACCCGCTGGCAACGCCCCCGCGGAGACTCCCCCTCACCCGAATTTGCGCTGCGCGCAAATTCGACCTCTCCCCGCAAGCGGGGCGAGGTGAAGCAGCCACGGCATTTGCTGCCCCCAAGACGTGGATGCCCGGCACAAGGCCGGGCATGACGTAACCAATCGACATCGGAGTGTTGTGTGTGAGCGGCGCGCTCAGGCGTGCTGCTCTTCGAGCGTGGGCTCGCTGATCAGGCCCAGCGTGTGCTCGGGGTTGAGGTGCAGGCCGGGATCCATCAGCTCGCCGCGCATCAGCGCCAGCGGAGCATTGCGATAGAGCATCAAATCGTGGAACGGGTCGGTCAGGATCTTGGTCATCCAGACGAGGCCGGTCTCGACGTCGCGGATGAAGAACAGGTGCACGGTGCGGAACAGAAGACCGCCGGCACCGACCGCGAGCCAGATCTTGGCAACCTGCCGCATGAAGTCGGTCGCGCTTGCCCAGGGCGTGAACAGGCCGAACAGCGTCGGATCGGCGACCAGCACCAGCGGCGACAGCGCCCAGATTGCCATCAGCACCACCTTGCGCTGAAGGTTGTAGCCGACCTTGATCTCTTCCTTGTGCTCGTGCGTGGCCTGGTTGATGTGGTCGTAGCCGTGCGGCTCGAAGAAGAAATGGCCGGCCTGGCGCGAGGTCATCGAGACCAGCCAGCCGACCAGACCCGAGATCACGGGATCGATGAACAGCCAGACATAGGCGAAGAGAAAGCTCAGCGCGCTGACGAAGTGCAGGCTCTGATTGATGCGGCTGTGGTGATAGTAGCGATGGTCGTCCCAGCGCTGAATCCGCAGCTGCTCGAGATAATTCTTGATCATGCTCTCCCCCAAAATGCTTTCGGGTACGGAATTACAGGGATTCGATGTACGCCGTGTGACATCATCATTTTGTCATAAGACAATGTGCAGCAGCGCGATGACGCACGCGACGCGTGAGCTTCGGATCAAGCCGCCTTGGCGACGTCGACCTTGCGGAAACGCACCAGCGAGAAATGCCCGAGCGGCGGAATCAAACGGCGCTCGGCGAGCTCGATGCCATGGGCGCCGGCCAGCCACTTCGCATAACGCGACCAGGCGAACTCCGCGGTGCGGAAGCCGAGCGGACGCACCACCGGCTGCAGCTTCTGCTCGATGAAGCGGCGCATGCCGGTGTCGGCGCTGACGCGGGTGAGGATGATCAGCTCGCCGCCCGGACGCAGCACGCGGGCGAATTCGTCGAGCGCCTTCTCCGGATTGGGCACGGCCGTGACGACGTACTGTGCCATCACGACGTCGAAGGAGTTGTCGGGGAATTCGAGCTTCTCGGCGTCCATCACCGCGAGGCCCTCGACGTTCTTCAGCTTCTGCGCCGTCACACGGCGGCGCGCCTTGTCGAGCATGGCCTCCGAAATATCGGTGCCGAAGATGCGCAGGTTGGGTGCATAGAGCGGCAGCGAGATGCCGGTGCCGACGCCGACCTCGAGCACACGACCGCCGATCTTGTTGGTGGCCGCGATCGCGGCCTGCCGGCCCTTTGCGAACACGCCGCCGAACACGAGATCGTAGACCGGCGCCCAGCGGTCATAGGCCTGCTCGACCGTGCCACGGGTGAGGTCAAGCTGCTGGGTGCCGTCAAGGTTCATGATCTTAGCCATCGATGAGGTTCTCGCTGTGGGTCAAAGGTACGGTCAACCGCGCACCGGTCGCCGCGCCATGACCGGCGAGGCGCGCAAGGCGCGGCTGGGCTGAAGTGAAGTCAGATTTCCGACGAACTGGCGCGCGCTGTTCTCCCAGGAGCGCTCCAGCGCGAAGTTGCGGCAGGTCTCACGCGACATGGTGAGCGCGCGCAGGCAAGCGGTGCGCAGATCGTGGTCGATCGCGCCGATCGGATGATCGGCGATGACATCCTTCGGCCCCGTGATCGGAAAGGCCGCAACCGGCGTGCCGCAGGCGAGCGCTTCGAGCTGCACCACGCCGAACGTGTCGGTCAGGCTCGGAAAGACGAAGACGTCGGCAGCCGCAAGATGCGCGGTGAGATCCGCGCCCTGCTTCTCGCCGAGGAACACGGCGTCCGGATACTTCTTTTCAAGCGCCGCCTTCTGCGGGCCATCGCCGACGACGACCTTGGTGCCGGGCAGATCGAGCGAGAGGAACGCTTCGAGATTCTTCTCCACCGCCACGCGTCCCATCGTCATGAAGATCGGGCGCGGCAGGTCGAGATTTGCCGGAGCGTCGGGGTGGAACAGCTCGGTGTTGACACCGCGCGTCCAGAAGCCGAGCCGCTTGAAGCCGCGCTCGGAGAGTTCCTGCCGCAGCGAGGGCGTCGCCACCATGGTCATCGCGGCGGCATTGTGGAAGTGGCGCAGCACGGCATAGCCGACGCTCGCGGGAATGCCGGTCCGCACCGAAACGTATTCGGGAAAGCGCGTGGTGTAGGAGGTGGTGAAGGCGAGCCGGTTGCGGCGGCAATAGGCGCGCGCGGCCCAGCCGATCGGGCCCTCGGTCGCGATGTGCAGCGCCTCGGGCGCGGCCTTCTCGATCCGCCGCGCGATCTCCTTGGCCGTAGGCAGCGCGATGCGCAGGCCCGGATAGGTCGGCAGCGGCCAGGACGGAAAGCCGTCCGGGTTGAGGAAGTCGATCTCGACATCGAGGGCCTTGGCCGCGTTCGCCAGCGAAGTCAGCGTCCGCACCACACCGTTAACCTGCGGATGCCAGGCGTCGGTCGCGATTAATACCCGCATGGGGAATCCCGAGAGTTTGATGATTCTCGGGTTAGGACCATCAACGAAGGATATTTCAGGCGTGTGACGTCACAGAAGTGTCGGCCCACTGTTTTGTTCGTTAACGGGTGCGCGCGGCCACGAAACTGTCATGAAACAATCCTTTCCGCGACGAAACCGTTTTCGGTTTTCCGCGCAAACGTCCCGAAACTTCTTGCCGTTAGTGGTCCAGTCAACGGAGCACCGAAACGGTGCCGGGTGACCAAGAAACACCGCGCAAACAGGGGCGACCAATGTTCAATCTGGACACGTTCAAGACGTATTCGCGCGCCGTTGCTTTTGGCGCAGTTGCGATTTCCGCAATCGCATTCGCCGGTCCGGCCAAGGCGGCGCCCGTGCAGCTCTTCCCCTTCTTCCAGCCGCTGCCGCCGATGGCCGCGCCGCAGCCGCTGCAGCCTTACCAGCCCTATCAGGCGACGCCCTACCAGGCCGCGCCCTCCGAGGATCAGGACACGGTCGAGATGCCGGCCCGCTTCCGCCGCCAGACCGTCTCTTATGCGACGCGCGAGGCGCCGGGCACCATCATCATCGATACGCCCAACACCTATCTCTATTATGTGCTCGGCAACGGCCAGGCGATGCGCTACGGCATCGGCGTCGGCCGCGACGGCTTCACCTGGTCGGGCACGCAGTCGGTGACCAAGAAGGCCGAGTGGCCGGATTGGACGCCGCCGCCGGAGATGATCGCCCGCCAGCCCTATCTGCCGCGCCACATGGCCGGCGGTCCCGGCAACCCGCTCGGCGCGCGCGCCATGTATCTCGGCGGCACCATCTACCGCATCCACGGCACCAATGCGCCCGAGACCATCGGCAAGCACGTCTCCTCCGGCTGCATCCGCCTGACCAATGAGGACGTCACCGACCTCTATTCCCGCGTCAACGTCGGCACCAAGGTGATCGTGCTGCCGATGACGGAACGCCGCGCGGATCTCGGCGGCGCCACGCGATAAGCGACAGGACATTGTGATGCAAACGGCCCCGGAACTCACCGGGGCCGTTTTAGTTTGGCGACGATCGTTGTGGCCATCCTTCGAGACGCCCGCCTCCGGCGGCTCCTCAGGATGAGGGCTGAGCGCGCGGTGGCGCATTTTTCCTAGCGTACAACTAAACCCAGTTGCCAAGCTTGCGCCAAGTCACGAATGCCCGTTGAGCCTCATCCTGAGGCGCCGCGTCAGCGGCGTCTCGAAGGATGCGGCGGGCGCGATGCGATCAACGCCCCACCGTCCGCCGCCGCTCCGAGATCAGCTTCAGCCACGTGGCCGAATGAAACGCGCTCATCAGCAGATACATCGGCGCCATCCCGCCCAGCAGAGATCCGTGTTCGCCGGAGCAGAGCATGTCCGCCGGACCGCCGATCACGGCCGTCAGCAGGGCCATGATCGCGAAGGTCGGCGCGGCCGCAAGACCGAGCCACCTCGCGAGGTGACGCGCGGCCACGACGCCGTCACGGCTGGCGCCGGCGGCCGCGCTGACAGGACTGGTCACGGCCTTTCGCCCGCGGCTTCCTTGCGGAACGCCTTCTCTCCAGCGTCCGAAATCTCCACCCACTTCTTGTCCGGCGCCGCGCCTTCCGCGTAGCTGTCGTGCCAGTTCCACCATTTGTAGGTCGGTGTCTGCGGATAGCCCTTCGGCGAGTCCTCCCACACCTCCTGCCGGCCGAGCGGCGTGATGTCGAGATAGTTCCAGGTGCCGCCCATCTGCTCGTCACCCCGGCTCTTGACGAAGTAGGTGCGGAACACGCGGTCGCCGTCGTGGTAGAACACGTTCGTCCCGTGCCATTCGTCCACGCCGAAGTCGGCGTCGAAGCTGTCGGTGATGGTCACCCACGGCATGGTCCAGCCCATCCGCTTCTTCAGCCTGATGATGTCGGCCTGCGGCGCGCGCGAGGCGAACACGAGCGTGGTGTCGCGGGCGTTCAGGTGCGAGACATGGGCGACCTGGTCGGCCACCATGGAGCAGCCCCGGCAGGCGTGATCGGGCCAGCCGAACACGCCCGGCTCGAAGAATGCCCGGTAGACGATCAGCTGCCGCCGGCCCTGGAACAGATCGAGCAGACTGACCTTGCCGCCGGGCCCCTCGAACGCATAGGTTTTGTCTACTTCCATCCACGGCATGCGCCGGCGTTCGGCAGCCAGGGCGTCGCGGGCCCGCGTATGCGCCTTTTCCTTCACGAGCAGTTGCTGACGGGCTGCCTCCCAGTCCTGCGGCGATACCACTGGCGGTGTTTGCATGGCGGTCTGTCCGTCGTTTCGTCCGTTTTGGGCTGATGTCGTCATGGCTCTTGAAACCTCTTGCTTGGGCGGGAGTTCCGCGCCTCGCTGTGACAGACGCGAATTCACTCGCGCCTCGCCGCACATCGTCGGCCGTAAGCTATTTGTGGCACCGGACGATCGGCGTGCGGGAGTAACAAGTGTGGCGGGATTTTCATGGAGTCGCTGATCACGGCGGCGGCACGCGCGCTCGAAGCCGGCGATCCGCTCGGCGCCCTGAACCGCGTGGCGTTGCGCAACGATGCGCCGTCTCTCGCGCTGCGCGGCATCGCGATGGCGCAGCTCGGCGATCTCGCGAAGGCAAAGACGCTGCTGCGGAGCGCCGCGCGCGCCTTTGGTCCGCGCGAGGCGGTGGCCCGCGCCAGGTGCGTGGTGGCCGAGGCCGAGATCGCGCTCGTCTCACGCGACCTGAACTGGCCGGCCAAGACGCTTGCGGGCGCGCGGGCGACGCTCGAAAGGCACGGCGATCTCGCCAATGCGGCGCATGCAGGCCATATCGAGGCCCGCCGTCTTCTCCTCGTCGGACGCGTCGACGAGGCCGAGCGCACGCTGGCCGAACTTAACGCCTCCCCGCTCCCGCCTGCATCTCAGGTCGTCCGTGAGCTCGTGGTCGCCGGCATCGCGATCAGGCGGCTCAGAACAAAAGATGCGCGCACGGCGCTCAGCCGCGCGGCGCGCGCAGCGCG
>NZ_LGHM01000262.1 GCF_001908185.1 Bradyrhizobium sp. AS23.2
ATGCGACGTCGCTGCTTCATGCCCACACTCCATCTCTGCTAAAAGATTAGAGTGTTGCACCGACCGGTTGAGTCCACCCCCGTTAACGACCAAGCTCACGCGGCGGCGCAATATGTCGCGAAGGGCCAGAAGGCGACATTGGCGTTCGCGCCACACGCACTAGGCTTTCGCCGTTTGAAGGGCGCGGGTCATCTGCTCTGTCCATGCCGGGTTGTGGGCCTTGAGTGGTGCCAGTACGTCGTCTGACGGGCTCGTAACGCCGGCAATCTGTTGCGCGCAGCGTCGGGCTTCGCCCCACTTTCCAAGCGCAGCATGGCAGCAGACGAGAACTTCCAGACTGGTTGGCCAGTTCGGCCGTATTTGCAGTGCGCGTGCTGCCACCTTGAGACCTGCTTCCGCGTGGCCGGAAAAAAGGCGTGCCAGCGCAAGTGCATTGAACCAGAAGAAACCTTGCGGGTCGTGCGGGCTCAGCCGCAAGCCGTACTCAAGCGGCGAAATTGCATCAGATGCACGTCCGCTGAACAAGACCGCCATTCCGAGGACCAGATGGCCCAACGCAAAGCTGGGGCTGATTTCAATCGCCTTTCTGGCGGCACTGATCGACTGCTCGAACTGGTCCGCATACGCACTAACGATCGCGAGCGAGTAGTGTGTGTAAGGATTTCGTTCGTCCAGTTGGACCGCCTTTAGGGCCGCCTCCGTGCCCTCCCGCAAATCGGCAGCGCGATTGTCCGACCAGCCATAAGCAACCAGGCCGGCATTGACCCGGCCGAGCCAGAGATGCCCCTCCGGAAGCTCGGGATCGAGCTCGGCGGCTTGTCGAAATAGTTCTCGGGCTTTTCGGTGGTTCTCGCAGGTGACTTGATGAAAATGCCACGTCCCCCGCCGCACTATGTCCCAGGCTGTTATATTGCCTGTATGTCGAGCCGCTGCCTGCGCGCCCTCCGTTTTCAGCAGCTCCGGTTCGATAGCGCCTGCTACGCGCTCGGCAATTTCGTCCTGAATAGCGAACACGTCGTTCAATTCGAGGTCATAGCGTTCGGCCCAGATATGCTTTCCTGATCTGGCGTCGACGAGCTGCGCAGAAATCCGCATCTTCTGGCCGGACTTGCGCACGCTTCCTTCGATCAGATACTCCACGCCGAGCTCTTGCGCGATCTGTTTTGCGTCAAGGAGTTTGTGCTTGTAAGCAAAGCTGGAATTGCGGGCGATTACGAAAAGCCAGCGAAACCGCGTCAGGGCGGTAATGATATCTTCGGTGATACCATCGGCGAGATATTCCTGTTCTCTTTCACCACTCAAGTTGACGAACGGCAGAACGGCGATCCACGGTCGATGCTCAGCCGGCAACGTCGTCGCCTGGGCTATATTTTCCATCGGCTCTTTTGCTTGAAGCCCGACAAAGCGATAGCCGACCCGTGGAACCGTGGTGATCCAATCTCCGCCTTCCGAGATCGGCCCCAGTTGCTTTCTCAGCGCAGCGATTTGAACCGAAAGATTGCTTTCTTCGATCGCGGCGTCGCCCCAGGCCGCCTGCATCAACTCGTTTTTCGTCAGCACTCGGCCGGGCGAGCCAAGCAGCGCCTCGAGCAACCGAAGACCCTTGCTGCTGATGGCTACTGGCAGGCCCTCGCGTAGAAGCTTCCCGCGCTGCTTATCGAGCACAAACGGGCCGAAGGTGAAGTCCGTGGACATGGCCAAAGACCAATGGATTTTGCAAGTTTTCGGAACATTTCGGGCTTGCGTTCAAGACTTTTAGGCCACCGATGGCCGAATTTATACGCCCCAATCCCTTCACTAAACAGGAGGTTTCGATGACGATTCTTGAAGCCACCAGGAGCAAAACCGGGTCGATCGCTGCACCGCATAAGGCGTTGGTCATCAAAGGCGCCGCCGGCTACCGCGCAGAACAAGGTAGCGATTACGAGCCCGGCGTAAGCGCAGAAACCGTCGGCTCAAACTCGCTCTGGCTCGGGAAGATCACTCTGCCAGCCGGGAAACGAACCCGGGCACACGTGCACGAGCATCACGAAACCGCGCTCTACATGCTCACCGGCGATGAAATGGAATTGTGGACCGGCGATCAACTTCAGTATCGCGACATTGTGCGACCGGGGGATTATATTTTCGTTCCCGCAAACATGTTGCATGTTGCGGTGAACCGAAGTGCGCAACCTGCCGTCTTCATCGGCTGCCGTAACGAAGCTACGGCTCAGGAAAGTGTCGTCCTGCGACCTGAGATGGATTGCAAGGTCCCGTAGCAAGCTCCGGTCATTACCCCCGTCGGATCAGCCCCGGCGGGCTGCTGGCGCGATAGCCAATCGACTCCGCCGAGGTCGGCTTCGGGTCTTGGTTGTGTGCAAACGGGTAGGTCGGCACGCGGCCGTGGTCGCCAATCATTGCAGGCGGCCGATGTTCTCGCGTCGGATCGTCCAATGACCGGCCAAAGTGGGTATCGCGACGCGGTTTTGCGCTTTTGGACGCACT
>NZ_LGHM01000263.1 GCF_001908185.1 Bradyrhizobium sp. AS23.2
TGATCCAGCCAGGCAACCGGAGCTCGCCATAGCTTCGCGAAGTTGCTCGTGCTGCCCGACTGAGGAACGGCGAGGGCGCCGGCCCGCCGGTTCGCGCTGGCGGGCCGCTCCAACGCTCATCCGTCGCCGTGCGGGTTCGCTGCCTTATTGTGCCGAGCCCCTGCGATGAGCGGCTAGTTCTTTGAGACTAGTCGTTTATCTCTAACTCTCATGTCCGGCTTGGCGTTGGCGATGCGCGATGGAATGATTCATTCTTGCTTGGCGCGATCGTATTGACAGTGCGCCCAAGCAGGAGCCGACGACAATGATTCTCCGCGCGCTCTGCCTTTCATTGCTTGTTGTGAGCGCATATGTCGGCGTCGCGAATGCCGCGAGTGATACCGCGAACAACGATTTGCCGATCATCATCGGTCCGCTGCCTCCCGTGCGCATCGGCCCTCCGCCGTTGCCGTGGCCGCCTAATATCCCTGTCGAACCGGTGCCGATCCGTCCGTGGCCGCCGCTTCCGATGCCACCGCTTCCGACGCCACAACCGATTATCCCTGGTCAGGGGTGCGGGCCAGCACCGGGCACAGCTTGCCCGCTCTGAGGCAGACACCGTCCGCTCGCGGGCCAGACGCGGAGCCACCGATCACGGTATAAGGACGGCAGCGAACGCCATAGCTATGGGAAGCAGCCCGAGACCGATCGCGCCGGCCCTGTAAGCCATTCCCTTGTCGAGTAGTGGTTTGGATGGGTGACGCATGACCAAGCCTCCTCGCATCCCACCGAGGCCAACATGCACCCGCTGAAGCAAATCCGCTAGGGCCTTTATGCCGCTTCGCGGTGTCCACACCGCCAACTGCCTGGAGGAGGAGGCCACAACAACCACGATAAAACGGCCGGCGTGGCGATTCTCGCTGGCCGTTTCATGCGCTAGCTAACGGAATTTGTTGCAAATGCTCCGGATCAGACCTTTTGAACCGATGGCGGCTTCCAGGTGCCATCCAGGATGGAAAATGCCGGCGCTTCCTCGGGCATGTAGAGCCGGAACATCAGGATGAATTCCCCTTGCGGGGTAGGCAGCCAATTCGATTCCCGATCTTTTCCCGGATAGTCGGCCTGGAGGTAGAGTTCCGTTGAACCGTCCGCATTTCGTTTCAACGTATTGCGCTGGCTCAGCGTGTATCGGTTCAGCGGGTTCGCGACAAAGAACCATTTGTCATTATACATCGTCAGGGACCAGAAGCCACGCGCCGGCGGAAATGCGCCCGGTGCAAACCGGATGACATACTTGTTCTTGCCGTCTAGCTTCGCGCCCTGCGCATCCATCTGCGTGAAGGGATACACCGCGTCCTTCGGGTCGTTGGCCCCGAGACCGACGGCCGTGACGAAGGCGCGCTGCACGTAGTCGGTGCCATAGACGCCCGTCTTCAACATCACCACCCAGCCATTTTCGAGCGCGAGGCCGCCCCCTTTATCCTGCCCCATGATCCGCTTGATTCCGGCTTCGCGCGCGTTGCTCACACCACGCTGAATGGCAGGCGGAAGGGTGGAAAAGTCAAAAGGCTGTCCGGGCACGAGTCCAATGCGTGCGAAATGCGCCATAGCGGCCGCATCCGCCGCCACCGGACCATTGGTGGCCATCAGCTTTGCCAGCAGCGCGAAATAGTCCGCGGGGCTGAGACGTTCCACCTGGTCGCGGACGGCGGTCTTCATATCGACAGAGGGGTCCACCTTGCTCACCGGCGGCTTGTATTCGCCCTTACCCCACGCGCTGAGAGGCACGAGCCGATATTGGTCCTGCAGGGCGTGGACCTTTTTGTAGTCTTCCGGCGTGCCGGTGCAGTAGGTGCGCCCATGTACCCAAAGAAGGTCAGTCGGGGAACTGATGCGCGGCAGGTCCGCAGGCACTGGGCCCGTGTAGCGCGGACCGGTGATCACATAGGCCTGTGCCCCTCCCCCGGTCGTGCGTGTTCCCGGCGCGGCGATGACGTTGGTCCACGCATCGAGCATCGGGAAGAGATAGTAGCGGTCGCCCATGTCGGGCCAGGAGAGGACTATCGGCTCCGGCCCCAGGTCGAGCCAGCCCTCTGAATAGAGTGTATCGGCATTGGGCGCCGTTATGCCCGTGAAGGTCGCCGTCGGATATTCCCGCACGTTGGCGAACTGATTGACGGGTGACCGAATCCCTTCTGGGCGCGCGACATTAGTCATGACTTGCCGCGTCATGTAAGTCGTGACCAAAGGGTATCCGAAGACATAGGCGTCGGTAGCGATCTGTGCCGCTTCGGCCTCATCGTTTGTCCTCACGGGGAGGTCCGTTTGCGCAAACGCCGGAAGCTGCGCGATTGCCGTGGAAGCGGCCGCTCCTATCGGAAGCGTTAGCATTCCGCGACGTGACATCCGTAACCGGCCCATCAAGAGTCTCCTTCAGCTGAGCAAAGATGATCCGGGAACGACACGATCCGCGGATTGTGCTCGCTATAGAGGGGCATCGAGAATGGCGCTGGCCATCTTACGCCAAAAACTCCACGTTCAAGGGCTCGTGACGTGGGATCTGCGGTCCCATACCTCAATAAACCGCACATCAATCCCAGCTCACCAAGGTCGAGCGAGCGGACAAAGTTGCTCAGGCTCCCCGTTTCCTCACGCGGAGCGGACGCAGGCTACACACGATAGCGCCGGCAGTCAGTCAATGACCCCCGACATGATCGAGGACTTTTCCTGCAGGGCCCGCGCCGTGAAGCCGGCGGCTATCGGCGGGATCACCTGCGCGCGCTGGCTCAGCGTGTCGAGGTAGCAGACGACGAGATTCGTATCACGGGATCGAAATCGGAACTGCTTCGCACCCTGGTTGCCGCTTCGAGTGTACAATCGGCGGCATTCGGCGTTCGCAGTTCTGTACTGAAATGGCGCACCCGACACGATTCGAACGTGTGACCTTTGCCTTCGGAGGGCAAAGGTGGGGAGATTGCCCTTGCTTACCTGAAATCCCTTGGAATTGCTGGCCCCCAGATATAGGCTGAAAACTGCCTGATTTGGGGGCTACGGTCGTTGCTCCGAATTTCCCCCGGTTTCCGGCGCCTGCTTACCCGGCGCTTACCCGAGGGAAAATTGCCCAAGCTGACGAAACGCATTGTTGATGCTGCGAAAACCGCCGGGAAGGATGTCTTCCTCTGGGACGACGAGCTCCGTGGATTCGGCCTGCGCGTCAAGAAAAGCGGCGCGAAGTCTTTTGTTGTCCAGTACCGGAATGCCAATGGGCGCAGCCGACGGCTCACCTTAGGCCGCTATGGCGTCCTGACCCCAGAAGAAGCCCGCAGAGACGCCAAGCTGGCCCTCGTGGACGTCGTTAGGGGCGCGGATCCCGTTGAGAGCAAGAAGCTCGCCCGCGGCGCCATGACGGTGGAGGAGCTTTGCAGGGAATACTTGGAGAAGGCCGAACGCGGTCTGATCCTTACCCGCCGCGGCGAGACGAAGAGCGAGACTACGCTGTACAGCGACAAGGGACGCATCGAGCGCCACATAATCAAGCTCGTGGGCAAGAAGACCGTTAAGGGCTTCACTTCCACGGACGCCAAGGGCTTTCAGCGAGACATCATCGCTGGCAAGTCCGCGGCCGACGTCAAGACCAAAACCCGAGGGCGGGCGATTGTGACGGGCGGGAAGGGGACTGCCGCTCGGACGATAGGTCTGCTGGGTGGCATCTTCAGTTATGCTGTCGATGAGGGCTATCGACCCGACAACCCGGTCAGCGGCATTAGGCGTCCAAAGGACCAGACCAGGGAGTGGCGTCTGGACGACGCTGGGTATCGCCGTCTGGGCAAGTGCCTCGCCACGGCTGAGGCGAATGGTGAGCACTGGCAGCGCGTTCTCGCGAGCCGTGCGTCCGCGATGACGGGTTGCCGCCTGGATGAGGTGGAGGGACTGCTGAAGACCGAGGTCGACCCGGTCGGGATGGCCCTTCGCCTTGGTGACAGCAAGACCGGGAAGAGTATCCGCCCCGTTGGACCGGCGGTCATCGCGGTCCTCAAGGTTGCTATGGCCAAGTCCAAGTCGAAGTATGTGTTTCCTGCCATCACGACCGAGGCGAAGCACCATACCGGCCTGACACGATGGCTGCAGAAGGTGTCAGCGAAAGAAGTTCCGGGGATCACTAGCCACGGGCTGCGACATTCGTTCAGCTCGACGGCCGAGGACTTGGGCTATTCGATCCCGACCATCAAGGCACTAATCGGACACTCTCGAGCGAGTGTTACCGAGGGCTATATTCACAAGATCGATTCGGCGCTCCTGGCTGCAGCCGATCGGATCGCTAGGCACATCGACGATGCAATGATTGGAAAGAAGCAAAGCAAGGTCGTCCAGCTTCGGACGGCCTGATCAATCGGCGCGGCTAGGGTAGCTCCCGAAAAGCTGGTCCGCACCAGCCTGCCGCGTCGTCCATCATGCGGAGCACAAGCGGAAGTGCACTATGGCTACGGACGACACCTATTTCGAGAACGGGCGTGAATATTATAAAGCGACTGACAATCCCGTTTGGCCCGGTCGCAATCGAGAACACCCTTCGGCAAAGCCTGGATGCCGAGAACACCACGGACCGCTGATCGAAACTGCCCTCGTCAAGCATCTGCTCGCTCGCCTTGATGATCTTGAAATCGGAAGTCGGCCGAGCGGAGGCGAGGTCACTGCCGCGGGGAAGGATCGCGAAGCATTCGAGGCATTGAGTATTGCTGGCCAACTCGTGCGGTGCGTGGCGGGCTGGGCGATAAATCATCAGATAGGCTTAGGGTCTGAGAACCTTAAGTATGTGCCCCTACAGCCGTCCGGAACAAGGTCACATCCGCAGTACCTGCAAGAGCGCTCGATTGTGGACAGTCACGTTCATGAAAAGGCGGGTGCCACCTTCCATCCAAGAGATGACGGCAGCGCCGAGGCGGCGAGAAAATGCTTAGTTAATCTATTGCGCGCCAACCCTGGGGCTATGCCAACCTGGCTTCAAGTCAGGACCATCCAAGGTCTCGAAGCTCTCGACTATGGCGAAGTGCAGCCGATGTTTGCCCCACTCGCCACCGGCCGCAAGCGTGACCTGACCGTGTTGCGCTTGCAACTGGAAGCATTGGGAATGGTGGCCTTTCGTCAAACGTTGGGGAGCTTAAAAAAGGACGCTGTTGCTGAAGTGGCGGGCGTTTTGAATGTTGGAGCCAATACGCTCCTGTCTTGGGAGACGAGGTTACGATCCGAATTTGGCCGCCTAGAGGTGGATCGCACGATAAGCTTCGCGCAAAATCATGCTTCTTGGATAAAGGAAGCGCGCAAGCGGCGTCTCCAAGGAGAAGAGTTCGACTTTGATGCCGGAGACATCGAAATGCATGAAGCAGACTATAACGACGAGGCGCTGATGAAACTTGGGGCGCAGTACAAGGCTGCCCTCGCCGGCTAAACAACGCGCAGAGAGGCCGTCTGCGCATTTGAAGACGCTCTGAAAAAAGCACGTCTGCGCATCGAAAAGTCTCTGCGCAGACCCGCCTCGTAAGCATCGCGACGAGGGGAGTTCGTGCGGGTAAGTACCTCGCATTACTTCCCTTCGCCACGCGAGGCTTTACGATGAATGAAACTAACGAACGGCAGTCGGAGCGCCATCTACGGCGCAACGAGGCCGCCAAGTACGTGACTGACACGTACAACGTTCCCTGCTCCCCGAAAACGCTCGCGAAGCTGGCCTGCATCAGTTCGGAAGGGCCGCCCTTTCGGCTCGCCGGTCGCTTCCCCCTTTACCCGATCTCGGGGCTCGACGCCTGGGCACAAGGAAAGATCGGCCCGCTGGTCCGATCGACCTCCGAAGTCCGTCGCGTTGCCTAACTCTAATCCCCAAAAACGAAAACCCGGCTGCACGATCCACATCTTGGCGGATCTGATCGTGCGCACCGGGCTCTCTAGGAGTCTCTGAACTTGAAAACCTGTAGCAAACGACACCCCAAAGCACAATCGGTTTCCGACCTGCCGCTCTTCAGCTGGCGCATCGTGGTGGTGCGGCCGAGCACCCGCGCCGGCAGCTTCGTCGCGCGCCGTTATCGCGTTCATCCGGCGGTCGCTGATCTGATCGCCAACCTCGCCGGCATCGGATTGGGGGTGGAGCAATGAGCAGCATCACCATCCGCATGCCGAGCGGGGCATGCCAGACGTTTAACGGTCGTGAAGCTTGGGCATTGCGCCAGTTGATCAACGCTGGACCGGCCGGCATCACGACCCTGACCAATCCGGCGCCGAGGCTCGGCCATTATATCTTCAAGCTCCGCCGTGCCGGGCTGACCATCACCACCGAATATGAGCCGCACCGCGGATCGTTTCCGGGGACACATGGCCGTTACCGGCTCGAAACCCCCGTCATCGTTGTTGCAGAGGCTGCGTAAATGAACTTTCATCACTCACGCGCGCCCCTGACCGCAGACGAGTTGAAGCGCCGCGCCGAAGCTCTGTCAGCGAACGCCCGAGGCTCGGACCAAGCTCAGAGCCGCGCCGGGGACGAAGCTGCTGACACCCCCAGCGATGAGCGGCGATATGGGCCCACGGCCGCGAAAATATTGCGCGAGGTAAAGCGCAGCGTGGCGCTGGCGTCTCAGGACGCCAAGCTTGCGGTTTTCACGGAGGCGGCAGCAACGCTGGCGGATGCCGTGGCGAGCCAGTGGGTGCCCAAGAACGTGATGGTCGATCGCCTGTCTGAAATCGCCGTCGCTCACGGGTACTTCGGTCGTGATCGATGTGAGATCGAGGCCATGATCGGAAAGTACGCGGAGAGGGTTGCCGACGAGAAGCAAAAGCCGGATCAGACGTCGTCCGGCTTGAAACTCGCGAAGCGGCGGTTGATCGCGCATCGCGCCAGCGACCTCGAACCGGAGAAATTGGTCTGGGTTTGGCCCGGTCGTATCCCGGAAGGCAAGCTCGTCCTGCTGGGTGGGCCGCCAGGTCTCGGTAAGAGCCAGCTCACCGCGTTCATGTCGGCCACCGTCTCGAACGGTGGTCACTGGCCGTGCGGCGAGGGCTCGACGCTCCCAGGCGACGTCATCTTCATGTCCGCTGAGGATGGCGTTCAGGACACCATCATCCCGCGCCTCATGGCGGCGGGCGCCGACCGTGACCGCGTTCACATTGTCTTGGCCGCGACCAAGCCGGACGGGACCGGTCGGAAGACGTTCAGCCTGAAAACGGACGTGGACCTCCTGGAGGAGATGGCAAGGAAAATCGGCACGGTCAGGCTCATCATCGTTGACCCGATCTCGGCGTACATGGGGGGCAGCGACGGCAACGGCAACGTGGAGACCCGCGAAGTTCTGGAGCCGCTGGCTGACATGGCGAACCGTCTCCGAATCGCCGTGGTCGCCGTGACGCACCTCAACAAGGGCGGTGGCGGTGGCAACCAGAGCGCTTTGAACCGGTTCGCCGGCTCGATCGCGTTCGTCGCCGCGGCCCGAGCTGCGTTCGCCGTGATCGAGGATCCCGAGGACGACGAGCGCCGGTTCTTGCTCCAAGCCAAGAATAACCTCGGCAAGAAGTGCAAGGGGTTGGCCTTTCGGCTCGAACAGCGCTTGGTCGGGGACGACGTCATGTCATCGAACGTCATGTTCGAGGGCGACCACGTCAGCGAGTCGATCGACGAAGCGCTGTCCGCCTCCGAGAACCGCGGGACCAAGAAGGGGCAATCGGGGGGCGGCAAGGAGGACGTCATGCAGTTCCTGAGGGACATCCTCTCGGCCGGCCCGGTGGACGTTCTGGAGGTCGAGCGCCAAGCCCGTGCGGCTGCGCTGTTGGAGGACGACAAACGGCTCAGCAAGAGCAAGGCCTTCCGCGACGCCCGAACCGAGCTGGGCATCAAGTCAACTAGGGACGGCTTCGGTCCCGGTTCCCGGTATGTGTTGGAGTTGCCGGACGCATCATGGGCGCCCGAAAACCCCATGGGCGCCCCCTCCCAAACAAGGGCGCCTATGGATGATTTGGGCGCCCATGGTCAGGTCGGAGGTCGCCAATGAAGGACCTCCGGACCCGCCTGAAGGACCGTCGAGCCCATTGGCTCTTCCGGTTCGAATGCGACGGCCAGTCCTACACCGGCGGTATCGGCCGGTTCGAGGATGGCCGGATCGCGGAGGTATTCATCAACGGGACGAAGGTGGGCACGGCTGCCGAGACCAACGCTCAGGACGCGGCAATCGTCGCGTCCTTGGCCCTCCAGCACGGTTGTCCGCTTGAGACGATCCAGCATGCCTTGGCAAGGTCGGGCGGTTCGGCGGGCCCCTTGGCAACGTTGCTCAGGAGGGTCGAAAATGAAACCGCCTGAGGCCTCTCATTTTAACGTGCTTACTCCGTACGACCCTCGGGAAGGCATCAGCCTCGGAGCGGCGGCTAAGAGAGCGGGAAAATCCGAGACGACCATCCGAAATTGGTGTCCCCAGCATGGTCTTGGGCGTCG
>NZ_LGHM01000264.1 GCF_001908185.1 Bradyrhizobium sp. AS23.2
AGGAAGCCGGCCGCAAGGCCGCCGAGGAAGCCGCCGCCGCGGCCGAACAGGCCGCCACGCGCCGGCGCGGTCGAATTCATGCCTGCACCCGGCTGGGTGTAGGTGCGGTTGAACTGCGAGGTCGAGCCCGGCGCGGTCGTGGTCGACGGCGGGGCCGAATAGGTCCGCGAACCGCGCGAACCCGACGAGAAGCCGCCGCCGACGCGCGCGTCAGCGGACGAGATCGCCAGAGCAGTCGGCAGCGCGAGCGCCAGCACGACGGCGATCGTCTTGAAAAGACTGCGGCTACGTTGCGAGAAATTCATGTGCGTTTCCCAGATCCCCGGCATGGGGACGTGCCCCTAAGATGGGCAGACTTCCCGAAAAGTGAAGTCGGTTTCGAAACCTGTGGCTGCGGCCCTCAGTCGCGGGGATGTGGCAAAAGCCCATATTTGACGGGGGTTTGGCTGGGAACGTGCCGGAACCACGGTCGCGGGTTACCGGCGGCGATACGACGAAAGTTCAGGTTTTTCCCTCGTCAATTCGAGCCAACGGGTCCGCGCGAAGCGCGGCCCCGTTGGCTCGCAATGACGGAAAACGCGAAG
The DNA here is from genome assembly GCF_001908185.1 of Bradyrhizobium sp. AS23.2. Classification (GTDB taxonomy): domain Bacteria; phylum Pseudomonadota; class Alphaproteobacteria; order Rhizobiales; family Xanthobacteraceae; genus Bradyrhizobium. The sequence goes on from NZ_LGHM01000264.1 coordinate 585, forward strand.
ACGCCTGCTCACCCCGACTTCGTCATTGTCTCCTTCACCGCCGCCACGAGCTGGCTGAGCGTGAATGGTTTCGGCAGGAAGTCGAACTGCTGGCCTTCGGGCAGGCTCTTCTCGAAGGCGTCCTCGGCGTAGCCGGAGACGAAGATGAACTTGATGTCGGGGTTCTGCTCCCGCATCGCCTTCAGCAGCGTCGGACCGTCCATCTCCGGCATCACGACGTCGGAGACGACGAGATCGATCGCGCCGCTCTGCTCTTCCAGTACTTCCATGGCCTCGACGCCGTTCTCGGCCTCGACCACGGTGTAGCCGCGCGAGCGCAGGCCGCGTGCGTTGAGGGCGCGCAGGCCCTCTTCGTCCTCGACCAGCAGGATGGTGCCCTGCCCGGTGAGATCGGTACGGGGCTTCGCCTCCACTGCTGCGGGCACGGCTTCCTTCGCCGCGCCATTGGTCGCGGCGACCGCCGCCGCAGGCTGCTCGACCTGCACCTCCGGCTCGGCGTGATGGCGCGGCAGGAAGATGTGGAACGAGGTGCCCTGCCCGGGTTCGGAGTCGACGTAGATGAAGCCGCCGGTCTGCTTGACGATGCCATAGACGGTGGAGAGCCCGAGGCCGGTGCCCTTGCCCACTTCCTTGGTCGAGAAGAACGGCTCGAAAATCTTGTCGCGGATGTCGGCGGGAATGCCGGTACCGGTGTCGGCGACCTCGATCCGCACGTAATCCGCCGCCGGCATGCCCTTGTAGGCGAGCTTGCCTGCGTCCTCGGTGGTGACGTTGGCGGTGCGGATGATCAACTTGCCGCCGTCGGGCATGGCGTCACGCGCGTTCACCGCGAGGTTGACGATCACCTGCTCGAACTGGGAGACGTCGACCTTCACGGGCCAGAGGTCGCGGCCGTGGATCAGGTCGAGCTTGACCTTCTCGCCGATCAGCCGGCGCAACAGCATGGTGAGATCGGAGAGCGCGTCGCCGAGATCGAGCACCTGCGGCCGCAGCGTCTGCCGCCGCGAGAACGCCAGCAACTGCCGCACCAGAGTGGCGGCGCGCGTCGCGTTCTGCTTGATCTGCATGATATCCTGGAACGACGGGTCGGTCGGCTTGTGCGCGTTCAGCAGGAAGTCGTTCGCCATCATGATGGCGGAGAGCACGTTGTTGAAGTCGTGGGCGATGCCGCCGGCGAGCTGCCCGACCGTCTCCATCTTCTGCGACTGGTTAATCTGGTTCTCCAGCGCGCGCCGCTCGGTTGTCTCGAGCATGTGCACGATCGCGGCTTCCGCGTCGTTCTCCGCCACGTCGACCGGCGTGACGAAGAACTGGCCCCAGCGATCCTTGGTCCCTTCCAGGGCCACCTCGACGGGCGCTATGTCGGCCCGGCCTTCGGCGGCCTGGTTGATGGCCGCAATCAGCAAATGACGGTCGCGCGCATTGACCGCGCGGAAGATCGACTTGCTGGCACTGTCGAGCCCGAGGGCCTGCCCGAGCTTGGCGTAGCGCGCATTGGCGCGCACGACATTGCCGCCGCGGTCGACGGTCGCGATCGCCATCGGCGTATGGTCGAAGAAGCGCATGAAGCGCACTTCGGCGGCACGGTCGGGATCGCTGCGCTCGTCGCGGGCACGGCTGATCACCAGCGTGCGCGACGGTCCCGGCGTGCCGTCGGCGCCGAAGGCCAGCTTGTGATAGAGCCGCACCGGCATGGTCTTGCCCGTGCGCATGCGCAGGTCGATGTCGAAGACCTCGGTCTTCACCTCGCCCGGCACCGCCACGATCGCGGTCAAAAGCGAGGCGCCATCGCCGGAGACGATGTCGGTGAGCTTCAGCCCGCCCGAACCGATCTCGGCGAGGTCGTAGTCGAGCCAGTTCGCCAGCGTCGCATTGACATAGGCGAGCTCGCCGGCGGGATTGACCGAGAAGAAGCCGCAAGGCGCATGATCGAGATATTCGATGGCGTGCTGGAGTTCCTGGAACACGTCTTCCTGGCGCTCGCGATCGCGGGTGATGTCGGCGATCGACCACACCGCATATTTCGCCTCGCGCTTGCCCGTGCCGAGCGGACGCACCCGCATGCGCAGCCAGCGGCCCTGGCTGCCGTCATGGCCGGAGATGCGCACCTCTTCCTGCTGCCGCTTGCCTTCGCGCGCCGCTTTCAGCAGGCGGAACACCGCTTCGGAGACATCAGGGTTGCCGATGAAGACGCGCTCCACGGGGCGCACGTCCTGCGGGCCGGCGGCGCCGGTCAGCGTCAGATAGGCCGCGTTGGAGTAGACCACATGGCCGCGCGGATCTGTCACCGCGTGGCCGTCGAAGGCGTAGTCGGCGATGCGCCCCATCACGGGATCGTCGAGATTGCGGTCGACGAAGCGAATGATACCGGCAGCGAAGGCGAACAGGCTGAACAGGCCGATCATCGCCAGCACGGCGAGGGTGCCGAGGATGTAGGGCTGCGCCTGCGCGCGCCCGAGCGTCATCAGCCCGACGGCGACCGCGACGAGGCCGGCGGCCACCAGCAGCACCAGCGCAATGCTGCCCGAGCGTGGCGACGGCTCTGGCGCCGCAACGGGCTCGCGTGTGAGGTCGTGGTCGGTCTCGGCGGTCATCTCAAGCTGGCGCAGCCTGTCGGCAGAAAACGAACGCGCTCCCGCGCGCAATGGGCCTTCCCTGCCTGAATCGGACCCGCAGACGCAAGGGCGGCAAGGCTGAAACGTACGCTGATTCCCAGATTACGGCCATTTCCGGTGCTTTTCAGGTATTTTATCCCCGCCCGGCGCCGAATCCGCGCTTCAGCCGCATGACGTAGCCGATGACTTCGGCAACCGCATGGTAGTGCTCGGTCGGGATTTCCTGGTCGATTTCGACGGTGGCATAGAGCGCACGGGCCAGTGGGACGTTCTCGACGATGGGAATGTCGTGCTCGCGCGCGATCTCCCGGATCTTGAAGGCGAGATTGTCGACGCCCTTGGCGACGCAGATCGGCGCCGTCATGCCGCGCACGTAGGACAGCGCCACCGAATAGTGGGTCGGGTTGGTGATGATCACGGAGGCCTTGGGAACCGCCGCCATCATCCGCTTCTTGGAGCGCTGCTGGCGCAGTTGCCTGAGCTTGCCCTTAATGTGCGGGTCGCCTTCGGACTGCTTGAACTCTTCCTTGATCTCCTGGAGCGACATCTTCTGCCGCTGGAACCAGCTGCGATACTGGAAGAAGTAGTCGCCAATGGCGATGATCGCGAGGGCCGCGACCACCGCACCAAGCAGATGGATGGTCATGCTGGTGGAGGCGGCCAGCATGGCGGCCGGATCCAGCTTGACCATCGCCTCCATGCGATGCCGCTCCGGCCACAGGATCGTGGCCATGACCGCGCCGAGCACGAGCAGCTTGCCCAGCCCCTTGAGGAAATTGGCGGCCGCCTGCTTGCCGAAGATGCGCTTGAAGCCGGCGGCGGGCGAGAGTTTGCTGAATTTGGGCTTGAGGGATTCGGCCGACCAGACCAGGCGATGCTGGAGCATGTTGCCGGCAATGGCCGCCAGCACCAGCATCAGCAGGGGCACGCCGATCGCCGCGATCACGGCGAACTCGATCTGCTGCATCAGCGCGAGCAGGTTCCCGCCGTCGGTCTTGATCATCCAGGAATTGGCGAGCAGGTTGCGCATCGGCGTCACCAGCCCGCTGCCGACCGAGCCCGAGAAGGTCGAGACCACGAGCGTGCCGCCCGCGATCATGAACCAGGTGTTGATCTCCTGGCTCTTGACAACGTCGCCGCGTTCGAGCGCTTCGTCGAGGCGTTTTTGCGTCGGGTCTTCGGTTTGACTCTCGGGATCCTTGTCTTCCGCCATTGATCCCCCGTCACCTGAGCGGCATCATCTGGTGCATGACACCGATGAAGTAGTCGAGATACGTGCCCATCATGGCCGTGATCACCACACCAAGCACCAAAAAGCCCGCGAAGATCGACAGCGGGACGCCGACGAAATAGACCTGCATCTGTGGCATCAGCCGCGCCAGCACGCCGAGCCCGATGTTGAAGACGAGGCCGAACACCAGGAACGGTCCGGAGAGCTGCAAGCCGAGGCGGAACGCGGCGGCGAAGGCGCGTGTTGCGAGCGAGGCGACGTCGCCGCTCGATACGGTCTCGCCGGGCGAGAAGATCGTATAGCTGTCGTTGAGCGCCGCGATCACCAGATGATGGCTGTCGGTGGCAAACAGCAGCGTCACGCCCAGCATGGTCAGGAAGTTGCCCACCAGTACGCCCTGCTGTCCCTGCGTCGGATCGACCGAGGTGACGAAGCCGAGCCCCATCTGCTGCGCGATCACGGCACCCGCGACCTGGAGCGCCGCTAGCGTCACGCGCGCGGTTGCGCCGAGCACGATGCCGATCGCGATCTCATGCAGCATCAGCACCAGCAGCGGCGCGAGCGAACCCATGTCGACGTGGTAGGCGTTGCGGTGCAGCGGCAGGATGATCAGCGTGAGCAAGAGCGCGATCGACAGCTTCACCCGCGTCGGGATGTTGGTCTCGCCCAGGCCCGGCAACAGCATCACCATCGCGCCGACCCGTGCGAAAGCGAGCATGAAGGCCGCGGCGAGCGCCGGCAGCAGCGAGACGTCGATGCGCATGGCCGAATGCCCCGGCTCCAACATTCGCATGCCATCGCAGCAGGCACTTTTGCGAATGTTGGAGCCAAAGAGGCATTCGCAAAAATCAATGGTCGTGCAGCTATTGGATTTGACGTTCGCCACCACTGCTCGTGGAGACACAAGGGCGAACGTCAAATCCACCGCACGGCGCATTCTGCCTCAGCCGCCGATGATTCGCGACGAGATCCGCAGCATATGGGCGTGAAGCGAGTCGGCCATGAATGGCAGCGCCAATAGCATCGTGGCAAAGATGGCCAGGATCTTCGGCACGTAGATCAGCGTCTGCTCCTGGATCTGCGTCAACGCCTGGAACAGCGACACGATCACGCCGACCACCAGGCCGACCAGCATCAGGGGCGACGACACGATTACGATGGTCCAGATCGCATCGCGCGCGACGTCGAGGGTTTCGGGTCCGGTCATTGCAAACTTCCTTTGTTGATTCTCGCCTCCCCCCCAATCGTTGTGAAAGGAGGAACGCCCCTTCCCGTCATTGCGAGCGAAGCGACGCAATCCAGGCTGCCGTCATAGAAAGATGCTGGATTGCTTCGCTTCGCTCGCAATGACGACGGAGACCGAAAATCAGATCGGCATCTTCATGATGTCTTCATACGCCGCGATCACGCGGTCGCGGACCGAGACCAGCGTGGACACCGCGACGTCGGTGTCTGCAACCGCCGTCACCACGTCCATCACGTTGGCCTTGCCGGCGGCCATCGCCACCGTCTGCGCGTCGGACTTGCGGCCGGACTCCATGACGCTGCCGACAGCATCTTTCAGGAGCGATGCGAAGGATTGCCCGCTCGCCTCGCTGCCCTTGCCGGCGCCGCTGTTCTCCAGCACGCGGGCGAGGTTGGCATAAGCGTTGGCGGCGATTGTCGGAGATGCCATGGCTTAAGTGTCCCGTTCAGCTCTTGAGGATGTCGAGCGTGCGCTGGATCATCCGGCGCGTCGCACTGATGATGTTGAGATTGGCCTCGTAGGACCGCTGCGCATCGCGCATGTCGGTCATCTCGACCACCGAGTTCACGTTGGGATATTTGACGTTGCCGCTCGTATCCGCCGCCGGATTGTTCGGCTCGTATTTGACGCGGAAGTTGGACTGATCCGGCTTGATCTTGCCGAGGGTGACGACCTGCGCATCGAGCGTGCGGTCGAGCGCTGAGGAAAAGGTCGGTACCTTGCGCCGGTAGGGATCGCCGCCGGCGGTCTGCGAGGTCGAATCCGCGTTCGCGATGTTCTCCGAGATCACCCGCATGCGCCCGGCCTGCGCGCGCAGGCCGGAGGTCGCGATCGCCATTGAGCGGGCAAAGTCGCTGCTGTCATTCGCCATGATGCGCTTCCTCTAGCTCTAGCCCTTGCCGATCGCGGTCTTGAGCAGATGCAAGCTCTTCGAATAGAGCGAGGTCGCCGCCGCATAGTCCATCTGGTTGCTGGCGGCCTTCATCATCTCCTCTTCGAGGTTCACGGCGTTGCCCGCGGGGCGGGTTTCGAAGCCTGCATTCCTGTTCTGGTCGAATCCGGAGGCCGCGCCGGACGGCGTCATGTGGGAGGCGCTGGTGACGGTGAGCGCAAGCGGGCCCATCGAGCCCGTGACGGCGCCGGCCTTGTCGAGCTTCGGCTCGACCAGATCGCGCGGCCGGAACTTGGGCGTATCGGAATTGGAGACGTTTTCGGACAGGACGCGCTGGCGCTCCTGGTGCCACTGCATCTTGGTGCGAAGCGCCGACAGCACCGGGAGGTCGTTGATGGACATCGTTGCGGTTCCTTCCGCCTCTCGGGACCCTGGGGTCCGAAGCTAGGCAGAATTTGCCGCGTGTATGGTTAACAGGTGGTTAAGGATGCCATCAATGCATGTCCCCGGCCGGGACACGGCTTTGCGACCCCGTGATTCTACGTCCCCGAAAACGGCATTAACCCAATCGCTTGGCGACGCGTGCACAGGCCAAGAAGTCATTTTGGATCGAGCGATTCATAGGTTATTAAGAGTTGGGGACGGCAAAACTTGCCGTGGGACGTTAAGAAATCGCAGTTTGGGGCATCCCACGCCGGTGGTTGGCGCATCTGACCATGGGCACGAGAAAAGCGCCATTTGTCGGGGACAAGTATGCAAGGCAGCCCTATCACCTTCATCGTCGCGTTCATCGTCGTTCTGGCGTTGATCGGCGTCGCTGCATGGCTGGTTCGCCGATTCGCCAGCAGCCGGCTCGGTGCCAACACCCAGCGCGGCCGGATGCCCCGGCTCGCCGTGATCGATGCCGCCGCGGTCGATGGCCGGCGCCGCCTGGTGCTGGTCCGGCGTGACAATGTCGAACATCTCCTGATGATCGGCGGTCCCACCGACATCGTCGTCGAACCGAACATCGTGCGTGCCGCGCCTGGCCGCGATCAGCTCCCACAGCGTCCCAGCGCCGCCGAGCCGCCGCGTCTCGCGCCCATGCCGGACACCGGCGGCTGGGCCGACGAAGCACCACGGCCCGAGCTGCTCGATCATCTCGAGCCGCAAATGCCTGAGCCGCTGCCGCGGCCCGCGCGTCCCTCCTTCGCCGACGAGGTGCGCCGGCCCGCTCCAGCTTTGGCTGAGCGCCGCAGCGAGCCGCCACTGGC
>NZ_LGHM01000265.1 GCF_001908185.1 Bradyrhizobium sp. AS23.2
GCTGCGACCTCCGGCGAGGTCAAGGACCTTCGTCGGGAGGCCGCGGCGTTGAAGGAAGTGGTGGCCGACCTCACCCTGGAGAACCGCCTGCTCAAAAAAAGCATGAACGGGGTTGGGGGAGGACGAGGCATGAGGTACACCGTTCAAATGCATAGGATTGAGCAAGCTTTGGCCCGCTCCCCCCTTTGAAGACATCGTAGGGAATACGGTCGACCTCCAGTGCGTCGGAGGACTAGGCCAGCTTCCTGGTCGGATAGGAATTTCACTGGCATCGGCACCTCCGCTAAGCGCAGAATTGCGCGTGCGAGGGCGGCTCCCGAGTCGCGGCTGCTCGAGGGACGAAAGATGGCAATCCACCGCTGCTGAGTCCCGCTCCTTGAACTCGCCCTAGGGTTAAGAGACAATTTCAACTACTCTGGCGGGAGATAGCCCCTCTTAGGTTTCGAAGATTGCTCGCCACGACTTTTCTCGTTTCTATCTTTGCAGCCCCGGCTCAAGCTCAGATCAACCTGCAGCACCGGGGCTTGAAGGCCTGATCTCAAAGCGTCAAGATCATGCCTATCGCGGTGGGCCAGCTAGTCCGAATTCTACTAAGCCCCTAGCGAGGGTCACATCGAGAATAGGATCGACCCCATAGGCGCTTTCCGGGTGTCAAGCTGTCCATTTGCCCTAACTCAAATTGAGCATGGCTGCCGCGCCGTAAAAGGATTCAATAGGTCCGTCCCCAACATCAATTCTTGGGCCACGCGATGATAGTCAGCAAAGAACAACTCAACAAAATGTCAGCCGACGCGTTGTGGGATCTTTACCGGACCATACAGGACTCATTGATCTCCAAGACACGCGCGCGAATGAAAGAGATGGATCAACGGCTAGATGCAATTTCGCACCCAGAGATCGTCAGGCACTCCCCCTCAACTAAGCAAGAAAGACGGACCAGCAAAGTACGCGCTGCTTATCCCCCCGTAGTACCGAAGTTCCGGAATCCGGACCAGCCAAGGGAGACCTGGGCCGGGCGTGGTCTGCGGCCGCGATGGCTCACCGAAAAAATCAAGGCGGGAGGGGATATTGAGGACTACCGCATTCCGCCGGCCGCGCAAATCACTCGGCAAAAACGTCAGCGCTCGGGTAGAACCAAAAAGCGATCTCGATCCTAACAGGGGTATACACGACCAGACTACAAATCCGCTCGCGGATGTAACTTGCCGGCCAGCAGGCTCGTCAATTCGGCCTACGGCCGAAGCCCGGTCTTGACTAAAACCGCCTTAAGTTGGGGCCGCACCGTACCTGCCGTCCCCCCAACGATGCTGCCAATCATCCAAATCTGACAATTGGCAAAGGACTTTCCGCTCGTCTTGCCCGCTCGGCCCCGCTGTGGATGCCGCCTCGCCTTCGCTTCACTCATGCCTCAGCGTCAACGGGCGGAGCAACGAAACGAGCTCGTCTTGCCAGTGCCTGTTGGTTTTGGCGAAGACCGATTTCAACTGACTGCGAACCGTTTCTTTTGTCCTCAAATCGACGGCAATATCTTCTAGAGCCTGACCACTTCCAAGTCGTGCAGCCAGACGGGCCTCCGCGTCCGTCAAATCGAAACGACCCGCAACGTCCTCTCCGGTACGCGACTCCTCCAACCAACTTCCACCAGAATGGCAATCACCCTGCAGTTCGCGAGAGTGTTGGCCGCCGCTGCGGCCGGCCTAACGAGGTAGGCTAACAACGGGTACTTACCCGCTCTATTTAGAACAATTGGCGGAGACGAGGCCGCATCAGAACGACGACGCCGCCGTCGACCTCGCGTCCTGGGCAACAAGCCTCCGGTTAACCATGCGATTTCGTGCGTTAGCTTGCGTTCTGCCGAGCGGTTCATCTGAAACACCTCGCCCCGCCGGTTGATCAAAAGCGCAGCCGAACCGCTCGCCTCAAGTGTATCAAGACCTGGCTCCGGAGACCGAGAAGTCGAATGCCATTGCGAGCGCAGCACTCGCTGACAGTGTCTGCGACAATCTAAGCAGCTTCTGCTTCTCTGATTGGGAGGAACGGCTCGGCTTCTTGGCTTGTCGCCGGCGCGATCAGGCATCCGCGATCACTAAGTACGCCATTTGAAGAACGCGGAGTTTGTTCTCAAAAGCTACTTTTGATCTATGAGGCTCGAAGTTTGGGGGAAGCGCCGCCAACAAGCCTGGGCATGACCGCCTCGGCGTACGTCACACCGCGTCCGCTCGCAATAACGTGTCCACGGTGATGGTGCCGCGGGCGCGGGAGACGCAGGCACAGATCTTCTCGTTGCTTCGCTTCTGGTGGTCGCTGAAGAAGACGTCGCGATGGTCGATCTCGCCTTCGAGGTCGACCACGTCGATGGCGCACAGGCCGCACTCACCCCGCTTGCAGTCGTACATCACGTCATGGCCGCAAGCATTGAGCACGTCCAGCATCGAGCGCTCGCGGGGGATTTCGAGCTCGATATCGGAGTCCTTCAGGCGCACGCGGAACGTCTCGGTCGGAAGCGCGCCGCTGGAGCCAAACGTCTCGTAGCGGAGATCGGGAAGCGGATGACCCGCGTCGATCCAGGCGTGGCGCGCGGCATCCAGCATCGGCATTGGGCCGCAGAACAGCGCCAGTGCATCTTGCGGCAACGAGGCGAACAGCGCGTCAAGATCGAGCCGCCGGCCTTCGTCGCTCGCATGGACGACCAGTCGGTCGCCGAGCAGGTTGGCGAGATCGTCGAGATAGGCGGCCTCGCCGCGCGAGCGCACGGCATAGTGCAGCGTGACATTGGCCCCGCGCCGCGCCAGCGCCTGCGCCGCGCCGAGGATCGGCGTGATACCGATGCCGCCGGCAATCAGGCAATAATGCTGGCGCGCCCAATCGACCGCGAGCAGCGAAGCGGGCCACGTGATGTCGAGCCGCGCCCCCGGTGCCAACTGCCACATGTAGCGCGAGCCGCCGCGGGAATCCTCGGCGCGACGCACCGCGATCCTGAAGCCGTGTGACGAAGCCTCCCCGACCAGCGAATAGGACCGCGTCTCCGGCAGGCCGTCGATGGTCACGCTCATATTGATGTGGCTGCCGACCGGATAGGCGACACCATCGAACTGATCGGGCAGGATCAGGAATTCACGGATGCCGGGTGCGAGGTCGCGCATCGACACGAGCGTTGCCGGAATCCAGGTTTCGATGAAGCGCATGGCACTCCCCTAATCGGTTGCGGTCTTGATCAGCGCGAGCGCCGGCAAGAGATCGAGATGGGTCCGGTTACGCAGCGCGAGCCGCAAGTTTCGCACCGCAAGCCGCGCATGCTCGCGCATGACCGCTTCGGCCCGCGCGCCTTCGCGGTTCTCGATCGCGTCGATCACGACGCGATGGTGCTCCTGCGCGATGATCAGGATCTGCTGCGCCTCGGGCAGCGCCGATTGCGCCATCACAAAGCCGCTTGGCGAGGCAAACGGCAGCGCCGCGGCGCGGTCGATCTGCCGGACCAGCGGCGGGCTGCGCGACAACTCGGTGAGCAGGGCATGAAAGCGCGCATTCAGCGTGACATAGGACGAAAAGGCTTCGATCGAGATCGGCACCTGGCGCAGCAGCTCGTCGATCGCGGCCAAACACTCCTTCAGCGGTTCGAGCTCGCGCGCGGAGACGCCGCGCTCGGCCGCGAAGCGCGCCGCGAGGCCTTCCAACGTGCCGCGCAGCTCGATGGAATCGGAGATGTCGCGCTCCGAAAACGCCTTCACCATGAAGCCGCCGGAGGGGATCGCCTCCAAGAGGCCTTCCTCCTCCAGCCGCACCAGCGCCATGCGCACCGGGGTGCGCGAGGCGCCGGTCGTCTCCACCGCCTGCAGCTCGGAGATGCGCTCGCCCGGCCGCAACGAGCCGGACAGGATCTGGTCGCGCAGCGCGAGCTGTGCCTTCACGGTCTGCGAGACGGAGCGGTCGACCTCACGCTCGGCCATGACCTACTCCGCGGCCTGGAGATGCTGCGGCGCGTTTTCCTTCGCAACCATCCTGTCGATGAGCTTGCGCGACCACATCGCGCCGGCATCGATGTTGAGGTTGTAGAAGATGCGATCGGGGTTCTCGTCCATCGCGCGCTGCTGCGCTTCCAGGATCAGCTCGTCCTCGCGGAAGATGCCGGAGACGCCCTCGCGGATCTCGGTAGTAATGCGCTGCTCACCGAGGCGATAGTTGCGCACGAACGCCCAGAAATAGTGGCAGGTCTTCTCAGTCTCCGGCGTGATGGTGTTGAGTACGAAACCGTTAACACCCTGCGAGCGGTCGCCTTCCGGTGCGCTGGTGCCGGCCGGCACCACGCCGACGTCGATCGCGATGGTGCACGGGGCCTCGAAACGAATGATCTGCCAGCGATCGACGAGGCCCGGCTTGCCGAGCTGCTTGGCCCAGAACGGCGGGGCCTCGATGCCGCGCATCCAGCGCGTCACCGTCACCGTCTTCTCGCCATGGGTGACGTCGAACGGCGCTTCGGCCACCGCGTCGTTGCCGATCGAGGAGCCGTGCACGAAGGTCTCGTGGGTGAGGTCCATAAGATTGTCGAGCACGAGGCGGTAGTCGCAATTGACGTGGATGGTCTTGCCGTCACCGGCCCAGGCCGGATCGTGATTCCAGTGCATGTCGGGAACGAGCGCGGGGTCGGCGAGCGCGGGATCGCCCATCCAGAGCCAGACATAGCGGTGACGCTCGACCACGGGATAGGCGCGCACGCAGGCCGACGGGTTGATGGTCTCCTGCGAGGGCATGAAGGTGCAGCGCCCATGCGCATTGTACTTCAGGCCGTGATAGCCGCAGACGACGGTGTCGCCTTCGAGCCGGCCCTTGGACAGCGGCACCAGGCGATGCCAGCAGGCATCCTCCAGCGCGGCCACCGAGCCATCGGTCTTCCGGTACATGACGATGTGCTTGCCGCAGATCGTCCGCGGCAACAGTGCCGGCTTGACCTCGGCGTCCCAGGCCGCGGCGTACCAGGCATTCATGGGGAAGGGTTTTGGCACCGGTCTCACTCCCAGGGCTTATGAATACGTTATGTATACAATACCAGGGGCGGAGAATCGTTCAAGGCCAAAGTTGCCGTATCTAATTACCTATATAGTCAATGATGTATACAGAACTAACCGCGAGCCATTCCCCGCGAAAGCGGGGAATCCAGTACGCCGCGGCGATGATTGGTTCATGCAACTTCCGCCGCGGAGTACTGGATCACCCGCTTTCGCGGGTGACGACACCGGAGGAATCGGCACGCCCTCCCTGGGAGTAGCGTGAGAGGAGCGCTGCCTCAGTGCGCCTTACGCCCCGAACACCTTTGCCAGCCCGGCCTGGGCTTCCTGCTGGATCCGCTTCAGGTGCTCGGTGCTGCGGAAACTTTCCGCGTAGATCTTGTAGACGTCTTCGGTGCCCGACGGCCTTGCGGCGAACCAGCCGAAATCGGTCTCCACCTTGATGCCGCCGAACGGCTGGCCGTTGCCCGGGGCCTTGCTCAGTGTGGCGCGGACGGGATCGCCGGCGAGATCCCTCAGGCCCAGCTGCTCGGGCGTGACGGATTTCAAGATGTTTTTCTGCGGCGTCGTGGCGGCGACGTCGATGCGCGCGTAGTGCGGCACGCCGAGCTCGGCGGTGAGGTCGTTGAACAGCTGGCTCGGATCGCAGCCGGTCTTCGCCATGATCTCGGCGGCGAGCAGGCCGAGAATGATGCCATCCTTGTCGGTGGTCCACACCGTGCCATCGCGGCGCAGGACCGAGGCCCCTGCACTCTCCTCACCACCGAAGCCGAAGCCGCCGCTGATGAGCCCGTCGACGAACCATTTGAAACCGACCGGCGTCTCGACCAGCCTGCGGCCGAGCTTCTTGGCGACGCGGTCGATGATCGAGCTCGACACCACGGTCTTGCCGATCGCAGCGTCCTTGCCCCAGTTCGGGCGGTGCGCGAACAGATAGGAGATCGCCGTCGCGAGATAGTGGTTCGGATTCATCAGGCCGCCGGTGCGCGTCACGATGCCATGGCGATCGGCATCGGTGTCGTTGGCAAAGGCGACGTCGAAGCGGTCGCGCATCCCGATCAGGCTCGCCATCGCGTAAGGCGAGGAGCAGTCCATGCGGATCTTGCCATCCCAGTCGACCGTCATGAAGCGGAAGGTCGGATCGACCGCCTCGTTCACGACTGTGGCCTTCAGGCCGTAGCGCTCGATGATCGGATGCCAGTAATGCACGGCCGCGCCGCCGAGCGGATCGATGCCGATATTGATGCCGGCGGACTTGACGAGGTCGAGATCGACGACGCTACCGAGATCGGCGACATAGGGCGTGATGAAGTCGTAGGCGTGGACGGTCGCCGATTTGCGCGCCTTGGCGTAGTCCATGCGCGCGACACCCTTGAGCCCATCGGCGAGATAGGCATTGGCGCGCTTCTCGACGACGCCGGTCACATCGGTATCGGCCGGCCCGCCATGCGGCGGATTGTATTTGTAGCCGCCATCCTCCGGCGGATTGTGTGACGGGGTGACGACGACGCCGTCAGCAAGGCCCGATGTGCGGCCCTTGTTGTAGGTCAGGATCGCGTGCGAGATCACCGGCGTCGGCGTATAGCCGCCGTCCTTGTCGATCATGATGTCGACGCCGTTGGCCGCGAACACCTCGATCGCGCTGACCAGTGCTGGCTCGGCCAGCGCGTGGGTGTCGATGCCGATGAAGAGCGGGCCGGTCAGGCCCTTTTCTCTTCTGTAGTCACAAATTGCCTGCGTGGTCGCGAGGATATGGCCTTCGTTGAAGGTGTTCTTGAACGAGCTGCCGCGATGGCCGGAGGTGCCGAACGCCACCCGCTGAGCAGGATCGGTGGCATCCGGCTTGTTGGCGAAATAGGCTGTCACCAGCCGCGGAACGTTGGTGAGCGCGTCCGGCGAGACCTGCTTGCCCGCCGTGGGATGAACATCAGCCACTGGAAATATCCTCGTCCTGTCGTGCAGAGATTGCGAACGATACCATAGCATCCGCCGGGCGCCCGCCAACCCGGAAGCCCTCTGAACCATCAGCAACAAACAGCCGCATTTGTCGACATAAATAGAGCCATGACCATTCTCGCAACGACGTTGCTGCTTGCTGGTTCCTTTGTCCTGTCCGACCCCGGATCTTCAGACCAACACCATGCTGCGCGATGCCGCCGTGGACCACGATCTGGCAAGGGTGAAGCGGCAGTTCGAACGAACCCTGCACGGCAACGCCGACTCCGCCCGCCAAGCGTCCACGTCCGCAGCGCCGCCGATGACGCGATGACGAGGCTGCCACGGCAGCCCATTCCTCGTCATTCCGGGGCGCGCCCCTTGGCGCAAGCCCGGAATCCATTTGTCCCCATTACGTGCTGCATGATGGATCCTCAGATGCGCAATTGCGCAGCATAGCTCGCGCTTCGCGCGCCCCGGATGTCGGGTGGAGAATCCGCACACGACTCCCCCTCACCAGCGATGCCCCTGCGCAATCGCGGGAACATGCTATGGTCGGCACCATCAAGGCCTTTCGAATCGTCCCATGGCTCTTCCGCGCAAGCTGCTTCTGTTGATCGCCGGCGCGCCGTCGCTCGCCGTGGCCGCGGAGTTCTACACTGAGGACCTGCGCATCCCGGACCGCAGGGGCTGGAGGCCTTCCTGGTCCGCCCGGCAGGGACGAAGCGCTATCCGCTCGCGCTGCTCAGCCATGGCTCGCCGCGCAGCTTCGACGACCGTGCGACGATGTCGGCGCACAAATATTACGGCATCGCGCTGGAATACGCCGGGCGCGGATTTGCCGCGCTGATCGTGATGCGGCGCGGCTACGGCACCTCGCCCGGCGGGCGCGTCGATAGCGTCGGCGCTTGCGCGAACGCCGCCTACCTGCCGGCGGCGGCGGTGGCTGTCGCGGATTTGCGCGCGGCGATCGATGCGATGGGGCATAGGGCCGACGTCACGACATCAGGCATGATCGCGGCCGGCCATTCCGCCGGCGGGCTCGCCACCGTCGCGCTGACGGCACAGGCACCGCCCGGCCTCGTGGCGGCGATCAATTTCGCCGGCGGCCGCGGCTCGCGCGACGACGACGATGTCTGCAATCCGGATGGGCTGGCGCAGGCCTTCGCCACCTTCGGCAAGGCCTCACGTGTGCCAATGCTGTGGGTCTACGCGACCAACGATTCGTTCTTCGGCCCCGATCTCGCGCGCCGCTTCTATGACGGATTTCGCGGCAATGGTGGCAACACGAAATTCATCGCGGCGCCGCCCTACGGCGACGATGGCCACTACCTCTATTCGGTCGTTGCGCGCCCGCAATGGACGCCGTATGTCGACGCTTTCCTGCGCGAACGCGGGCTCAGCCGCGACATCCTGAGCCCGCCCGATCCGCTGCCGCCGCCGGGCCAACTCAATGCGGCGGCGAAAGCCGAGTTCTCGCGCTATCTCGCCAGCACCATGCCGCACAAGGCCTTTGCCGTGTCGCCGAACGGCGGCTACGGCTGGCGTTCGGGGCGCGGGACGACAGACGACGCCCAGCGAGACTCGCTCGCGGCCTGCATGAAATGGTCGCCCACCTGCACGCTCTATGCGGTCGATGACCGGCTGGCCGCACCTGTGCAAAGGACACTTACGGATCAGAGCGCCCGTGCGCGATAGGCGCGGATCAGATATTCCGACGGATGAAGTTAGAGGCGCTCGCTGAGCACGAGCTTGTAGCCGACGCCGGTGACGGTCGCGATCACGGGCGTGCCGCTTCCGACGAGCTTGCGGCGCAGCCGCGCCACCAGCGCATCGACCGTGCGGATATCGACCTCGGCCTGGCGGTTACTGACGACCTCGATCAGATAGTCGCGACTGAGCGGCCTTCCGTCGGCACCAACGAGCGCCGCCAGCAGGTCGAATTCGGCGCGCGTCAGTGCGACCGGCTTGCCCTCGCTGCCGAGCAATTCGCGCCGCGTCAGGTCGATGATCCAGTCGCCGAAGGCGATCGAGTTGTGGTTGCGCGCCGCCTTGCGGTCGATCGAGCGCCGCCGCAGCACGCTGCGTGCCCGCGCGAGCAGGTCGCGCAGATTGATCGGCTTGGTGACGTAATGGTCGCCGGCGATCTCGAGACCGAGGATACGATCGACGTCGGTGTCGCGACGCGTCACGAAGATGATGCCCGCGTTGCTAGTCGTCTGGATTTCCTTGGCAAGCTCGAAGCCGTCGCCATCCGGCAACTGCACGTCAAGGAAGACGAGATCGGTGCGCGCGCGCAACGCCTGGCGGCATTCCGCGCAGGAGCCGGCGCCGACCACGTCGAAATTGTTGTCGTTGAAATAGCCGACCAGCATCGTCCGCGTCACCGGATCGTCTTCGACGACGATCAGCCGCTCGCGGCCAGCGGGACGCAATTCCTGACGTGCGGGACCGGTGACGATCTTGGATATCCTGTGTGCCTGCGACTCGGCCTGAAAGTTCAAGTGGTCACGCAGCGCGTTGTCCTGTGAACGAACATTCACGACTTATTCGACCCCCCCGAAATTGCCTGCCTGAATACTAGGCGTGTTGTGATGCCCAAACAATATTGGTCATGACCTTGAAGCATTAAGTATGAATTGGCCCACATTTCTTATCCCGTGCATCAACATGCAGGAATGGCTCACACGAGCGGCCTCGCGCCATCTCGACACCGCCGATCCCGCACATCGGGTTTCGGATTCAACCGTCGAGAAGCCTTCGACCTCAGGACGACGCGATTTCGATCCGGTACGACAACTGCTCTTCCGCGCCCGGCGCAATGTGCATCAGGCCCGGCTTCTCGCTGAACTCGCCGTCGAAGCCGACGGGACTCGCATAGCCACGCCAGGGCTCGATGCAGAGGAACGGCGCGCTCGACGGCTTCGACCAGACGCCGAGCTCGCGAAAGCCACGCCAGGACATTTTCAGCCAAGGCCCGGTGGACGCACCCAGCCCGGCCGCATAGCGGACCGAGTTACTCTTGACCCGATCGAAGATGATGGCGTCAGCGGCGAACAGGGATTCGGACAAGGGGAGCACCGTACCGCTTACAGGACTCTGCTCCGTCGCCGCACGCAACAACCCGCCGTCGAGACGACGGACGGGGGATGCCTCCGCGTTCGCGAAGGTCAGCGCGTAGCTTTCCTTCGCCACTCCGGGCTGAAGCGGCCAGTTGAAGGCGGGATGACCACCGAGCGAGGCCGGCAACATCTCCTCGCCGGTGTTCGCGATCGTGAGCGAGAGATCGAGACCAGCCCCATCGATTGCATAGGCCGCGGTCAGGCGGAACGCGAACGGATAGAGCGCACGCGTCGCCTCGCTATCTTCCAGCACCAGCGTGCAGTGGCTGTCGCGACGCTCGCCCCAGGCAAAGCGGCTGTCGCGCGCAAAGCCGTGCTGGGTCATCCGGTACGTCTTGCCCTGGTGCCGCAATTCGTCGTTGGCGAGGCGCCCGACGATCGGAAACAGCAGCGGCGCATAGCGCGGCCAGACCGCTCCCGCCTGCCAGATGAATTCGACGCCGCCGCCGTCTTTCAGCGAGCACAGCTCGGCGCCCTGCGCCTTGATGGTCGCGCTGAGCCCGCCGCTCCGTATCGTATGCTCGTTGGTCATCGATTTACGTCTACACTGACCGCACGTCACTCAGCAACCGCACGCCTTTACTCGTGCGCCAAGTCTCGTATGTCGTGAAAAAGCAAATGGCTCTGGCGCGCAGCACGCATTCAAAACAGCAGTAACATCGCCTTATTTGCTGCGGCCCGCAAAACGCGCGCTATGGATCGTGGATGCTTGGAAGACTTTTAGCGTTGGCTGCCTGGGGCACTCTCACCTAGTCTGCGTGGTATCGCTGTCGCCCATATGGCTTCGTCCGGACGCAACGACCGCCGGTCCGGCGGGATCTCAGCGCTTCATCGCGTATCTGGTCCTCGGACTGTTGTTCGTTTCTGCTTATCCAAGCCGCTTTGTCCGATCTCTGATACTTGTCGTCGCCATAGCTTTGGGATTGGAAGCCGTCCAACAACTGACGTCCGATCGACATGGCCGCTTTATCGACGTCATAGAGAAAGTCGCAGGAGGAGTGATCGGCTGCTGTACTGCGAGAGGCGTCCAAACCATGATCGAACGGCGGCCTCGAAATACGTAGCCGTCCACGCCGGCTCGCGCCCTCTCAAACGCGAAACCGACACACCGTGTTGACGACAGCAAGTGAATCGCGGAACCAAATTGATCTCCCTGGGTTAAAGACGACACATTCGCCTTGCTCCCGGTACATCACCAGCAAGTTGATATGGCTCACCGGATTTTTATCGCCCGTTGATTAGACGGGACGCAATCTAGCGCCAGCCTGCCTCACCGCGCGATATCGTTGTCGGTCAGCACAAACAGAACACCTACTCAAGTGCAGCGAAACGTCATGCTGGAAGGTCTCATCATGCAGGAAATTGTCCTCATGTTCCTCGCCTGATGTTGACGTTCCTCGATCGATGAACTGCCCGTTTCGAAATTCGGAAGAGAAAAATGGCATTGAAGGAAGCATTTCCGAAGCTGACCTGCTTCGCTTGATGTCTGAGGTCATCTCATTGCGAGAACAGGTGGCCCAAGCCGAGCTTCGCGTGCATCGTTCAAGACGGGTCGTATCGAGGCCAGTAGCCATTTCGGTCCAGAAAAGCCAAGGCGCCGATAGCGTTTTCACCATGCGATATCGCCTGGAGGCGCGCACGGGCTGTCTCCAAAATATCCTGAGGCTTTTTTATCAAATCGATTGACCTTCATTGAATTATATTAAATAATTAAACTCCTATTTTAAATAGTTAATGCGTGAGACCTGCAATGATAAAAACGTGCTTTGCCACAGCCATGCTCGCGCTCGTTGCAGCCACAGCCGCGAAAGCCGGTGTCATTTACCCGAACCCGGGTACAGAAAATCCAACCACATACTCATTCACCGCAACTGCGAATGGTTCGCTGGTTGCGTACTTTTACGGCTCAGGGGCCTCATTTAGCGAGAGTTTGGGTCTGCTCGTCAACGGCCAGGACAGGGGCACCGCTCTGGACAATCACATCAGCGCCTATGGAGAGATGTATAACTTCGGTAATGTGAGCGTTGGCGACACTTTGGTCTTCTACATCGACGTCAAGACGACCGGCCATACCTACTACTCCGACATCAAGATGAATCCCGATGGTGTGAACCACATCTATTCGACCGCATTCGCCGGCAACGGGAAGATTCCGGCAGGAACTTATGTCGGCTTCGAGGATCTCAGCCTGCATCAGACAGGCTGGACCGACAACAACTACACCGATGAACAATTTGTCTTCACGGTCGCAGCGGTGCCTGAACCTTCCACGTGGGCGATGATGATCCTTGGCTTCGCCGGCGTCGGCTTCCTCGCTTATCGCCGCCGTAATTGGGCGCTGACTGCCGCATAACTGCTCTCACCAAATTCATGCCAAACAGCCCCCTGGCGGCCCTCTTGTTTGGGCGCCTGGACTTCGCTTCGGCGATTGAACCAAAACGATAAAGAGTAAGGTTGAGAATTTGGACTAAGTGGAAGCCGCGATTGAATCGTGCGACTGCAAACGCGTACCTTCTCCAATCGCCACCCGCTTCGGAAGCCGAACGCCCGACGCGAAAGGCGTCAGTTGAGATCCAGCGTTGCCTGTTGAAGCCATGCGCGGTGACGAGACGCTCTTATCGGGCCAGACCTCTCAAAACTCACGCCCAGCATAAGCTGGCGCTCGGGATCTGCTTGCAGCTTGTCCAAATAGCGACTGTGGGCCCGACCGGCGAGAACGACGAGCAACAAAATTACGGCGGGGAAGAGTAGCCAGATCACGGAACATTGTCCTCTACGCGCCCCATCGTCCGAACCCGCCCGCAAGGCATTGGTTCCACCCTTTGTCGAGGCTCGGCGCGAAATTCGTCCCTTTCATGACAACAAAGATAGCGCCCGATCAGGGGACGGGTGTGAACGGCTGGCAATATCGTGTGCATCCGCAGCAACGATGTTTATTGATACCGTCTAGTTGCCCGATAAGCTCCGGACATTGCACTTTTTCTTTTTGACTATGGGGGATTGCAATGACAAATGACACTGCCGTGTATGACGCAATGTGTCTCGACCCATCCAGCGAAGATAACTGGATCTATCGCATGGGCACACGGGAAGCCATCACGAGGGATGGCCTTGCAATCGATCCTCGTTCGCTCGCTTTCTGTCCGCATGAGTGGATCGATGAAAGCGGCTATGTCGACATGAAGCTTGTCCAAAGATCCCCGCGTCCTTTCTCGGTCTGAAACGCGGCCGGATGCACAGGCAACCGCTCGTCCCAAGTCGGGAAGCCCGGAAGCCGATCGCATAGGCTGCAATCAAGCCGCCACCTGCTCGTTCAGTGGCCGCTGTCCGCGAATTAATCCTTGGGCAGGCCCCACGCGTTGAGTTGTTCCTTGAGCTTTGCAGGCACGGTGGGATCGGAGCGGACGAAGATCAGCTCTGAATTGCCTGCTAGAGCGTGCTGTGTTTATACGGAAACATAGCCTGAGTTTTTGAGATAGTTGGCGCACTCTTCCTTGGAGAAGACGTCGAGGAGTTCACCGACCTTGCGCCAAGTT
>NZ_LGHM01000266.1 GCF_001908185.1 Bradyrhizobium sp. AS23.2
CGCCATCAACCGCGATCGCGGCGACTAGCACGAGATCGCCGCCGAGATGCAGCCCGTCGATCTGGACCACCAGAAGATCGAGCACGGACAGATCGGTAGCCATGAAGTCGGCCAGCCGCGCCGTCGACAGCGCTACGAACCTCCGCGAGGCCGCCGACTTCGAAACCCCCGATCCGGGCGGTGCCGGCACGTCACCCTCGGGCAGCCGGACAGCCCGGCCGAACCGGCGCGTCGACACATTGATCAGCATCAGGTTCATCGCCCAGCGACCAAGCCAGTCCTCCTGCGCCGCCGTTTCCCAGCTCGGGATCGTGACCTCGCGGCCGTCCACGCCCCGGACCCGCGGGCGCTCGACCTCGATCTTGCCGCCGTGGAAACCGATCCGTCCCCGCGTTCGGCCCCAACGGTGCGCCCGCCCCGCCGCATCGCGACCGTGGCGCGGCCCGCAGGCCGCCGTGACTTCCGCCTCCATCATCGTGCCGAGCGCCTCGATCCCTGCCGCAAGGCAGAACCGATCGAAGCTCGCCCGCACTTCGGCAAACGCTTCGTCCACAGCCCCAGTCGCCGGCGAACCGGCCGGTGTGATATCTCTCGTCATGGCGTTGCTCTCCTTTGTGGAATCAGCACCCCGAGCCTACCGGCTCAAGGTGGGCAACGCCGACCTCTTCAGATACTCAACAGAACCCGGGACATCCCCGCACTTCACTGCGGATACCATACCACGATGCGCGTTAATGACTGGACTGGAGGTAGTAAACCGTGATGAAAGCAAGAGCGACAACAACGTTGCGGCCTGGAAAGCCCTCGCTCGCGGCACCTGACGATGATCCATATCGGTGGTTGGAGCAGATCGACGCGCGCGGGCGCTAAGATTTATCAAGCGGCAGAATTACAGGACGCTGCAGACGTTTGGCGGAGCGGCATTCGAGCGGGAGCGCCACGCGCTAGCCTCGATTTACAATGGATCAGACAATTTACCCTGTATTAGCCGCCGCGGCGGTTATCTCTACAATCTCTGAAGGACGCCAACAATCCGCGCGGCCGAGCGACGCAGCCGCCTTGCGGCCTCATCTCAAGGCCACTCATCTTCAGCGAACGACAGTGCTGTATGAACCTGGCGACATGATCAAAACCGTTTTACTTTCCAATGAATTCTGTCGTGTCTCTCATTGCCAGACTTGCGAACGGCGAAAAGGCTGATGCCGCCATCGTGGGTAGGGATTGCGCCATTGACATGCTATCCGCATTGGATGGAAGAGTTGCGGTGAGCCGCGCCGTGGTCCAATTGAGCGGCGATGCCATGGTCTGTGATCCGGCTGCGTTCAGGGGCGCGGTGTTGTAATCAGAGAGCCTGATTTCCGAGATCATGCGACATGAGCAGGCCTGTTTGCACAAGCGCAGCAATCATCGGCGTGCATGGCGCATCACGAAATTGATGCTCGGCTTTGCCGCTGGTTGTTGCGCGCCCTCGATTTGTCCGGAAGCGAGCATCTCCCTCTGACCGAATGTGTCTACGAGTGCCGCGAAACGACCAAAGAGCACTATCGTTATCGAGCGATGTTAATAATGTACTTTCCACCAGCCCCGTTGGGCTGATTGCAATCGCCAGTGTTCGGCCGGTGATGGCGGAATCGGCGAACCAGGAATTCAAGGGACAGCCTCGAGCCGCGTAGGATGCGACACCATTCCTCTCCCTACAGGACAATTGCCGACTGCGGGGGGACGTGCGCGTGTCGGGAGAGCGCGCGTCGGCTGCAGGCGTCTACCTCCCTGCATCAACGGAACCTTACACTCGTTCCACTTCTCTCGGCGATAATGGGCTCGAGCTGCCATACGTCCTTCTTGCCAGCAGCTACGCTGTGTCTATGTTAGCTCTTGTTGGTCAATCAACTGCAGCCTCGCGGATGGCCATCTCATCCGGTAGGTTCAGCTGAAGTGGTTGTGGCTGGGCAGGGTACGTGCATGATCAGCGCTCAAATATACAGTTCGAGCACGTCATAGGCATCGAATCCATCAGAACCGAAACGTCAAAGGAAATGTCATCGCCAAGAGGCGCTCAAATGCAGAGCGTTGTTCAAGCAGATGCTTCTCAATGACATTTCGATCCGCATCAGGCAACTCCGTTCGAAGCAACTTACGACAACGCCAAATGTCGTTCCGGACCGATCTAATCTCACTCAATCTATCATCAATCGAAGTCATTCCGATGCCGATGTCGTTTACGGCCCGCCCTTGAAAAATAGCCGACATCGATACCTTAGTAGGCGGTCGCTCTGTCAAGCTGTGCTCGATACCAATTCGCCATGCGTTTGAAAGCCTGCAATATCGCTGCCAATCGCGCGAGGGATATGGTGGATGGTTCAGTGCAGAGGCGTTCAATAACCAATAATCGGCTTCTTTCCGCATGTGTGACAGAAGTTGCCGTCGATCACGGCGTTTACCTGCGCTGTTGCCATGTTCATTGCGGAATTCCTGCATCTCCAAGGTCTCTGCCAACATCTTAGTTGGCTGGCTTAGATAACCTTCCCACACGCCAAACCCGGCGATGTCTGATCTCCAACTCTCGCGAACTGAGCGGCGCTAAATCGAACACCGGTATTGGCCTCCTCCGAAACCGCAAGGGCGAGGCTCTGCATACCGCTACGTACCTATTGAGTGCCGCGGTTCGCCCGTGTGCCCTAACAATGCGCGGAACGAGCTGCTTCGATGGACGCGCAGTATGCGATCAATGTGGCGATCCTCACGAACCACGACGTAAAAGTCTAAAAATTCGGAACGAAGAGACTTGAATCATACGTAGCGTAAGGTTGTACGGTTCAGCGGTTCATTGTCGAACTGAGACATTGTCGGCCTCATGATGTCGGCATAACGTGTTTGCGATCAGCGGAAGATATGACGATGGAAGAACTTCTTATTCTCGCCTTTGTCGCTCTCGCAGGCTTTGGAGCAGGCTACGCCGTGCGTAGTTGGCGTTCTCGCAGGCGGCGTCAGAGCGCTCGACTACACAGCGCTTGCTATCGCTCGCCTCCTACTGAGCGCCCCACTCAAGCCTCCGGACGGCGTGCGTTTTGATACGATCTACCGGAGAAACATGCTCGACCGGCATAGGCTCAGCCTGTAAGTCGCGTCGGCCCAGTGTAATGTTACAAGGCCAGGCGCCCACACCCAGCCCTAAACGATCGCACGCCACTGGCAATCCGTCGAAGGCGGGACGGCTGTGGGCATACGATGCGCATTGCCCGCCAAAAGCGGTATTGTGTCCCTCAATCGCAGACGGGCCGTAAGTCCGATGACCGCCATGGACGGGACCCGCGCGCGGCCATTTCAAGGCAGTACGCCTGCGCCATGCCGATCCTTGGTCAAGCAAGGCGCGGCACAATCCGACGATTGGCACGCAGATTGCCAGGCTGGAGAGCTAGGCCCTTCCACAAAATGAGCTGTCGCAGCCAGCCGCCCTCGCAGTTCCGGAGGCTTGCCCTTGATTCCAATTAACGCAACTCCAACGCTGCTTATGTCCGTAGATTCAGAAGCGACGAACATAACTTTAGCGGTCGGCGCGAACTACCCGCTACTCACCAGAGAGACGCTTGCACCGTTCAACGAGAGGAGCGGGCGCGGGGCTGTGGGGCGCTTTGGCGCACGTCGATGGTTTTACACCTTTCTCTCTCCTCTCTCCTCCTCCTGTCAACATCAACTGTGCAAGCCATGAACACATCGGTCGAATACGGCCAAGAAAGCCGCTTCCCCTGTCCGATAGGCCACGGCGTACAGAACTCCACCGCCAAGCCCGTCAATAAAGGGGAGGCGCCTCGCATAAGGCTGGACTTCTGCGATTTTCTCCCTGCCGCGCCTAGTGGCGCCGCGTCGAAGATGTCGCGCTCGACCGAGACAAGCTGGCTTGCCATCGGCACGGTGGGTTTCGCGCTTGCGGTCATCTTCCTCGTGATCTTGATCGAGACGTTCAGCGCAAGAAAGTGAGAATAGCAGAACTGAGCCGTTTTGAGATCGGCTTCAGCGGTTGCTCACGCCAGCACCTACAATGATCTGCAATTCAGCGTGCCGGCCAAGGTATGACTGCGATCTTCGGCGCGTCCGACCGCAGCGTGTCCGTGCGTTGTCACTTGCGTAAGCGTCGTTCCGCTCCCACCTTCTCGCGGCACACGGGATAGGCGAGTTTCACGATCTCTTTGAAGGGATCGGCTTGTGTCTATGCTTGACCATACGCTTAAGTCGGACGTGACGGCGCGCCGGCTGGAAGTGATCACGGA
>NZ_LGHM01000267.1 GCF_001908185.1 Bradyrhizobium sp. AS23.2
CGCAGCCGGCCGCGAGCCCCTCGCCTGCGGCAAGCCCGACGCCGGCGCCCCAGAAATAGCCGCGATCGTTTCAGCCTCCGTTCAGGAACGATCGGCCATGGAAGCGGTCGGCACTGCCGAGCATTCCGAAAAGGCCGTGCCCTCATAACGACATGAGGGCATGACAGTTGTGAAACCGCGCGGCAGAGGTATGCTCCATTTGCCGTGGACTTGGTCGGATCTCGGGGTCGGATCCGCTTCCCTGCCACCTCAGCCCCGTTTGGTTTAGCCGCGATGCGCGTTGTCGCCGCCGTTCTGTTGCTCGTGTCCGTGCTCCACGCGGGCATCTGGGGAGTCTTGCGCGACCAGGAACCCGCGCCGGACTTCAAAGGCTTGTTGCCCAGCGTCTCCTACGCGCCGTTCGAGGGATCGGCCCACCCCGACATCGACAACATCCCGACGGTCGAGAAAATTCGCGCCGACATGAAGACGCTGTCGACGATGACGCGCGCGATCCGCCTCTATTCGTCGACGGGCGGCGTGGAACTGGTGCCGCCGATCGCCGCCGAGTTCGGCCTCAAGGTCACCGTCGGCGCCTGGATCGACAAGGACAAGGACCGCAACGAACGCGAGATCAAGGCCGCCATCGAGCTCGCCCGCAAGAACAGCAACGTGATCGGCGTCGTCGTCGGCAACGAAGTGATCTACCGCGGCGAGCAGAAGGTCGAAGACCTCATCGAGATGATCAAGCGGGTGAGGAGCGCGGTCCGCGTTCCCGTCACCACCGGCGAGATCTGGAACATCTGGCGCGACAATCCCGACCTTGCCTCCAACGTCGATTTCATCGCCGCCCACGTGCTGCCCTATTGGGAAAACTTCCGCTCGGACCAGGCGGTCGACCAGGCCGTCGACCGCTACAACCTGCTGCGCAATCTATTTCCCGGCAAGCGCATCGTGATCGCCGAGTTCGGCTGGCCGAGCGCAGGCTATAACCTGCGCAACGCCGATCCCGGTCCGTTCCAGCAGGCGCTGACCTTGCGCAATTTCGTCAGCCGCGCCGAAGCCATCGGCATGGAATACAACATCGTCGAGGCGATCGATCAGCCCTGGAAGTTCTTCGAAGGCGGCGTCGGTCCGTACTGGGGCATCCTCAACGCCAGCCGCGAGCCGAAATTCGCCTGGACCGGCCCGGTGGAAAATCCTGATTACTGGAAGCTGATGACGATCGCGCTCCTGGTCGGCGTCCTCCTGTCCCTGCCGATCCTCCGGCTGCAACAGCCGACCGCCAAGCAGGCCTTCCTGCTGTCGGCGGCCGCCAACGGCGTCGGCGCCTGGGCCGCGACCGTGTTCGCTTTCTGGAACGGGCACTATTTCGTCTTCGGCTCGGCCTTCGCGCTGACGCTCGGCATGATCCTGCTTGTTCCCCTCGTCCTCATCGCGATGGCCCGCATCGACGAGATCGCGGCGGTGGCCTTCGGCCGGCCGCCGCAGCGCCTGCTCTCCAAGGGCAAGCAGGTCGAGAACGTTCCCGAAAATTACTACCCGAAGGTCTCGATCCACATCCCCGCGTACTTCGAGCCGGTTGAGATGCTCAAGCAGACGCTCGATGCGCTGTCGCGGCTGAACTATCCGAACTACGAATGCGTCGTCATCATCAACAACACGCCGGATCCCGCCTTCTGGCAGCCGATCCAGGACCATTGCCGCGCGCTCGGTGAACGCTTCAAGTTCATCAACGCCGAGAAGGTGCAGGGCTTCAAGGCCGGCGCGCTGCGCATCGCGATGGACCGCACCGCTGTTGACGCCGAGATCATCGGCATCCTCGATGCCGACTATGTCGTCGATCCCGACTGGCTGACGGACCTCGTGCCGGCCTTCGCCGACCCGCGCGTCGGCCTCGTGCAGGCGCCGCAGGAGCATCGCGACGGCGACCTGTCGATCATGCACTACATCATGAACGGCGAATATGCCGGCTTCTTCGACATCGGCATGGTCCAGCGCAACGAGGTCAACGCCATCATCGTGCACGGCACGATGTGCCTGATCCGCCGCGCAGCGATGGACATGGCCGGCGGCTGGTCGTCCGATACGATCTGCGAGGACTCCGATCTTGGCCTTGCGATCCAGGAACTCGGCTGGGTCACGCACTACACCAACCACCGCTACGGCCAGGGCCTGCTCCCCGACACCTACGAAGCCTTCAAGAAGCAGCGTCACCGCTGGGCCTATGGCGGCCTCCAGATCGTGAAGAAGCACTGGCGGCACTTCCTGCCCGGCCGGAGCCGGCTGACGCCCGACCAGAAGCGCGAATACGGCTTGGGCTGGCTGAACTGGCTCGGCGCCGAAAGCCTCGGCGTGGTCGTGGCGCTGCTCAACCTCGTCTGGGTGCCGATCGTCGCCTTCGCCGACATCGCCATCCCCGACAAGATCCTGACGCTGCCGATCATTGGCGCTTTCATCGTCTCGCTGGCGCACTTCCTGTCGATGTACCGCGCGCGCGTCGCAATCAAGCCCGGCCAGATGCTGGGCGCGATGATCGCGGCGATGAGCGTGCAGTGGACGGTGTCGCGCGCGGTCGCGCAAGGACTGATCACCGAGCACATAGCGTTCGCGCGCACCTCCAAGGGCGGCCTGTCGCGGATGTCGATCGAGTTCCAGGCGTTCTGGGAGGCTGTGATCGGCACCCTGCTCCTGGTCGGCGCCGGCGTGCTGATCGCCTCCAACAGCTACCGGCAGATCACCGAGATCTACGTCTTTGCCGGCGTGCTGGTACTGCAAAGCCTGCCGTTCCTGGCCGCGGTCGCGATCGCCATCCTCGAGCTCAGCCGCATCAACTCGTTCCAGTTTTGGCGCGACAGCGCGATCCGCACCGCCGAGCTGATCGGCCTGCGCCCGGTCGCGCTGCCGACGCCGGCCGGCTCGCCGCAGCCGGTGCCCAACGAGGTCCGTCGCGAGGCGAACTGACGGAACGGATGGCCTCACGGCGCGGGTGATAACTCCGCGCCGGCGAACTATCCTCGCTGTTCGGCGTGGATGACGCCCACCAATCAGGTTGAAACTTTCGGCCTAAGCGACGGAAGCAGCGAGCCAATCCCCGTTCGTGCCACGAGTCCTGGCAGCCACCCCGGCTATTGACCTCAACGCCCCGGCCCCCTACACAGCGCGGACCGACAGCATGAACCGGAAACAGCCGGTTTTCCCCGCGACGCCAAGTCAAACGTTGCGGCAAGACATGCTTCTCGAAATGACCGACGACGATGGCGATCGATCGCAATGCCATCCAGCGGCCATGGGAGCGCGTAGCTCAGCCGGTAGAGCACGTGACTTTTAATCACGGGGTCCTGGGTTCGAGCCCCAGCGCGCTCACCAACAAAATCAAGTGGTTAGATCCGAATCGACCGCCAACGTCCTCCGAGCAAAATTCGGCAAGCACACACTGAGCACACGGGAGGCTGGCCGTGTTTGCGCTGCACCGGAGTTCAGCGATGACCTGGCTCTGGATCGTTGGCGGATCGCCGTTGCTGCTGGCACTTGCGTCCGCTGCTTTGGTTGCGCTCGTCGTCAAAGTGAAAGGCTCCGGCGACTCCGGCGCGATCGACTAACCCATTTCTCCACACCCACGACGCGCAGTAGCTCGCGCGCGTTCGGGGGCCCAAGGGCTTGATAATTTGCGAGGTACTTAGGATGCCGCTTTGATGGCGGTATGCCGAGCCCTGTCGGACGCCATGCACCTAAGCCGGCTTGCACTTCGCGAGCGCCCGTCCGTTCCGATCGATAATTTTGAATGCTCAGCGGTGCCGCAGACCGCCATGCACATTCGGAGAGTGGGCCGTGATCAGGTTTTTATGCTTCCGCGCCGCCGCTTCGGCCTCGCGAGCAAGTCGTTCAGCCTTTAACCTCTCGCGGTTTGCATGAAACGCCGCTTGGATGCGTTCATACTCGG
>NZ_LGHM01000268.1 GCF_001908185.1 Bradyrhizobium sp. AS23.2
CTCTGTAATCGGGCGCGATGGCTTGATGCAGCTTATGGATGCTGCACGCCAACAACGTTTCACCGTTGTCATTGTGGAAGCGCTGGATCGGCTTTCTCGTGACATGGAAGACCTGGCCGGCATCCACAAAAGGCTATCTTTCCAAGGGATCGAAATCCAAGCCGTTCATGACGGCACTGCGGACTCGATTTTGATTGGAATTCGCGGCCTCGTTGGACAGATGCAGCGCGAAGACGGAGCGAAGAAGGTCCGTCGCGGTATGGCCGGTGTGATACGAGACGGTCGACACGCCGGGGGGGCGTGCCTACGGATATCGAGCCGTTCCCGGCAAACCCGGTGAACTTGAAATTGTCGAAGACGAAGCTGCGATCGTACGGCGCATTTTCACGGCATACGCTGCGGGACGAACGCCCCGGGACATCGCGCACGATCTCAACCGAGAAAACGTTCGTCCACCGCGAGGCCAGCGATGGAACGCGTCGACAATCAATGGCAACGCCCAACGTGGTGCCGGACTTATCTTCAACGAACTCTATGCCGGCCGTATCGTCTGGAACAAAGTCCGGATGGTCAAGGATCCGGATACAGGCAAACGACTATCTCGCCCGACCCCTCGTGATGAGTGGCAATGCATCGAGGCGCCCCAGGTACGCATCGTCGAACAGTCCATTTGGGAGCAAGCTCACGCTCTAAAGACGGCGAAGAGCCACTTGCCCAGCCACGTAAAGCGGCGGGCGCCGCATCTCCTCTCTGGTCTCCTTCGCTGCGGCTGTTGCGGATCAGGGATGTCGGTTCATGACCGTGACAAGACTGGAAAGACCAGGATTCGCTGCTCAGCGGTTCGCGAGAGCGGGAGTTGTTCGAATCGCCGGATCATCTACCTGCGCGATACCGAAAGGCTTGTGCTCAGCGGCATGACCGAGGAATTGAAGGATCCGCGGCTGATCGAGACTTACGTGCGCAACTATAATCGTGAACGAGAGCGGCTTGCGGGGGACGCGGTGGCGGTGCGTGCGCGACTGGTGGCGAAACGTGACCGGATCGAAGGGGAGCGGCAACGCAACATTGATCTTGTGATCAAGTACGTCATCTCCGAGGAGGATGCCAAACAGCGGATCGCGGAGCTAAAGGAAGAGCGGTTGCGCGTCGAAGCCGAAATGGCCGCACTCGAAGAAGCCCCAGTTCCCATCGCGCTCCACCCAGCTGCCTTGGATCGCTACATCAGCACGGTGAACGCACTTGCCGATACAATGGCTGGTCATTCGACGGCAGAGGACGATCGCGGTTCCCTAATCCAAGATTTTCGGACGCTTGTGCACAGCGTCACGGTCCACCCAAAGGGACCTTGGAAGGGCTTCGAGGTCGAAGTGAAAGGTAAGCTCGCCACCCTAATAGGCGGGGAAGTCTTTCCTCCGGCCCACCATGGTAGTGGGGGATACATGGTAGCGGGAGACCGCTACAGCCAGAAACCCACTTTTGAGAATAGTGGGGGACGCATGGTAGCGGGGGAGGGATCGAACCCCCGACCCCAGGATTATGATTCCCGTGCTCTAACGGTATGAGTCCTTGCGGCGGGCAATTTGCGCCGATCCGAGCCGAAACGCAGGCGAAAAGCCCAACCCCTCAGGCACTTGCCAGGGCGATTTTGCGCCCCCACGCCGCCGCTTCGTGCTCAGGGTCACCGAGGTGGCCATGTCACGCTCACGCAGACCAGCTGAGAAGTCGAAGCGGGTTCTGATCACCGACGACGTGGTCAGTGACGCGCTCGCCCGTGCGGCGGGCGCCAAGGACTCGAATGAGTTCTACGACTACTGCGACACGGAGCAACGTTACCTGATCCTGCGCCAACGAGGGCCCCGCGTCGGCTGGTTCGTCCGGGCCAACGGCCAGATGAAGCGGATCGGCAACGCCAAACGCGAGCCCGGCGACGGCAACTATCTTGCTGTGAAAAAGGCGCGCGACACCGCCGGCGCGCGCTACTATGCGATGCGGTCGGGCCGACGCCCGCGCACAAAGGGCTGGAGCTGGGCAGACCTCGACCGCGAATTCCAGGCCTCGCGACGAGTCAAGTGCAAGAAGGGCAAGCGCGTCAAACTGCCGGCGCCAAGCACCCTGGGCGATATCGCGGGTTGCTTCGATAAGCCTCAGTTCGCCGCCTGGCAGGCCAAGAGGCTGTCCAATCTGACCGACGTCGACCTGATCGAACTGCTCGATGCCGTCCACCTCGAGCGAGGGCACGGCGCCTGCTGCAAGACCCTCGCCTGGATTCGGGCCGCGCTGACCTGGGCCCGTTCAGAACGAACCATCGAGAGCGGACTCGTCGGCGTCGTGCCCTGGTGGGAGGAGATCAAGCCGCCGCAGCCGACGGCCGATGAAATCGAGGAGATGGAGGACCGCGATCGCGAATTCAACGCGGCAAGGGCGGCGTTCAAGGTCGATGCGCTAGGCAAGCTGCTCGTCATCCACGAACGCTATTGCGCCGGTCGCAGCGGAAACCGGAAGGTCTCGCCCGCGGTCCGGGCCAGCCTGTGGTGGTTGGTCTTCACGCTCAACCGGAAATACACCTGCACCCAGCTCAAGCGCAGCAAGCTGCAATACGCCGATCCGCTGAATCCGTATTCCACCGCCGCTCAGCCCTGGGGCACGGCGGAATGGCCCGCCGAGGGTGTCAAGAACAAGCGGCGCTTCATGCTCCCCATCCCGCCGTTCCTGCTCCACATCGTGCGCTGTTGCCAGAGAGATTTTGAAGCGCTCATCGGCAAAAAGCGTGGCCTGCGCAGCACCAGCGAATGGATGTTTGCCTCGTCCCGACGGAAGAGCCGCAGCAAACACCCGCACAACCCGGATCCCGGACTGTATCCCAGCAGCCTGAATGCGCATCTGCGCGCCATGGGCGGCCGGAAGAAGACCAGCAAGGGCGCGTACACGGAAAACTATCTCGAAGGCCTGCCGCGCTTCTGGCCGCATCTGGTGAGGACCATCGGAGCGGATTTCCTGAAGGCGCATTCCGACAAGGTGCCTCAGGCGGCGGCGTCGGCCCTGCTCGGCCATGTTTTGCCGCGCGACCGCAACGCTCCGGACGACGAGATGTCGGAGGTCACGCGGGAGTTTTACCTCACGAGCCAAGACATGCCATTGAAGACCGAGGCGATGAAATTGTGGAGCGACGCGGTGCTGCTGGCCTACGTCAAGGCCGGAGGTACGTTGCCCATGACAAACGAACTCGACCAGAACCGCCCGGGCAAGCTGGACTGGCCGCTGCCCAAGCTGCCGCAGGTCACAGGACCACAGCATCACCGGGGCCGTTCGCAGCCGCGCCGCGAGCGCGGTTCACGGCCGGCGGCAAACCGAGGCAAACGGCAACAACGGCATAGCCGGGTTCGCAAAGCGTAAGTCCAGGTGCCGTGGCGGGCCGCGCTTCAGTCAAACCCAGTTCTCGACTCTGACCCCCGGCATACGGGTAAACTCGCGCATGTTGTTGGTGACGACGATCAATCCTTCGCTGCGCGCATGACCACCGATCTGCATGTCGTGCGGACCGCAGGGCGTTCCCGCGCGCTCCAGTTCGGCTCGGACCTGACCGTAGTGCGCGGCCGCCTTGTCAGCAAATGGCAGCACGTCAAGACGCGCCACGAACTGCTCGATAGCCATTAGATTGTCGGCGCGGCGTGCCGACTTCTCTGCGCCATAATGCAACTCGCCGAGCGTGATGCTTGAGATGCAGAGTTGCTCGGCGAGCGCATTGAACTTTTCGCGCAAGTCCGGTGGATAGTTCTTCATGACATAGATGCAGATATTCGTGTCGAGCATGTAGGTGAGCATCAGAGCGACTCGCGCTCCTCGGCCGCCGGCTGTTCACGTTCAACCATGAAATCCTTGCTGACGCGCGGTCCGTTCTGAAACAGATCATCCCATCGCTTGCCTTGGGGCACGATCACGCGGCTGCGGCCGATCTTCAGAATGTCGACCTGATGCACATTCTCCGGAAAGGCGACTGCCTTGGGCAGGCGGACGGCTTGGCTGCGATTACTGATGAAAACCGTGGATGTCGTCATGACGCTTTCCCTTCGCATATCCCAGCGGGATATACATAAGTTAGCAATCGAATTTCTACAAGATCCGGTCACCCAGCAGTGCGAGGTCCAAGTTCCGACCACTCTGAATCCATCTAAATCTATGTAAATAAACAAATTATCCCGCAATATTGCCAATTGCATTTTTTGTGGGATAATCGCGCATGGCCGCGGAACTGGTACCATTTTCCGACGAAGAGACCCGAGTCCTCGTCAACCTCGAACAGCAATACGAGGT
>NZ_LGHM01000269.1 GCF_001908185.1 Bradyrhizobium sp. AS23.2
CCCGCGACCGGAACAATAAGACCAGCACCGACCAGACCAGGCTGTAAGCTTCTCTCATGAGACAGAAGCATTGCGCAATTCGGCCTCACGGGCCAGCTGGATTAGGTTTCCGGCAGGGACAGCTGACTGCAACTCGGCAATCTCATCCTACAATTCCGCTCTTAGCGATATTGAGAACTATCTAAGGCGCTACACTCGATGCCTGAGCTCAAGTAACGGAACGGATGATTGCTCTTCCGAGTTTCGCAGGCGGCGTTCAGCCCAAAGCGATTTCGAAAGCGCGGTATCGGAATATCAGTTGTACTGCCGCAGGTGAGATCAGATGGTAAAGGCAAACACAATTTAAGGACCAATGGCTATCGACACTCGCAAAATTTGGCAGATCTTCCGTAGGGGCGGCCTTTCGCTAGCGTTGCCCTCCTTCATCGGTGCTAGGTATTGGATTCGATTGGCGACACCTGCCCTGAATGCCCGCAGGCCGATGATGGCTGACTTCGCCGCGACTTGGCTTGCGGCCCGCTGTACAATCCGTGCATGCGCCCTTCCGATCCGGAACACGGCGTCTCCGTGGCACCTCACCGCAAGATCATCCACATCGATATGGATGCCTTCTATGCGTCGGTCGAGCAGCGCGACAATCCGGAGCTTCGTGGCAAGCCGGTTGCCGTAGGCGGCTCCGCGGAGCGAGGAGTCGTGGCCGCGGCGAGCTATGAGGCCAGAAGGTTCCGGGTCCGATCAGCGATGCCATCGGTCACTGCAAAGCGTCAATGTCCGGACCTGGTCTTCGTTAAGCCGCGCTTCGAAGTCTACAAAGCCATCAGTCGGCAAATCCGCGATATCTTCGCCGAGCACACACCCATCATCGAACCCTTGTCTCTCGACGAAGCTTACCTCGATGTGACCGAAAACCTTCAGGGCGTCCCGCTTTGCAAGGGATATCGCCCTGCTCATCCGCGAAAAGATCAAAGCCGAGACAGGCCTCGACGCCTCGGCCGGTATCACCTACAGCAAGTTTCTAGCGAAGCTCGCGTCCGATCACCGCAAACCCAACGGTCAGTTCGTCATCTCCCCCGAGATGGGCCCCTCCTTCGTGGACGCTGCCTGTTGGTAAATTCCATGGGATAAGCCCGGCGACGAGCGCCAAAATGAATGCACTCGGCATCTTCACCGGTCTCGACATGCGCAACCAGACCCTGGAGTTTATGAACACGAATTTCGGTAAGGCAGGAGCCTACTACTACTGGATCTCGCGCGGGCTCGACGAGCGGCGGTCCGAGCCAACCGCATCCGCAAGTCCGTCGGCGCGGAAAATACCTTCTCGACGGACCTCATCGAGTTCGATGCCATGGTCGCCGAGCTCACCCCGCTGATCGAAAAGGTCTGGCGGCACCGCGAGTCCACTAACACTCGGGGCCGAACTGTGACCCTAAACGTCACTATTGCAAACGTGCCGCCCGCTGCGAACTGTGACGGCTTATGGCTTGGCGGACATCGGGCTGTTGCTTAATGACCGGTAAGTGAAGCCCGCGGCCCGTACAATCTGCTAATTTGTGCGTGCACGATCCATTGTCTTCAGCCGGAACCGTTGCACCATGACCGATTATCATAATCTGGCATGGACCATGGGAAGTCGCTCCTGCGGCACCCTCGAGGATATGATCATCGTCCCACTCGTTGTGGTCGCGCAGGCCGCCAACAAACTCCTGCGTTTGATCCTTTCGATCCTGATGCGGCTGCTCGACTACGCCTTCCCTTTGGTAATGGAGATCGTCTGGCTTCCGCTCTTCGCGGCCAGGGTTCTCGGCAACGTCATCGTTGCTGCCATGAGCGGCGCGCTGCGCCTTGTTCCTCTTTCCGAGAGGAGCCGTCGACGATGGAGACTATCGATCCGCCAACACTGGTCGCGCCTGCGGCGAAAGATAAGCTATCACGCGTTCGAACGAGCCGTGCATCGTGCCTTTGATATCGGCATGGCTTGGGTGTTCCGGAAATGCCGGCATCTCACGCCGGGCGCCGCATTGCTCGTGATCCTGGGCGCAGTACTTTGGCTTCCGATCTCTTTTGGGCAGCGACGGCGATGCACGTAGTATTGCTTTCGAAGG
Source organism: Bradyrhizobium sp. AS23.2 (assembly GCF_001908185.1). Classification (GTDB taxonomy): domain Bacteria; phylum Pseudomonadota; class Alphaproteobacteria; order Rhizobiales; family Xanthobacteraceae; genus Bradyrhizobium. The sequence continues at coordinate 2,103 of NZ_LGHM01000269.1, forward strand.
TCACGTCCTGGCCAGCGTGGACGCAACTCTTGCATGTGCTGGCAGCGGTCATCGCGAAGAGCAAGCTCTTGGTGTTGCCGGTATACCCGGCAGCTTGGCCACAGGCCAAAAAACACCCCTTCGTTCAGCTCGCATTCAAGGGCTATGAAACCCTCAAGCGCATGTATGTGATCAGGAAGGCCGGCGTTCGCTATCGGCAGGCGGAGATCGTCGGCGTCGCCGCTGTTAAGGGGCTCGAGCGCACCGCCGGCGTTGGACCGGCTGTGAGGTGGCTGCGTAACGCGCACGTTGCTGAGCATCTTGGGGTCGAGAAGCCTACTCAGAAATTACAATCGTTCTTCTCTCGATGGTCAATCAAATTCTCGGCCGAATATTACGAAACAAGAGAACGGCACGTCCGATCATTAAACAGCAGCGGGTAGTGATCGCCGAGATGATCGCCAATCTCCCCCTTGGCCGCTTCTGGCCCATCGCGTCATTCCACGGCTGCGCGGCAACTGGGTCGCTTTGGGAGCGAAAGCTGACATCGACCGATCAGGTCACGCAGCGGCCGGGCGGCAGGAGCCTCGCGACTTCCGTGAGCACGCTGACCATGGGCTCGCAGGCGAGTGTCGGCTTACTGCTTTGATTTCGCGTCGGCTTGGTGGCGCGGACCTGCGCAGACGGAAGACGCAGCAGGACCGAGGTATCGGCGAGATCGTTCGGGCGCAGGGAAACCGTTTTCATCGGAACTGCAAGCGGCTTGAGGTCGCCGAGGCGATCTGCCTTGCTGGCGCGATTGACGACGTAGCTTGGCTGTTCGGCCTGCCAGCGGTCTACGAGGTCGTGACCTGAAGCGAACTGCACGGCTCCGAGCGTCAATGTGATCGCGACAGCGCCTAAGAAAGCTTTACGAACCTGTGACATTCTGTCCCTCGACCGATCGCGATTCGTCGCCATCTACGCAGCGCCCTTGGCCCGTCGTTTTCCCTAGTTGCCGAAGGTTTCACCATGCCTTCGTGAAAGCCGGAAAATGGTTTCATCCCTGTTTCGTCGCATTGAAGGAGGTCTTGGTTCCGGCCGGCACGTCTGGCGGTTTCGATTTTGATGCGGCTCTGCGATGGGCGCGATTTGATCCGCGAAAGACGTTGGCGCGCCGCCAAGACAGTGATCTCCCGTTCGTCCGCGACGACCGGATCGGAGGTCAGTCACTCCTGCTCGATACCTGCGTGTACATCGACCAGATGCAGGGCCGGACACCCGACAATCTTGAAGTATTGATCGCCAACCGACAGACCAACCACTCCAGCGTTGCTATCCAGGAGTTGATGGACACGATCGGTGTTCTCGATCCCGAGGACGGCCGTTCGCGTACCGCCATTGATGCAATACGCACCCTTATTCTGTCGGTGCCGGCGCGCACCGAACGTTCGTTCCTGATGCCGATGTGCTTGGGCGCGCGGCGCTGCTATCGGGTATGATCTGTCGCTTACAACGCTATGCCGGCGACTACAGGCTCCGCGCTTTGCTAGACTGCGTGCTGTTTTTGCAGGCGATAAAATCGGGCTTCTCGGTGCTGACCGCCAACGTTGCCGACTTCGATATCCTGCTACAACTGTTGCCGACGGGCAGAGTGCTATTCTATCGACGGAAATAACGTCCAAAAGAGCGGCGGCCGGGAAGTGGCGTCACATGTCGGCTATCCGGGGCACCGCGGACTCCAGCAAGCCGTCCGCCCGGCGCGTTTTCACGGCCTAGTTGCGCGACCGCGTCCCTGAGCTTCGATATTTCATGCTCAAAGAGGACGTTCGTAATACTTTCCTTAGCTGCGCTAGGGTCTTGTATGGTCTTGATTACGAGTTCTACCGCCGTTTCCAACAGGGAAGTGAAGTCACCATAGACATGCTCGCTTCCCATCTTGAAGCGCTGCTCGACACTCTCAATCACCTTCAATTGCGTCAGATTGTATTTCGCTTTTTGAAGAAGGCCTCCCGTAGCGAGTAAATGATTTCCATGTAGATGATGTATTGCCAAAACGCCTCGATGGAATGATAGTGGCCCTATCTGCGCACGGGCGCCGGTCATGGTCGCCACCGCAAAGACAAGAAGCGCGGCGACGATGATCCCGTCGACCACCCCGCGATGGGTGGCCAGCACCGGGCTTCGCAAAGAATTCGTCGGCGAGCTTCTTCGCCGTGCTGTCAATGAGCCTTTGGCCCAGCTGCGCGAGTTTTCCGCCAATCTGGGCGTCACGTAGTTCCGCCGGCCGTTTCTGAAAGATTGATCACCGCGCTACCCTGGGGCTCGCCGCATGACGCACGTCCAGTGTAGGCGAAGACTCTCAAAATCCGCGTCGCACGGACCGATAGAGGGCACTAGAGCGTGCTGTGTTTATACGGAAACATAGCCTGAGTTTTTGAGATAGTTGGCGCACTCTTCCTTGGAGAAGACGTCGAGGAGTT
>NZ_LGHM01000027.1 GCF_001908185.1 Bradyrhizobium sp. AS23.2
AGAACCGTGAGCTTCGGCAGGCCAACGAGATCCTGCGCAAGGCGAGCGCTTATTTTGCGATGGCGGAGCTCGACCGCCGGTCCAAGCCATGATCGCCTTCATTGACGATCATCGTGGGGCGCATGGGGTCGAGCCGATCTGCAAGGTTTTGCCGATTGCCCCCTCGACCTACCACGCCCATGTGGCCAAACGGCGCGATCCGGCGAAGCGGTCGGCGCGCGCCAGGCAGGACGTCGCGCTGAAGATCGAGGTTCGGCGCGTCTTCGATCAGAACTTCTCCGTCTACGGCGTGCGCAAGGTCTGGCGCCAGCTCAAGCGCGAAGGCTTCGATGTTGCCCGTTGCACGGTGTCGCGGCTGATGCGGGACATGGGTTTGCAAGGGGTCATCCGCGGCAAATCCGTCAAGACCACGATCAGCGACAAGGCGGCGCCATGCCCGCTGGATCACGTCAACCGCCAGTTCAAGGGTAAGCGTAGCTCTGCGGCCCTTTTGATTGGTGCTTGACGTCTATTTTGAGCGCGTGGTGCGCCGGCGCGGCTTCCATATTTCCGGCAATGCGTTGACGGCGGCCTCGAGCGCCTTCCGGTCGACGATGTTGGGATCGAACTGCTCGGGGCCCCAGAGGCGCATTTGTTCGTGCTCCGGATGGGTGGGGTCGCTGATGGCCTCAAGGTATTCGGCATAGCCTGGCGCACCGCCGACATCTTCCGGAGGACAACGACCGGCGGCCTCGAGCAAGAGGGGAAGTCCCTCCGTTGTCGTATTGTCGAACCACTTTTCGAGCTTGATTACGTGATCCCAGCTGTCGCCGAAGTCATAGAGATAATGGATCGTCTTGACGCCGGTCTCGCGAACGACATCGCAAAGCCGCGCTTTGCTGGCATCCAAGGGCTGGTGACCGTAATCATTGTCGGGGTCGGGAATCCCCCAACGGACCTCACCGGCGAAGAACTCGAAGAGGTGGCTGTTCGTCCAGCCAAATGCCTCCTGAAGCGTCAGGTGCAGCCGATCAAGGCGCAGGGTGACGGGGACGACAAGGCGACGCATCACCTCCGGTTTCACGTCCTTGAGGGTCACCTTGATCCGGACCGCGGTCGTGTTCAGGCTCATGCCGCCAGCCTCAGATCGTGTGCATGCATCGTGTAGATCGACGCCCAAGGGAGCAGTTCGTCCAGTCGCGCCGCAGGCCAACCATTGACGAGCTTCGCGAGAACATCAGCGAGCCAGTGCTCGGCACTGACGCCATTGAGCTTACAGGTTTATGCCGCCCGCCGAACTATGCCGAACGGGTCCGGTATGGCGCGTCGTCGTCACGGCGGCATGGTCGATCGCGTGCACGGCAGCCCCATTCCATTCGGCATAGTCTGGTCGTTCAGAGCGCCTCCAGGAAGGCCAGCAGGCGGTCGTTCGGCCGGAAGCGGGTTCGCTTGCCGCGCTGATGCGGCTTGAGCTTCGCCAGGGCAGCCTCCTTGAGGGCGAGATGGGCGTGCAGGTACGTCTGCGTCGTCTCGACCGATTCATGACCGAGCCACAGCGCGATCACGGAGCAGTCGACGCCGGCTTGCAGCAGTTCCATCGCAGCGCTGTGCCTCAGCACGTGCGGCGACACGCTCTTGGCCTTCAAGGACGGGCAACTCTTGTGAGCGACACGAACATGCTTTCCCAGCAGTGACTGGACGCTGTCGGCACTGAGCCGCCCCCCATGCACGTTGGGGAACAAAGCTGTTGCTCCTTTCCGCAACGGTTCCTTGAGCCATGCCTGGAGCGCGCACCGAGCGAGTACGGTCAGCGGAGTGGTCCGCTCCTTCCGCGCTTTACCGATGCATCGTACGTGTGCGCCAGATCCGAGGTGGACGGCATCCCGGTCAAGGCCGGTCAGCTCGGAGAGGCGTAAGCCCGTCTGGGCCGCGACCAGCAGCAACGTGTGATCGCGGCGGCCAAGCCACGTCGTTCGATCGGGCGCGGCGAGAACCGCCTCGATCTCGGGGCGCGTCAGGAAGTGCACCTGTCGCTTGTCGTGGCGCTTGCTCGGTATTGCGAGCACGCGCTGGATCAGCGCACTGTGTGTCGGCTCCTCGAAGGACACGAACCTGAAGAAGGATCGGATGGCGGTCAGACGCAGGTTACGCGTCTTCGCGCTGGCGCCGCGCCTTACCTCGATATCGGTGAGGAACGCGCCGATGAACGTTGCGTCCAAATCGGTGAGCGTCAGGGCCGATGGAGGCTTCCGCAGCTGCATCTGTGCGAACATGAACAGCAGCCGGAACGTGTCCCTGTAGGAGGCGATCGTGTTGCCGCTAACGTTGCGCTGGCGCATGAGGCGCTCGGTGAAGAAGCGCTCGATCAACGTGGCGAGATTGCAGGCGGGCTTCATGGCGTCACCTCCCATCGCCGATCGAGACGCCGCGCCGCTTCTTCCATCAATTCGGGGCAGGCAGAGAGATACCAGTAAGTATCGCGCACGCAGGCGTGGCCGAGGTAAGTGGAGAGCACTGGCAGTTGCTGCTCGACGTTCTTGCCTCCGCGATACCAGTCGAGCAGCGTCCGGATGGCGAAGCGATGACGGAAGTCGTGCACGCGTGGCCCGGTACGATCACCTGGGCGCCGCAGCCCGATCTCTCTGGACAATCTCCAGAAGACGCGATGAACGTACTGGTGAAGCAAGCGGCCTCCCTGTTCGGCAACGAAGAAGGTCGAGGCGCAGCGTGATCCGAGCAGCGCATCGCGCCGGCGGGCGTAGTCGCGCAGCGCGGTTCTCGTCGTCGGATGTAAAGGTACGAGCCGCGACTTGCCGAACTTGGTCAACCGGACCGTCAGCACGCCGGCATCGAGGTCGACGTCATCACGCTCCAGGCCCATCGCCTCGGATATGCGCATGCCCGTCACCGCGATCAGCCCGAACAAGGTATGGTAGGTCCATCGACGCAGCCCGTCCGCTGGCGGCAGAGCCAGCGCTGCCGTCAGCAACGCAAGGATCTCCGCGTCGCTGTAGACATAGGGCTTGGCGCGCTTCCATCCCGGCAGCATGCCCACGGGCGGTACCTCCGTTCTCGGATCGAAGTTGGCGACATGGCGCGCGAACCCGCGCACGTCGCTCAATCGCAGCGCCCAGGATGCATGACGATCGGGCGGCAACGTTGCCCATTCCATGGCCAGCCTCGTCGTGATGATCCTGGCTTTACGCTTCTCCATGAAGGCGACGAAGTCGGTGATGGGACGGCGCGACTACGCCATTCTGTTGTTGCTGGCCAAGCTCGGCCTGCGGGCCGACGAGGTCGCGACGCTCACCCTCGATGATATCGACTGGCGCGCCAGCGAGATACTCGTTCGCGCCAAGGGCCGACAGCGTGCACGGATGCCAATACCGCCAGACGTTGGCGCGGCCATCGTTGCATATCTGCGCAATGGTCGCCCAAAGTCGTCCTGCCGACGGTTGTTCGTCCGCACACTCGCGCCGCACGTCGGCTTTGCTTCCGGATGTGCGATCACCATGATCGCCAAGGTCGCTCTCGATCGCGTTGGAATCGAAGGTTGCGCACACCGCGGCGCCCATATCTTCCGACACAGTCTCGCTACTGAGCTTCTCCGATCTGGCGCGACCTTGTCGGAGATCGGACAACTGCTGCGGCACGAGAACCACGACACCACTCGGATTTACGCGAAGGTCGACATCGATGCGCTGAGAACATTGAGCCTGCCCTGGCCGGGAGGCGTGCAATGACCAATCTGCGCTCCGCACTCGATAAGTACCTGAGCATGCGCAAGGGACTGGGATACAAGTACGAGCACCAGACCCGTCGGCTCACCGTCTCTCGGTCGCAACCGTCGAGGGCCTTCCGCACCTGAGCGGCAGGCAAATAGGTCGGCAGAGTTGCGAGGTTCCACCGTCGCAACGATGGAACGCAATCCGCCAATGGGCGTGCGTTCAGCCCCCGATGGTGGAGGTAACGGAGAAAGGCGCGCAGCGACCAGCACAGCGCCTTGCCTGTTCCCGGGCTCCAATCCTGGGCGTGGCGCTCAATGTAGCGGATCACGTCCTCTTGGCTGATCTTGTACAGGGCGGTGGCGCCGCCGGAGCACACCTCGTGCAGGAACCTGCGGATAACCGGGAGATGGCGGACAATGGACCTCGGGGCCAACCCGCGCTCTGATCGCAGGTAGGCATCGAACTCCTTGAAGATCCGTTCGTGCGGGGTGAGAGGCGGCAGCACCGTCGGCGCGATCGCGCCTTCCTCGCGCAGCACCGACAGCCATCGCTTGAGCGCGGCCCGGTCACCAGGTTGGATAGACTGCCTCCCGCCTCGATGTCGGAGGTACCGCTCAACGACCTGCTCATCGAGATCGAGCAGCCCAAAGCGACGGCCTGCGATCCAACTCAGGAGCCCGCCAACCACGTTGAGGCAACGCCACGTGCCGTGCTGAACGAGTCCCTCTTCGACGAGACGAGCGCCATAGCGCTCGATGAGCAGTCCGTGCGGTCCGCCTCTGAGACGCCGGTACAGCCGGCTTCTGCCCAAGTACTCTTTCGCAATCATACCTGACCTCCGCTGTTGAAAGCGGAGGTACAAGACAAACTATGCCGAGCCGATTACACGCCGCTCACGGTGAATCTCGGGGAAAACAAGCCCATTCGGCATAGTTCGGCAGTCGTCCAAACCTGTCTATGCCGCACTCGGCATAGACAGGTCTCGATTAATGAAGCCAGGACGGCCCAATTCTCGGCGCCCTCGTCACAACCGGCAAAAAGGGAGTTCTTGGCGTTGAGCTTGATCGGCCGCATCGCACGCTCGACAGCATTCGTGTCCATCTCGATGCGCCCGTCATCAAGGTAGAGCGTCAGGCCGTCCCAATGACGCAGCGCGTAACGCAAGGCCTTCGCCGTGTCGCTCTTCTGTGCAACGTGATCAAGTTTGGCCTCAAACCACTGCTTCAAGGCTATAACCAGAGGTCGGGCATGCGCCTGCCTGCCAGCACGGCGTTCGGCATCCGATCGGCCGCGGAGCGCTTTCTCGACCGCGTAAAGCTGGGCGATGCGCTCAAGAGCCTCGCGGGCAACCGGAGCTGGCGCCGGAGCAGCCTCGCGCTCGATCTTCACAAACTGGCGCCTCAGATGCGACCAGCAGAAGGCGAGCGTCCCGGACAAGGCGTCCGCACGCGTCTCTCGGGTCATGGTCTTGTAAGCCTGATAGCCGTCGCAGTGGATGATGCCACGATAGCCCTCAAGCAGCTGCAAGCCATGAACGGCCCCACGGCCCGGTGCATAGGCGTAAACCGCGCCAGGTGGGTCAGGTCCGGCCCAGGGCCTGTCATCGCGCGAGAGCGCCCAGAAGTAGCCGGTTTTGGTCCTGCCGCGCCCCGGATCCAACACCGGTGCGGGGGTCTCATCGACACAGAGCTTCGAAGAGGCGAGCAGAAGCAGGCGCAGACGATGCCACAAGGGCTTCAATTCCTGAGCGGCATAGCCGACCCAGAAGGCGAGCGTGGAACGGTCGATGGCGATACCGTGCGTCGCCAGCATCTGCGCCTGGCGGTAAAGCGGCAAATGCCAATGATACTTGGCATCGATCACATGCGCGACGAGCCGCTCGGTCGGCAGTCCTCCCCTGATCAATCGCTCGGGAGCGGCGTGCTGAAGGACGACGCCGTGACAGGCGCGGCAGGCCAGTTTGGGTCGGCGGGTGACGATGACGCGATACTGCGCCGGTACGACGTCCAGCCTCTGGCTCTCATCATGGCCGATCTCAAAAAGAACGCCTGCGCAGCACGGGCAGCAGGTTGCAGCGGGCATCAGGGTCTCGATGATGCGCGGCAAATGCTCCGGCAACTGACCACGGTTGGCTCTGCGCTCGGCCGTCCTCTTCTCGCAGGTTCTGGGATTGGCGCGATCCTCGGCTGCTTCGAGGGCCGCGACGGCCTCTTCGATGTCCTCCAGAACAAGCTGTAGCTGATCAGCGTCCAGCTTTTCCGAGGACCGACCGAACCGCGCATCTTTTGCAAGCTTGAGCAACCGCTCAAGCCTGGCGCAGCGATCCAGCAGAGCCGCGGCAAAGACACGCAACTCGGCCAGATCGCTCGGCAGCTCATCGGGCAAATCACTCATTGGCACAAGCTTGCCATGCTTCGCGCCCCGATGCAGCGAAGATTTGTATCTTTACGCAAGCGCCTTCGGCTGCGGGATTCGAGGCGCGTGCATCCGCGTCCAATCCATGCCGGCCAAAAGCGCGGACAGCTGGGCGGCATTCATCCGCATCACGCCAGCCACGATAGGAGGCCATTTGAAGCCGCTGCCATCGAGCCGCTTCCAATACATCACAAGGCCGCCGCCATCCCACACGACAATCTTCACCCGATCGGCGCGCTTCGCACGGAACACCACCGCCACGCCCTTCATCGGGTCATGGCCCAGCGTCTCCTTCGCCAACAGCGCCAAGCCCTCCGCACCTTTTCTGAAGTCCACGGGTTGCGTCGCCACGTAAATCATGAGGCTCGCGGGCGGGGTCAGCATGAATGTGTCGGTCGAAGCGCCAAGAACACATCACTCAACACAGCAAGGCCAGGCGTCCCCCGCACCTCCACTCGTGCCCCCTGGAGCTCAACCGTCACAACGGCTGATTCCGGCGACCTGGTGGGCTCTGCGGCCGCCAGTAGCGCCGATTCCGATACTACCGGCACGAACGACAGCGTGTCCGCCGAAGCCGGCAGCACCAACTGGCCCAAACGCGCCCGGCGCCGCCAGTCGTGCACCTGCTGGGGCCGGCACCCATGGCGACGCGCGACATTTGTGACAATCGCCCCCGGCTCGAGGCTCTCCGCGGCAATCTGTGCCTTCAAATCGTCCGGCCAGCGCTTTCGACCTGCGCCTGCGTACACTTCGATACGCGGTGACAACGGTCGTCTTATGTCGTCCGAATGGTCGTCCATTGTGAGCACCCTTGCAGAAGATGGACTCTTCTAGCGGTGCTCTCAGGACTGAGTACAAAAATTCTCAAGGGCCTCAACGCCACGCTTACGTTCAAGGCGCCACGGCGGAACGTCCTTTGGCTCTCCGACTTCACCTATGTCGCAACCTGGACCGGCTTCGTCTACGTCGCCTTTGTCATCGACGCCTATGCTCGCAGGATCGTGGGCTGGCGGGCCTCGCGCACGGCGCATGCAGGCTTCGTGCTCGATGCTCTGGAGCAGGCACTCCATGATCGACGCCCGGTCCATCGTGGCGGGCTCGTGCACCACAGCGACAGGGGCAGCCAATACGTATCTGAACCGTCCCGGGTTTGCCGGAGGCTCCAACTCCTGAGAGGATGGAGCCATGACAAGCAAGACGACGAACAAGTTTTCACCCGAGGTCCGGGACCGAGCGGTTCGGATGGTTCTGGATCACGCAAG
>NZ_LGHM01000270.1 GCF_001908185.1 Bradyrhizobium sp. AS23.2
GGCGCGACCCAGCCGTCAGCGGCTCCGGCCGCGAACCAGCAGGCCCAGCCGGTCGTTGCCCGCGACACCGCGATTGCGGCCAGCCCGCGCATCAAGATCGACACGCCGCGGCTTGCCGGCAGCATTTCGCTGAAGGGCGGACGCATCGACGACCTCGCGCTGGTGCAATACCGCGAAACGGTCGACCCGAAGTCGCCGCCGATCATCCTCTATTCGCCCTCGGGCTCGGCAGAACCCTATTACGCCGAGTTCGGCTGGGTGCCGGCAACGGGCGTGACCGCCAAGCTGCCGGACGCGCAAACTGTCTGGCAGCAGGACGGCAGCGGCAGCCTGACGCCGTCGACGCCGGCGGTGCTGAAATGGGATAATGGCGAGGGTCTCACCTTCCGCCGCACCATCTCGGTCGACGACCACTATCTCTTCACCGTCAAGGACGAGGTGAGCAATGTCGGCAACGCGCCGGTCACGCTCTATCCGTTCGCGCTGATCTCGCGCCACGGCACGCCGCAGGTCTCGGGCTACTACATCCTGCATGAAGGCCTGATCGGCTATCTCGGCGACCATGGCTTGCAGGAATACGCCTACAAGAAGATCGACGAAGCCAAGCAGGTGAACTTCAAGGCCACCAATGGCTGGCTCGGCATGACCGACAAGTACTGGGCCTCGGCGCTGCTGCCGGACACCAGCGCCCAGCTTCAGGCGCGCTTCTCGTCGAACCCCGTCGGCAACGTCCACACCTACCAGACCGACTATCTGCTCGATCCCGTCACTGTCGCGATCGGCGGCACCGCCACGGCGAACGCGCGCCTGTTCGCCGGCGCCAAGGAAGCCGGCGTCGTCGGCGTGTTCCCGTTCGCGGGCCTCGGCGGCTACAACAAGGCGCTCGGGCTCAACCATTTCGATCTCTTGATCGACTGGGGCTGGTTCTACTTCATCACCAAGCCGATGTTCCTCGGCCTCGACTTCTTCTACCGCTTCTTCGGCAATTTCGGCATCTCGATCCTGCTCGTGACCGTGATCGTGAAGCTGTTGTTCTTCCCGCTGGCGAACAAGTCCTACGCCTCGATGGCGAAGATGAAATCGATCCAGCCGCAGCTTCAGGCGCTGAAAGAGCGCTATCCCGACGACAAGGTGAAGCAGCAGCAGGAGATGATGGAGATCTACCGCAAGGAGAAGATCAATCCGGTCGCCGGCTGCCTTCCCGTGGTGATCCAGATCCCCGTGTTCTTCTCGCTCTACAAGGTGCTGTTCGTCACCATCGAGATGCGGCACGCGCCGTTCTACGGCTGGATCAAGGATCTCTCCGCGCCCGATCCGACCAATCTGTTCACCCTGTTCGGGCTGATCCCGTTCGATCCGACCACGCTCCCGGTGTTCGGCCACTACCTCGCGCTCGGCATCTGGCCGATCATCATGGGCATCACGATGTGGTTCCAGATGAAGCTGAACCCGACGCCGCCGGATCCGACGCAGCAGCTCATCTTCAACTGGATGCCGCTGATCTTCACCTTCATGCTGGCGGGCTTCCCGGCGGGTCTCGTGATCTACTGGGCCTGGAACAACACGCTCTCGGTGCTCCAGCAGAGCTTCATTATGCGCCGCAACGGCGTGAAGGTGGAGTTGTTCGACAATCTCAAGGCGACGTTCGCGAGGAAGGCGACGTAGACTTTCCGTCATTCCGGGGCGATGCGAAGCGTCGAGCCCGGAATCTCGAGATTCCCGGTCTGGTCCTTCGGACCATCCCGGAATGACAGCAAGCAAAGAGCTTCGCATGACCGACGACAAAGATGCGAAGCTGATCGAAGCCGGGCGAAAGCTGTTCGCCCGCGACTGGCAGTTCATCTGGGCCTCGCCCTCGATTGCCACGCTGCCGCCCATGACGGGGCTGGAGATTGCCTTTGCCGGCCGATCCAATGTCGGCAAGTCGAGCCTGATCAACGCACTCACAGGCCGCAACGCGCTCGCGCGCACCTCGCACACGCCGGGCCGCACCCAGGAGCTGATCTTCTTCGAGGTCCCGGGCAAGACGGACCTGCGCCTCGTCGACATGCCCGGCTATGGCTACGCCAAGGCGCCGAAGAGCCAGGTCGCGTCATGGACCGAGCTGATCCACAAATTCCTGCTCGGACGCGCCAGCCTCGCACGGGTCTACGTGCTGATCGACGCGCGGCACGGCCTCAAGGACGTCGATCTCGAAGTGCTCAAGACGCTCGACCGCTCGGCCGTCAGCTACCAGATCGTCCTGACCAAGGCCGACCAGGTGAAGGCCTCCGAGCTTCAGTCGCGCATCGCCGAGACGGAGACCGCGCTGGCAAAACATCCCGCCGCGTTTCCCAATGTGCTCGCGACCTCGTCACGGAGCTCGACCGGCATGGCCGAGCTGCGCGCCGCGATGGCGAAACTGCTCGAAGAGCGGGCCTCGTGATGGTGGCATTCCGCCTGTTGCTTGGGCTTGCCGGCTTGATGGGCGCCGCCGGCGTCGCGCTCGCTGCCGCCTCCGCCCATGGCACGGAAGCGAGCCGGCTCGCCTCCGCCAGCGCCATGCTGCTGTTACATGCAACTGCCATATTGGCCTGCGTCGCATTGCTCGCGCGCGGCCTTCTGCACGGCGGAATTGGCCTCACCGCCGCGTTCGGCTTCGTGCTCGGCGCCGCGCTGTTCGCGGGCGACCTCACCTTGCGGCAATATGCCGGCCATTCACTGTTTCCGTTCGCGGCACCGACCGGCGGAACGCTGATGATTGCAAGCTGGCTGTCAGTGACGCTGGCGGCAGTGGTGGCAAAGCGCTGACCCGTAGCCCGGATGGAGCGCAGCCCAATCCGGGACGGTGTTCGCGGGTAGATTCCCGGATTACGCGGAGCCTGTCATCGGGCGGCGCTTTGCGCCGACCCGGTGGCTCCATCCGGGCTACATATCAGTCACGCTTTGCGCCTCGCCCGCCAATCAGATAGAACGCGGCCCGACAGTCCCGCCAGCGAGATCCGCCTCATGACCGAAATCTCCCCGCTCGACCAGGCCCGCATCCTGTCCGAAGCGCTGCCGCACATGCAGCAGTACGACGAGGAAACCATCGTCATCAAATATGGCGGCCATGCCATGGGCGACGAGGAGACCGCGAAGAACTTTGCCCGCGACATCGTGCTGCTGGAGCAGACCGCGATCAATCCGGTTGTGGTGCATGGCGGCGGACCGCAGATCGCGACCATGCTCAAGCGCCTCGGCATCGTCTCGGAATTCGCCGCGGGCCTGCGCATCACCGACAAGGCGACCATCGAGATCGTCGAGATGGTGCTCGCCGGCTCGATCAACAAGCAGCTCGTCGGCTACATCAACGAAGCCGGCGGTAAAGCCGTCGGCCTCTGCGGCAAGGACGGCAACATGGTCACCGCGTCGAAGGCGACGCGCACCATGATCGATCCCGGCTCCAACATCGAGAAGGTGGTCGATCTCGGCTTCGTCGGCGAGCCGGAGAAGGTCGATCTCACGCTGCTCAACCAGCTGATCGGCTACGAGCTGATCCCGGTGCTGGCACCGCTCGCGACCTCTAGGGAAGGCCAGACCTTCAACGTCAACGCCGACACCTTTGCCGGCGCCGTCGCCGGCGCACTCAAGGCCAAGCGCTTGCTGCTGCTCACCGACGTGCCGGGTGTGCTCGACAAGTCGAAGAAGCTGATCCCGCAGCTCTCGGTGAAGGACGCGCGGAAGCTGATCGCCGACGGCACCATTTCCGGCGGCATGATCCCGAAGGTCGAGACCTGCATCTACGCGCTCGAGCAGGGCGTGCAGGGCGTCGTCATCATCGACGGCAAGATGCAGCACGCGGTGCTACTCGAGCTCTTCACCAACCAGGGCACGGGAACACTGATCCACAAGTGAAGAGCGAACGGCCAAGGAAAGAGGGCGTCATGCCCGGGCTCGTCCCGGGCATCCACGTTCTTTCTTTGCTGAAACAAGGCGTGGATGGCCGGGACAAGCCCGGGCATGACGGACTTAGAGCAAAGCCACGCCGCCGCTCCGTTCTTGCACGCTTCTTCATGACGCTGCCGGCAGCAGCCGTGTCATTCTTCTTCTCCTCCGCCCCGGCCTTCGCCGACCTCAAGATCTGCAACCGCATGTCCTATGTCGTCGAGGCCGCGATCGGCATCGACGACAAGGCGGCGACCGCGACGCGCGGCTGGTTCAGGATCGATCCCGCCACCTGCCGCGTGGTGGTGCAGGGCACGCTGACCGCCGATCGCATCCTGCTCAACGCCCGCGCACTCGGCGTCTATGGCGCATCCCCGATCCCCCAGAACGGCAGCGACATGCTGTGCGTGGCCCAGGACAATTTCGTCATCGCCGCCGCGCGGCAGTGCCGCGGCGGCCAGACCCAGGCCGCCTTCACCCAGATAACACCGACGCGGGGCGACGACGGCAATTTCGTTGCCTATCTCGCCGAGGATTCCGAATATGACGACGAGCAGGCGCGCCTCGCCGGCATCCAGCGGCTCCTGGTGATCGCAGGCTATGACGCCGCGCCGATCGACGGCGTGGACGGGCCGAAGACGCAAGGAGCGCTGGCTGCCTTCCTGAAGAGCCGCGGGCTGCCGTCCGATATCGTCTCCTCGCCGAATTTCTTCAAGACCATGGTCGATGCAGTGCAGACGCCTTCGGCAACCGGCCTGACCTGGTGCAACGACACGACGCACAGGGTGATGGCGGCGATCGCCACCGACGACGGCAAGTCGGTGACGAGCCGCGGCTGGTATCGCATCGATCCCAAGACGTGCCTGCATCCCGACGTGACCGGCCAGCCGAAGCAGATTTTCAGCTTCGCCGAGGCGGTCGATGCCGACAACCGCACGGTCAAACTGAAGGACAAGCCGCTGAACTGGGGCGGCGACAAGCAGCTCTGCACGCGCGAGACCAAGTTCGAGACCAACGAGCAGGCCGATTGCGGAGCGCGCGGATTCGCCGCCACGGGCTTTGGCGTGGTGGACATGTCGAGCGGCGGCAAGACACTGCGCTTTGCGATACCGTGATGTGATGACGGCGCCACAAATTCAGCTGTCGTCCCGGCGAAAGCCGGGACCCATACCTGGGGCTATGGGTCCCCGGATCTGCGCTTCGCTTGTCCGGGACGACGAGTTGAGAATGTTGAGATGAAATCCGCCCGCACCTTCACCCATGTCGACACCTGGGTGTTCGACCTCGACAACACGCTCTATCCGCATCACGTCAATCTGTGGCAGCAGGTCGATGCGCGGATCGGAGAGTTCGTGTGCAACTGGCTGAAGGTCAGCCCAGCGGAAGCGCGCAAGGTCCAGAAGGACTATTACCTGCGCTTCGGCACCACCATGCGCGGCATGATGACTTTGCATGGCGTGCGCGCCGACGATTACCTCGCCTATGTGCACAAGATCGATCATTCGCCGCTGCAGCCGAATCCGGCGCTCGGCGAAGCCATCGCAAAACTGTCGGGACGGAAGCTGATCCTGACCAACGGCTCGGTCGACCATGTCGACGCCGTGCTGGCGCGGCTCGGCCTCGCCACGCATTTCGACGGCGTGTTCGACATCATCGCCGCCGGGTTCGAGCCGAAGCCGGCGCCGCAGACCTATCGGAAATTCCTCTCCGACCATGCGGTCGATCCGACACGCGCCGCCATGTTCGAGGACCTCGCCCGCAACCTCACGGTCCCCCACGAGCTCGGCATGACGACGGTGCTGGTGGTGCCGGACGGCACGAAGGAAGTGGTGCGCGAGGACTGGGAGCTGGAGGGCCGGGATGCGGCCCATGTCGACCATGTCACGGATGATCTGACTGGTTTTTTGGGCAGGCTGTCGCACTGAGGCTGTAGCCCGGATGGAGCGAAGCGAAATCCGGGGTTCTCCTCGTTGAGGGACTTTTCCCGGATTGCGCTTCGAGGCTGGGCAAGTATCTGTTTTGCGCCCACCTTACACGGCGTATTCGAATGTTGGACGAATTTGGCCTCGGAGTGGCGGTGGGGCGGCCCGTAGCCGGGCGATGATGTC
>NZ_LGHM01000271.1 GCF_001908185.1 Bradyrhizobium sp. AS23.2
TTATGTCCGCTGTTGGCCCCTTCGCGTCATTTCGTTGCCGCGCAGTAACCTGGTCGGTTTCGGAGAAGAGCAGACATCGAACGGCGGCCGAAACCCGCAGAGTCGGTCGAGAATGACCCCAAGCAGACATCATGCCCTCCGGTCGTGCTGATGCACAACCACCCCTCCGGCGATCCCTCGCCTTCGCAGGCCGACATCCAGATGACAAAGGCGATCATCGAGATCGCAAAGCCGCTGGGCATTGCCGTGCATGATCATATCATTGTCGGCAGGAACGGGCACGCGAGCCTGAAGGGGATGGGGCTGATTTGAGATGATCGCGTGCGCCTACAGCCATACAGACATTTCTTCGGTATGGATTCCCATATGAAGACTACGCTCGATATCGACGACACGGAGCAGCCGACGAGCTCGAATGATCCCAGCACGGTCCTCTCTTTCGATGAGACCGATGCGATAATACGTGATGTCCCCGCAGAAGCGCAGGCCCGGCGGAAGCAGGCTGCGCGGGACAACGTGCAGCCGTTGCGAAGGGCCAGCTGCAGCAGCCCCATGCCGCGAAGGCATTGCTATGCTCGTCGATAAGCAATTCCGTCAAAGGGAGGCAGCGACGGACCTGACGCCAATTACCCCAGTGCCGCGTGTATATCATACCAGTCGCGAAGACGGTTCGAAGTCCGAGCAGCCTTCAGTCGTGTACAGGTCTCCCGAGCAGAGTGCCATCGTCCGTCGGAGAGCCATGGCAGCGGACCGGAACTGTGGCCGCTTCTAAAGAAGCGCCCCGCTCTGCGGATTCGACCGGCATCACTGTAGCCCAAGTACCGCACAGCTCGACGTGTGAGTCTATCGTACAGGCAATCTTGGTTGGCGAGTTCGCGAAAGCTGACTTGATTGATGATCTTGAAACGTTTGAAACCGATGGCCTCCGCATGCTCGATGAGTTCACCAGCATCGTCATTGACCTCGAACGACAAGAAGCGAGGAGCGGTTTCGGGCCTAAGAGAAAGGACGCAGAACCGATCGGAGCCCTCAATATCTATCTTCAAGTAGTAAGGCACCCCATACCGTTCGAGAAGGTCGGAAAAGGTCACGCCGGGCACCTTGATTGAACCGATCGGCCTCATCTTTTCAACCAGCTGGCGGAATACAGAGCTCGAACCGAGATCGGTGCCGGCCAGCACCAACTCAACCGCTTCACCGTTTTCCGATATAGCCGCATTACACAGAATAAGTTGACCCGAACGAACTTGGCCGCAAAATTTCTGCATCGCGCCATCGATGAGTTCTGGATTGGCCTCCACAGCTACGACCCGAAAGCCACTCTCCAGGTAGTACTCTGTGTCCGTCCCGTCATACATTCCAATATCGAAGATTGTCTGCATCGCCCCGCATGACCCTGATTGAGCCTACCTAAACACGCTACCCAACGGCTGCTGCTTCGATTGATGCCACCTCCATAGCAGATATTTCGATGGCCTTCCATCACCGCTCCGGATGCACTGAGCGATCCAAGCGGTTGGCGCGACATGGAAGAACGCCGTCTGCCGTTCGATGGCCTCGGCGATATCGCGACGCAGGCCGGGCTCGCTATCATGCCGCCGCTGGCGCCACTTGAGCACATTCCCGCACCGACCCATGTCTCCAAATACGAAAGCAGGACCGTCCACGCGGGGGAATAACGCAGTGTGGCCAGTGAAGCGCTGACCCGCGTCGAGTGCTGCCCCATCCAAATCGAACCCGCGAACGAAACTCACGGTTTTGTTGCACGCACGGTGATGACGACGGCAAAGTCTGCGTCACACGGAGACAACTCCTCAGGCCGAAGATCGTCCACCGACAAGCCTTGGAGGCTGGCGACGGCCGAGAGCACATTGCCGTGCGACACCACTGTCAAATGAGTCAAAGGAAAATGGTGTTCGAAAAGGCGACGCATCGAACGGTCGGTGAACGTCCAATAGGTGCTGTCCCGGAGCTCCTGATCGATCGGCGTAATCCCCGGCACGGTCGCCAGGAGGGCACCGCCTGGTTTAAGGCTGCGGTGAAGTTCCTCGATCGCCGAAGCCACGTCAAAGACGTATTGCAGCGTTTGAGTTATGATAATGCAGTCGAAGGCATTTCCGGGTAGATTTCCAGCAGCATTGAGATCCGCGACTATTGTTGCATGAGGATTCGCGGGGTTGACGTCCAAGACGTCGGAATTTGTAACCCGTGTGCCGCCGAAGCGGCGAGTATAGGTGTTATCCTTGACCTCGAGCACCCGCCCCGCTACATCGCCAGCGTTGGCGGCCAGGAAGCTCTCGATATAGTAACGATCGATCGGGAGGCCGCGATCCCAAAGGTTACGACTGATGGGCGCGGTCCGCCGCAGATCTCCCCACCGGACATGTCCCACCGGAGGCGCGCTCGGATCGGCCGGAAAACGTTTTCTCAGGCGCTCGCGGAGATCGGGCGGAAGCATTGAGCCAATTTTGGCCCGCAGCGCTTTCCGCATACTCTCCCACTTCACTGGGTTCTGTTCGATCATCCGACGGTCTCCGGGCACGCAAGTGGCTTCATTCATGAAGCAAGCCCAAAGGTCCCGCGGCAGTTCCATGCGCTGTCGATGAAGATGGGCTGAAGGCCCCCGATCTGACCGCGCTCGCAGCTCTCATGGTCCGGGGCAACACTGCAGAGCTCTCGGCCACAAGCAGGCTGTGAGCCCTCCGGCCAACAGATTGGCCGCCTCGGCCACTGCCCCCGTCGATCGACCGGTGACTAGACATCTCGACGGAGGAGATCGTGTCGAGTACCCGCTTCTCGCCCGCACGGAACCTCGCGTCCACTGCGAGCAGCGGATGATCAAACGTGGCTCGCATGAGCTCGATGTGAGCGTTCGTGCTTCAACGGGATGATCACGAACAGTCACCAATTACAGTCCCCAATCCGCATCCCCAGATCACGCCAAGGCTCTTCAAAATGCCGGCAGATCAATGCGTTGGCTCTAGCGATTTGCTCATGCACAATCATCCGGGAGGAGATCCAGCACGTGCGCGAGAAGCTCGTCTGCCGGGCCTGCGAAGCGATCACCCAGCCGCTGGCTCCCTCGCACCCGATCGCGCGCGGGCGTGCAGGGCCCAAGCTGCTGGCCCATGTCCTGTTCGCCAAGTATGACCCCCTCGGCCGCGATCGGTGCCTTGCTGAGCCGTGCCAGATCAAAGAACTTGCGCCTGCCGTGCGCCCAGCACGAGGGTGGGCGAACCTTCGGTGGGCGAACCTTCTCAATGGCGCTGCTGTCTTATAGAAGGTGCGGCAAATCAGGTCGGTCGAGAGGTTTCATGGTTTCGCTCAAGCAGATCGTGTGTGCGACGGTTGCAATGCTCGCAGTGTCCACTG
>NZ_LGHM01000272.1 GCF_001908185.1 Bradyrhizobium sp. AS23.2
CTCTCGGTGAATGCTTCGCATTCACCTGTCGGGTAAGAGATGGGGAGGACGAGGCATGAGGTCCCCCGCCTCCGAGAAGGCCGAGATTATCCGGTTGGTCGAGCAGTCGCACCTGCCGGCCGGGCGCCCCCTGGACAAGCTCGGCATCCCACGAGCCACGTTCTATCGCTGGTACGATCGTTATCGCGAGGGCGGTGTTGAGGCACTGACCGATCGTCGATCGAGGCCGGATCGGGTCTGGAACCGCATTCCCGACGACGTTCGCGGCCAGAGTGCTCGACGACTTCTCGCGCGACATTGTGGCCTGGAGATTGGGGCCGACGATGTGCGCCTCCGACGTCACGGCTACGCTCGACCAGGCGCTCGCAGCTTCCGGCCTCGACCACATCACCGTCGCGCAGCGCCCGCGGCTTCTGAGCGACAACGGATCGAGTTACGTCGCGGATGATCATGGCATCCGCGTGACATGAACCCGGATCGGCGTCCCGTCGTTGACCTCGACCTTGACCCGGTTGGTCACGCTGGCGTCGACGTAGCCGTCCGTCACGTAGACCTTGGGGGTGCCGAACGCGATGTAGAGCACGGCGAGCATGGTAATGACGTTCGCGGCCGCCGAGGCGCCGAGCATCCAGGCAAGCGGCGAAATGGACCGGATTCGTGTTTTGAGGGGGGCACTACCCGAAGTCATGCTCGTCGGCCTCACGGTGTCCGGGCGGGTTGCCTGCCTCGAGTTCGGCTCGATGCTTGTCGATCAAGGCCTGGATCTGCCCCGCGTCGAACAGTGCCGGCACCTTGCCTTGCCACGATATAGCACGCCCAGAGGACCAATCCGGTCGGGCATGCGACGCAGCGCCGTCCGCAGCGTGACTAGGCCCACTCCATCCATCTGAACGATTTCTTCGAGGTCGTACTGGAAATCTGTGTCGTCCACCGCGCACCCCCGTATTGGTGAAGAGCACAAATTTCCTCAACCAGAAAGAGCGCGCAAGCGAATTTCTCCATCCTGGGGGAGGATCGTTAGCTGGGCCCAAAGGCGCTTACGAGTCCGATCACGTGGGGACCATGGCGACGACGGACCATAGGGCGGGCGAGCTTGAGGATAGGCCGGCGACAAAGATCCAGACACCGAAGCCCACGATGAGAGCCGAGATCGCGTATGCGACTGCTTTTTCATCGGGCGACGCCGCAGATTATCGCCATCCGACTCTCTGGGGACCCAAACGTTCCTCTCGGACAGCGCCCCCGAGGAGCAGCATGGTCCGAACATATTCCGTCGGCGATCGGAAGCCCGGTGTCTTGAGCTACGGGTAAACTCCGCCGGCCTTTTGAGCTGGCGGGGTTTTTCCTATTGCAACTCGCCCTCTACGCGGGATACGGCTTTCTCCACGGGGAACATCACATGCCAACGGCGGCGCGCGAATACGTAGACTTTTGGCTCGAAAATAGCGTTCACGCAGCCGAGCAGCACGGCCTGAGGGGCGCTTCGCAGAACGTCGACGAACTGGTCGACCGCCTAGTCGAGGGCGCCAAGGGCCAAGGCATCACCCGGGAAGCCCTGGAAACCGAGGTCGGAGATCTCGCAGAGTACATCCGCGACAAACTTGCTACCGCCAATCGAGCCGAGCACGACCGGCGCAAGTGATCGTTGGCAGAGCAGGTCCGCGATGGTTCCTAGATAGGAACGAAATATACCGCTGGCGATCTTTCTGTGCCGGGCGTAGCTTCCTCACCATCGCCGAGCGGCCCGTGGCATTTATCGGTGATTGAGGACGCCCCATCACAGCGCTCCCGCCCCACTCAAACAGGGACCAGCGCCATGGTGCAGCGCCGCCGTATCGAGCAGATCCAATCATTGGAAGAACGCTTGGCAGTTGAGGCCAGCCGCTTGCGCGAGCAAGCCAAGGAAACTCCCCCAGGTATTGAGCGGGAGGGCCTGCTGCGGCGCGCGTGCCAGTGCGAGACCGGCTCGCAGGTGAGCGAGTGGCTGAGATTGCCCGGGTTGCAGCCGCCGAAATAGGCTTGGCTTATTGTTCGGGGCCTTGATCTGCATTAAGGGGCGCGGGTGGATCTAAACCACCCGTTGCTCATGGACCGGGACAAGCTCTATCTCGGAGTTTCGCTGATCTGGCTGGCGTTGCTGACCAGCGTCGTGGTCTACGTGCTGTTGCAACAATCTTGCTTGAGGGCGGTCATTGCAACAAACGACGCCAGATCAATTGTGGCGATCATGGCGGAATCATTTGGCGACTCTTTCTCCATCGTTGAGGTCACCCCGGACGATACGTCGGCGGGAGAGCCCGCGACGGAGATTTGGATTGCGCTGGCTAAGCCGAGTCAGGCGCTGACATTGGTTCTCGCCGCTGTGCCTGAAGGATGGACGGCCGAACTATTGAACGTGCATCTGACGGAAGAGCAGCAAAGGATGTTCGAGGAGTTCAACCTCAAGCCCGGCGATGTTTATAAAATCTCACCGAAGTAAGTCGTGTCGATTAGCGGGCTTTCATGGCCAGCAGCTTTGGCTCTCTCTCAAAGAGCGGAGAGGCGGCCCCGGCCCGCAGAGGGGCTTGGGGTATCGCCGGGGCCGCTCCGCCGGCTCGGGGGAAGCGAGCCAGCGCGGGTCAAATCAGCACCGCAGTCATGGTTCCTCCGAATTTGTGGGAGCGCTAGAAACCGTTCCAGTTCGGGAACGTTAAGCGGCGGGGCCCCGAGGAGTTGCCGCATGACATCGCACCGGCGCCGGATCAAGCAGACGGAAAACTTGGAAAGGCGCCTGGCTGCCGAAGCCGAACGGCTTCGCGAGGAAGCCAAAGAACTCCCGACTGGTGCGGGGCGAGACGGGGCCCTCAGGAGAGCCCGCCAATGCGAGAAGCGGTTGCGGCCGCCAAGGTAAGGCGTCATGAAGGACATGAAAGCCAGCGCGCAGAAAATGCGCACCGAAGCCGACTACGCGGAGCGGATCGCCAGAAGCGCGACGGATCCGCAGAAGCGAGAGTTTTACGAGCACCTCGCCGCCCATTTTAGACAGCTTGCTAGCGAAATCGAAAAGGTAATGGTGAGCCGATCGAAGTTGGAGCAAGGTCGTCTCAGTAAGAGGCCAAGCTGCTGAATCCGGCGAGCTTCACTTTCGAGAGGGAATGCCGAAGCTGTCGCAGACCTGGGCGAACTCGTCTTTGGCTTTCGCTTCCTCAAAGCAGAAGCGCGTGGAGCCATCCACGCGTTCAATCCACCAGTCGATTTTGCTGCCCTTTGCGAGGCGGCTTGCTTCGCCCCTCAGCAGATCGAGTTGCCGTCCGGCGGCGTTTATGGTCAGACAATGTTCAGTCATTGCGCCGTTTCCTAAATCGAACCGAAAGCTCAATTGCTCAACGCCAAGGCTGGGAAAGCCTATAGAGCCGAAAGTGCGATTAGAACGCGCGCCGATATTTCACGGTTCCTAAAAGCTGCGGCGCTCCAGCAGCCGTTAACATTGGCATCGAGAAGCCGAAGTAAGACGGCCTCCGCTGGCCGAACCACCCTAACAGGAACGAATATTCTAGCCAGGTGTTTGAGATATCGGTCTGTGGCGCGATGACCCTTTCAGCTTCGCGCCATCCACCCGGAACGGTCCATCGTCCGACGCGCGTGAGACGGTGGGCCGGTTCTCGTTGGGGCGCTTCAGCTGGCGGCCTCTGTCTTCATGAGCCGCAAGTAAGTCCCGCTCTCGTGCTTCCACAGCCAGCCGCGCTCGATCGCATAGCCGAGCTCGGCGCCGAACTCTGGGCCCGTGGCTTTCTGTAGCCTTCGAGATCGATGTGTTGACGTTCGCAGCATCACACAATATCGTTTCCACATGGTCGAGAAGGATACCCACATAGTCTCCCGGTTCGCCGGCATCCCAGAAGGCGGGATGCCGGGACGTCGACCGCTTTAATATGACAGCGGAACGATACCCAGGCCTCGCCCTTCGTGGACGAGGCTTTCCGCATGAGTTGTGCCTCGTCCCATCATGTTTGATGGAGTTTATCATGGCACAAAACATCTACGACAATCCGGACTTCTTTTCTGGCTATAGCCAGCTTCCCAGACAAGTTCAGGGCCTCTCCGGCGCTCCCGAATGGCCGGCGATACGCGCTCAGCTTCCTGACCTGGCCGGCAAACGGATCGTCGACCTTGGTTGCGGTTTCGGCTGGACTTCGCGTTGGATGCGCGAACAGGGCGCGGCGTCCGTTCTTGGGATCGATCTGTCCGAGAACATGATCGCTCGCGCAAAAGGGAGCACGAGTGACAATGCCATCACGTACCGAACTGCTGATCTCGAAACACTTGAGTTGCCCGAAAGAACTTTCGATCTCGCCTACAGCGCCCTGACATTTCACTATGTCCGCGACTTCGAGCGGCTTGCCCGCATGATTCATCGGTCGCTCGCGCCTGGAGCCGATTTCGTCTTTACCATCGAGCATCCGATTTTTATGGCGGCCACCTACCCGCGATGGATCGAGGATGAGGACGGCCGTAAGATCTGGCCTGTGAACCGCTACGCTGTCGAGGGCGAGCGCCGGACCGACTGGTTTGTAAAAGGAGTGGTGAAGTATCATAGGACCATCGGCACGACGCTTAACGCACTGATTCATGCCGGGTTTACAATCAAAGCCGTTGAAGAGTTCGCTCCATCGCGAGAGCAGATCAGAGAAACCCCTGCTTTGGAGGAAGAAATCGAGAGGCCTATGATGCTGATCATATCCTCGCGGCGGTAACATTTCGTGCTGAGCCATGAGCTCACTCTTGCCCATGGCGGCCGGTCATCAACCGGCCGTTCGCCGCGAAGTCGCAGGCGTCATTCAAGGCTGGTCTGTGTCATGGCAGCTTGCGCTTGAAAGCTCAGGCAATCAGGCCGTGAGCTCCGACATGATAAGGGCGTTCGCCCACAAGGCCCGCGAACGGATTCGGTTGGAAAACGGCGGCTATCGGCGAGATCACCTGCACGCCCTGGCGCAGCGCGTCGAGGTGGCCGATGACGAGGTTCGCATCATGGAATCGAAGTCAGAACTGCTGCGAACCCTTGTTGCCGCGTCGAGCGTAAAATCGGCGGCATTCGGCGTTCATAGTTCGGACGGCTGGATCCCGCGATGCGGACAAGGTCGCTGCCAAGATGCGTGAGCTGCCATCTGCCGCATTAGCCCAAGCTCCGGTCCCTCAGCCGCCGATGAACCAACAAGCCCCCACGGCTATCACCGAAGGAGGAGGGAATGACCGCTCATAAAAATTACGGATGGAAGCCGCCCACTGCCGCCCAACGTGAGGCGCAAAGGGTCTTCAAGGAAACCGGTGCCAAAGTAGCGATGTCCGAGTATGAACGCATCCAAGCGGCGTTTCATGCAAACCGCGAGAGGTTAAAGGCTGAACGACTTGCTCGCGAGGCCGAAGCGGCG
>NZ_LGHM01000273.1 GCF_001908185.1 Bradyrhizobium sp. AS23.2
CCGCTGATGTGTTTCTCGCTGGCGGCGTCAATATGAGTTTTCATCAGCCGCTCATTCTCGAAGAGATGATCGCGCCTCGCATCGGCGATTGCAAGGGCTTCAACAAATTTGATCAAGTCGGGATCTAATTCACGCGGGCTTACACACCGCGATCTACGATGAAAAACGTCCCTCGTCTTCGCATGCCTCATAACAGCAAGATGCTGCATGCAGTCCAAGAGGGGCAGGTCGCTTACATATCGATCGTAGATTTGGACATAATTGAAAGCAGAACGGTGGATGCCGAGGAGCGGAGAATCTGGAGCGGGATTGTTGCACTGGCAGAGATCAAGTTCAGGAACCCACTTGTATCACTGTATAGAAGACCCCCGACCACATCGTTATGAGCGGCGGAATACTGATCAGCTTCGTTGATTTTCCTGCGCTTTTCTTGGAATTCGACCACGTTCGCTGCGCTTCGTGCGGGTCGTTTCTGGTGCGAAACTGGTGCGGTTCGTCTGCAATCGAGGGCATGTGCCTTCTGTTCGTGATAACGTGAGAACACAAGTCAGTCCCGGCGAACGACGGCAAGCCAATCCCTACGCCGTCGTACCGGCTGATCGCGGCGACCTGTCAAGGTCAGCGTCCACGCGGTTCGCAATGCGCTATCGGTAGCGAGCCGAGACGTTCATGGAAAAGCAAGCCAGGCGAAAAAAGTCGTGAGTTTCTTCGAGCGTCTAAAGATAGAAGCATCCGCTGAGTGGCGGGCCTACACCGAGCATCCCTTCACGAGCGGATTGGCAGACGGCTCGCTCCCCGAAACGGCGTTTCGTCACTACCTCGTTCAAGACTACCTGTTCCTCATCGAGTTTGCTCGCGCCTACGCGCTCTCAGTCTACAAGTCGCCCAAACTTGCCGACATGCGTGAAGCAGCGGCCGGCCTTTCGGCCATCCTTGATGTCGAGATGAACCTGCATGTGAAGCTCTGTGCCGGTTGGGGTCTGTCCCCGAGCGACCTTGAGCAAACCCCTCCGGCGGTCGAGATGCTGGCCTATACACGCTACGTGCTCGACGCAGGAATGCGCGGCGATCTCCTGGCACTCAAGGTGGCGCTTGCCCCCTGCGTGATCGGGTACGCGGAGATCGCAACGCGGCTCGCCTCGCGACCCACTGCGGACGCTGTGACGAACTCCTATCGCGTTTGGATCGCCGAGTACGCCGGCGTGCCGTACCAGGAGGTCGCGGCGAAAGCGCGAGCGCACCTGGAGCATCTCGCCGATCGCTACGCCACGCCGGCCCGCGAGGCAGAGCTGATTGCGATCTTCAAGGAAGCCACCCGACTCGAGACAGACTTCTGGGAGATGGGCTGGCGCGCGGGCCAGCGTGTTGAATAACCCTTTCGGCGATCAGCAGGCTCATAACCTGAAGGTCACAGGTTCAAATCCTGTCCCCGCAACCAGTTGGCAAGCCCTTGAAATCAGATCGATTTCAAGGGCTTTTCATTGTTCCAACTCTATGCTCAATTTTCGCTCGTGGAAGCGACGTGGAAGCAGTGGGAGGTAGGTCGCAGCGTAGGTTGGCGATGGCGTGATGACTCAATTGTGATTGCAGGTCGATCGCGAGACAGAAGCTCAGCACCGGTTTTGGCCCCAGACTCTGTTCGGCATCTGTTGCCGCGGCCCATCCCTTCTCGAACGCATTTTCTGAGACCGTCCCTGGTCCTCTCAAGGCTGAAACAGGGGTTCGATTCCCCTAGGGAGCGCCAGCAAACTCAGGCACTTAGGTAGCCATCAGCCGCGTTCGTTGAATAACGGTTGAATAAGACGCTGGTGAACAGCGGCGAACGCTTGGGAAATTTGCTGCCGACATTAGCAGACTAGCCTCGGCGCGATGCTTCACTGTGGCTGGCGCATTCGCGAGAAATTTCCTGTCGCCCTTGGTGTCCGGAAATATTCAAACGGCCGCTAACGTGCGCTGTCGTACGCGAGCGCCCTCGGATGTTCGCATTGACGTTGCTCGTCGCACAATCAACTCTCGTCCTGTCGAGCTTTGTGCGAATAGGAGGGCAACGTGAGATACAATCGACGAGAGAAAACTGGCGGACAACCGTCACAAATCAGTCTATCCGCTCCGAAAGCCGCAGAACCGAGCACGATGCCATTCACCCAGCGGCTAACCTGCACGATTGACGATGCATGCGTAGTGACCAGCTTGGGACGCACGAAGCTTTACGAGTTGATACGAGCTGGGCGTATCGTCACGACAACGATCGGACGTCGGCGACTAGTAGTAGTGCGCTCACTTCTGGCGCTCCTTGATACCAACATGTCGAACTAATGGACGTGCGACTTAAGGGAGAAACCTCGCCTTGAACGCGCTTTTCCTCAGGCACTCATTTTGATGACACAACCGTGCTCCCTTAGCCGGTTGAACTCGTCCGCCCACCACCGCATCATCGCGCTTCTGTCAGAATTCGGCGGCATGAGTAAATCGGCCGCATCTGCTGAGAGAGGCACACAAAACCGGACCAGCATATAGAGTCAACTGATGGAGAGTTGCGCCTCAATGCGGCTGTGCTAGTACGCCCACTCTCGAATCGAGGAGCCAAAAGTGGCGAAGAAGGCAAAGAAGACGGCTACGAAGAAGAAGCCTGTGCGTCGCGAATACACAAAGGCTGACGTGAAGGAGCTGCGCGCTCATTCGAAAGCGAAGACTCCGGTTGCAAAAATTGCGAAGCTCACAAAGCGCTCCGAAGGCTCACTCCGCCAAAAGGCGCTCAAGCTTGGAATCCGGCTCGGTCACCAGCGCTAGAAGGCGGCATCATGACGCTCTTCAATAGAGTGTTCTCGACCAGAACGTTGTTGCAAATCATCTGCGTTCTCGTCGCTGTTGTCGCAATGAAGCTGTTGAGTGCTCATTATGACTTCAGCTGGGCAGCTGCAGTTGGCGGTTGACTCAAAGAACACCCTGGAAGGTTGAGCAGAAAAGAAGCCCACCTAGTGGCGAGCTATCACGCGGCGTTCAGTAATGGCGCCCTTCAGAGCCGCAGGGGTGAAGGAGACTAGTCAAAAATCTAGCGCGGGCGATTTCCCGATATGTGCGGCAGGACTCGAACCAGCAACCAGGCCGTTATGAGCGGCAGACTATCGATCAGGTTCGTTGATTTTGCTGTATTTTCGTTCGAGTTCGATCGCGTTCGTTGCGGTTCGATCACGCCGTTTCTGGTGCGAAACTGGTGCGGTTGCCCGGTTTGTGGTTCTGAGGATGGTCCCTCGCGTTGGCCGGTGCTGACCACCTATGTCGCTTACGAATTTTTGCGCGTTGCAGGAGGCTGGATCCTGCAAGCCCTAGCAAGCCCTAGGCGGTGTGGACACTTATCGCATCCATAGGACGATTGCGGCGAGAGTGACGACGGCGCGGTAATTTCGGGCCGTCTTTTCG
>NZ_LGHM01000274.1 GCF_001908185.1 Bradyrhizobium sp. AS23.2
GGAGCTGCCGGTCGATGACGCCTTCGCCAAGGGCAAGGTGCTCGAGAACGGCCGCATGGTCCACGACATGTATCTGTTCGAGGTCAAGAAGCCCTCGGAATCGAAGAAGCCGTGGGACTATTACAAGCAGATCGCGGTGGTCCCCGGCGACCACGCGTTCTACACCGTCCAGGAAAGCGGCTGCCCGCTGACGAAGTAGCGGTTGCCTCGATCAAGCGAAATGCCGCGCTGATGCGCGGCATTTTTTTGCGTTTCAGGGATGGAGCGCGCGCCACACCACGGCGCCGGTTGCGCCCAACCAGAGGACAATGCAGGCAAACGCCTGGATCGCGAAACCCGGGCTGCGCTTGGCGACGGCCTCGCGATAGCCGAAGAAATACACGATGCGGCCGATGATCCAGACGAGGCCCACCGCTGCCGCGGCGGCGTCGCTGATGTAGATCGCGAACAGCCACAGCGACGGCAGGAAGATCGGCATCCATTCCAGCGTATTCATCTGGATGCGGAATATGCGTTCGAAATCCGCATTGCCCGATATCGACGGCAGCTTCACGCCGTAGCGGGCTCGCGCACGCGCGACCTGCGTCGAGGTGAAGAAATAGAATGCCACGGCAAGGCAGGTGACGATCGCCGTATCATGGTACATCGCAGCTTTCCCCATTGCTGATGTCAGTATCCCGTCATCTCCAGATAGCCGATTCCCGTGTGGCTGCCTGCAAAGCTTATCGGCCCCTCCCAATAGGAGAAGCCGGTTCCCATCCAGCTTCGCGGGTTGAGCGGCGTGGTCTCGATGGCAAGACCACGGGCGGGAAGGTTCACGCGCCACGACGTCGGTATCTTGCGGCCGCCGATGTCGGTCGTCGCCAGCGGCGTGAGGCTGTTCCTGGCGTCCTTGATTTCGGCGGAGCGGCCATCAGGCGTGATCCAGTTGCCAAGCAGGTTGGCGCGACCATCCTTCTGGCGCAGCCGGTATAGCATCAGCTTTTCGTCGCCCGGCAGATGCAATGAGAACCAGTCCCAGCCGGTCTGGTCGGCATCGAGCGGCTGGCTGCTCCATTCGCGGTCCATCCAGGCCTGGCCGGAGACATCGACCGGCTTGTCGTCGACGGTGAGCGTGCCGCGCGCGCGGTAGAACGGCTGGCTGTAATAATACGATGCCTGCCCGCGCTCCGACTTGCGGCTGTAGCCGCCGTCACCTTGCAGCACCACAGGACGATCAGCTTCGAGCGTGAGCGAATAGCTGAAGTCTGTGCCGGACGCCTTCAGCGTCACTGGCGCCAACGTGAGATCGCCGGTGCGTTCGGATCCTTTCATCTCCCAATCGTCGATCCAGGCCGCAAACGGTTTTGTCGTGACGCCGGCCTGCCCAATCCCGCCGCGTGAAAACGCTTCGTTGAAGCGATGAGTATCCGCGCGCGTCACCGCGGCATGTCCCATCCAGACCTGCTGATTGGCCCAGCCCTCGGCTTGCGGGCCCGGCTGCGTCGCCTGGCGGAACAGCGTCCATTGGAGGCCGCAGGCGGCACCGTTGGCATCGACGAGGTTCGCCGTGAGATACCACCACTCGATGCGAAACTCCGGATGCGGTCCGTGATCGGCGGGGAAGGTGAACGCCTTGCCCGGCAACACCTTCGCAAAGCCGTCGGCCGTCTCGCCGAGCCCGGCATAGCCTTGCGCCCCGGCGCGGCGCGCGAGAGCGAGCGCGGCGATGCCGCCGGCGAACATGCGCCGCGATATCCTCTCAGCGCTCATCGGCGAACACCTTGACGAGGTTTGTCGGCTGCATCCGCGCCAGCCGCGCGACCGGCAGCAGCGCGGCCAGCAGCGAGGCAAACAGCGCTACCGCGACCAGCTCGGCCAGTTGCAGCGGAAACACATGGAACGGCAGCCGCCAGCCGAACGCCTTCACATTGACGATCGCGATCAGGCACCACGCCACCAAGAGCCCGAGCGGCACCGCCAACAGCGATGTGAACAGCGCTACCGATAGCGTCTTGGTCAACTCGATCGCCGCAAGGCGCGGGCGCGTGATGCCGATCGCCCAGAGTGGCGCAAGCTGTGGCAGGCGGGAATTCGCCAGCGTCAGAAGGCTGGTCAGCAAGGCGATGCCGGCGACGCCGAGCGTGAACGCATTCAAGGCGGAAGTGACCGCAAAGGTGCGGTTGAAGATGCGGATCGACTCCGCCTTCACCGTTGCCTGGTCGGCGACGCTGCGGTCGTCGAGCGCGAACTGTTTGTGCAGCGCCGCGATCAGGCCGGGGATATTCTCCTTTGCGACGATGAGGCCGATCCGCGTCTGCGGCGTTTGCGGGAAGTGCCGGATCAGCGCCGCGACATTGACGGCGAGCTGGCCCTTGGGGTTGCCGTAGTCGGCATAGATGCCGACGATGTCGAGCTCCCAGGTCCCGCCCGGCGCCGGCACCTCAATGACATCGCCGACACGGACGTTGAGGCGGCGGCTCAACTGCTCGCTGATGAAGGCGGCATTGCCGGGCACGAGCTGCGTCCAGGCGCGTGGCGCGGTCTCCAGCAGCGGCCAGCGCTCGCGATAGAGCGCGTGGTCGGGCAGGCCGAGCAATTCAACCGGCTGTCCCTCAACTTGCGCTTCGGCTCGCCCGCCCGAGAGGATCGCCTGGACGTCGCTGCGCTCCTTCAGCCAGTTGCGGATCGCAACGCCTTGCGCATTGTCGGAAGCGCTGACGTAGACGTCGGCCGCAAGCCGCCCGTCGAGCCAGCCGATGAAGGTGCGGCTGAAGGTTTCCACCATGGTGGAGACGCCAACATTGACGGCGAGGGCGAGCAGCAGCGCCATCAGCGCCAGCGACAGCCCGGAGAGCTGTTGCCGGCTGTCGGCCCAAAACCACTGCGCGAGCGGCTTGCGTGCGGTGCGCTGGCCCACGAGCAGGAGGATTTCGAGCAGCGCCGGCAGGATCAGCGCCGCGCCCAGCATCAGCGCCGCCAGCACGCCGAAGCCCGCGATCAGCGACACGCCGTAGTGGAGCAGCAGCAGCGCGACCGCGAACACGGCACAGGCAGCAAGACTTTGCAGGATCAGCCATCGGCGCTGCCTCTGTTGCCAGGCGCGCGGCTGCGCCGTTGCCAGCACCGGCATCCTGATCGCCTTGATCAGGCTGGTCGCGGCCGCGACGATCGCACCGGCGATGCTGATGCCGATGCCGGCGAGCCACCATTCCGGTCGCAGCGCAAGCTGCCCTGGAATCTGCGCGCCATAGAGCCCGCGCAGCGACGCTGCCACGTCGGGCAACAGCGCCGCCGCGATGAAATAGCCGCAGGCGAGCCCGATCAGGCCGGCGATGAGTGCCAGCACCACCAGCTCGATCACCAGTACCGTGTTGACCAGCCGCGCCGACGCGCCGCAGGCGCGCAGCGTGCGCAGCATCGGCAGCCGCTGCTCGAAAGCGAGGCCGACGGCCGAGTTGACGATGAAGAGGCCGACGAAGAATGACAGCAGGCCGAACGCGGTGAGATTGAGATGGAAGCTGTCGGTGAGACGCTCCAGCTCCGTCTCCGCATTCGGCTCGACCCGCTGCAGCCGGTCGCCGACGATGCTGGCCAGTGGTGCGGGTTTGCCCTTCGGCTTGCCGATCAGGAGCCGCGAGACCTGGTCCGGCTTGTTCAGCAGCCGCTGCGCCACGCCGATGTCGACCACGAGCACGTCGGGCACGAGCTGCGGCAGCACGTGCAGCGGTGGCAGCTTTGCGCCGCTGCTGATCGGCGGTGCTGCGCCCTCCTGCTCCTGCAGATCGGCCAGCGTCTCCTGCGCCACCAGCGTCTGGCCCGGCGGCGCGACGAAGCCGCTCAGATCCGAGGCGCCAAGGCGCGGCGCATTGCCGACGTCGGCCGGCAGCGTGATCGGCTCAATCCCGAGCAGCCGCACCGAGTGTCCGTTGACCTGGATGCGGCCTTCCAGCACCGGCGAGACCGGCCAGCCCGCGCGCCTCAGCCTGACGAACAGCTCCTGCGGAAAGGTCGCGGTATCAGGCGCGACCAGCATTGCCGTGCGCACGCCGCCGAACGTCGCCGCGGCGCGGTCATAGGCGTTGCGGGCCTGCTGGTTGATCGCCTGTACGCCGCTCCACAGCGCGGTCGCCGCGATCAGCCCGATCAGGAGCGTTGCGAACTGCATCTTGTGCCGCCGCCAATGGCTCAAGAGCACCGCGAGGACCCACAGCGCGCGTCTCATGCGATCCGCCCCGCATGCAAGATGAGGTGGCGGTCGAGCGTGGCGGCCAGATGCAGGCTGTGGGTCACCATCAGGAAGCCGCAGCCGGTGCGCGCGACGAGGTCGCGCGTCAGCGCCAGCACGTCGTCAGCGGTGGCCTCATCCAGATTACCGGTCGGCTCGTCCGCAAGCAGCAGCGAGGGCTTTGTCGCCAGCGCCCGGCCGATCGCGACGCGCTGCTGCTGCCCGCCCGATAATTGCTCCGGATAGCGCTTGAGCAGGCTGCCGAGCCCGAGCCGCTCGATCAGCTCCCTGGACCAGGCGGGGTCATGCCGGCCGGCGATTCGCGCCTGGAAGGCGAGGTTGTCAGCGACCGACAGGCTCGGGATCAGGTTGAACTGCTGAAAAACGAGGCCGATCCGGTCGCGCCGCAAGCCGGCGCGCCCCGCATCCGAGAGCTCAGTGACCTCGGTGTCCTCCAGGAGGATTGTGCCGCCGTCGGCGGCGTCGAGCCCGGCGATCAGGTGCAGCAACGTGCTCTTGCCGCTGCCGGATTCGCCGGTCAACGCGACGCGCTCGCCGGCTTTGAGGTCGAGATCGACGCCGCGCAGCACATGGACCGGTTCGCCGGCCGAGGAGAAGGTTTTCGAGAGGTTTCGGATACTCAGCACGATCGATGGCGCCGGACGGAATTGACTCAATGCTGCGTAGCACACTTGCCGTGGAAATGCCGGGGTTGCGTTGGCCTCGAACCCGTTGTTAGCTCCCAGGACGGCCAAATCAAAAAGTGCCAAAAAAGAGATGTGGGGAGAATGATGAGCGCTCAGGGAACGCCCGATGCGGCGGGCAAGACGGCAGGGGTGTCCAAGGCAATGACAAAGGAAACGCCAAAGGGCGCCTGGACCGTCACTTTTCTCCTCTTTCTCTTCATGGTCGTGAACTTTGCCGACAAGATCGTCGTCGGTCTCGCCGGCGTGCCGATCATGACCGATTTGAAGCTTAACGCCGAGCAATTCGGCCTGCTCGGCTCCTCGTTCTTCTTCCTGTTCTCGATCTCGGCCATCGTGGTCGGCTTCATCGTCAACAAGGTGCCGACGCGCTGGGTGCTGCTAACGCTGGCGGTGATCTGGGCGCTGGCGCAGTTTCCGATGGTCGGCACCGTCTCTTTCACGACGCTGCTGATCTGCCGCATCGTGCTGGGCGCAGGCGAAGGGCCGGCCTTCTCGGTCGCCGCGCACGCCATCTACAAATGGTTTCCGGACGAGAAGCGCACGTTGCCGACCGCGATCCTGTCGCAGGGTTCGGCCTTCGGCGTCATCCTCGCCGTGCCGGCGCTCAACTGGGTCATCGTCAATCACTCCTGGCACTACGCCTTCGGCGCGCTCGGCGTCGTCGGCCTGATCTGGGTCTGTGCCTGGCTCGCGCTCGGCAAGGAGGGCCCGCTGGAGGACACCCAGGTTCTCGCTGTCACGGAGCCGAAGATCCCTTACGTGCAGCTTCTGACCTCACGCACCTTCCTCGGCTGCGCGATCGCCACCTTCGGCGCCTATTGGGCGCTGTCGCTGGGGCTCACCTGGTTCACGCCCTTCATCATCAAGGGTCTTGGCTTCTCGCAGAGCCAGGCCGGCTTC
Source organism: Bradyrhizobium sp. AS23.2 (assembly GCF_001908185.1). Lineage (GTDB taxonomy): Bacteria > Pseudomonadota > Alphaproteobacteria > Rhizobiales > Xanthobacteraceae > Bradyrhizobium. The sequence continues at coordinate 5,815 of NZ_LGHM01000274.1, forward strand.
ATCTCGATCCTGCCCTGGGTGTTCGGCGCCACCATCGTCCTCCTTACGGGGTGGATCTCGCAGGTGATGATGGCGCGCGGTTACACCACGCGCGTTTCGCGCGGCGTGCTCGGCTCGGTGCCGCTGGTCATCGGCGGCCTGACCCTGGCGATGATGCCGCATGTGCAGGGCGCGGGCTTGCAGATCGCGCTGCTCGTCGTCGGCTCGGGCCTGTGCGGCGCGATCTATGTCGTCTGCCCGCCGATGCTCGGCGAGTTCACCCCGGCGTCGCAGCGCGGCGCGGTGATCGCGATCTACGGCGCGCTCTACACGCTCTCGGGCATCATCGCGCCGAGCGTGATGGGCACAGTGATCCAGCGCGCCGGCAGCATGCTCGACGGCTACATGACCGGCTTCACCATCAACGCGGTGGTGATGGTTGGCTCCGGTGTCATTGGTCTGCTCCTGCTCTGGCCGAACACGGAAAAAGCCAGGCTGACCCGTGGCGCTGCCCCGCAGGCCGCGGCGCTGAAAGGCGCGGTTTCGCCGACGTGAGGGGCGGCGCTGCCAGCCCCAATCACAACTGTCGTCCCGGACAAGCGGAGCGCCGATCCGGGACCCCCGCGCGAGCGCTTGCGCTCGTCGCGATAACCACAGGGAATAGTTTGGCGAAGGCTCGGGGTTACCAGTTTCGCGCCACAACTTCTTCCTGGGGTTATGGGTCCCCGCGTGCGCGGGGACGACACCGAGATCTGTGAGGCGCCTTCGCGCCTCAAGTACAGCTAGGCCTACTGCACCATCCCCTGCGCGCCACGAATCAGCTTGCCTGGCCGGCGTCCCGTCGCCTCACCCTGTCGCCGCGTCACCACGCCCGACACGATGGTCGCTTCATAGCCGTCGACATCCTGCAACAGCCGCCGCCCGCCGACCGGCAAATCGTAATGCACCTTCGGCGGATGCAGGTGCAGGCGGTCGTAGTCGATCACGTTGACGTCGGCCTTGTAGCCGGGCGCAATCAGGCCGCGATCGGTGAGGCCGACCGACAGTGCGGTCTTGCGTGACTGTACGGCGACCACGAAGGGAATCGTGAGCTTCTCGCCGCGCTTGCGGTCGCGGGTCCAGTGCGTCAGCAGATAGGTCGGGAAGCTGGCGTCGCAGATGATGCCGCAATGCGCGCCGCCGTCGGAGAGACCGGGCACCGATTGCGGATCGATCAGCATCTCGCGCGTCGCATCGAGATTGCCGTCGGAATAGTTTAGGAACGGCACATACAGCATGCCGCGGCCCTCGTCCGAGAGCATCGCATCATAGGCGAGCTCCTCCGGCTGGCGGCCCTGCTTGCGCGCCTGCGGGCCCAGCGCGTTCTCCGGCGGCTGCTCGTAATCCGGGGGATCGCCGAGCAGGAACATCTTGTCGTAGTTGGGCCGGAAGAACAGCGGATCGTCGGTCGCGGTCGCCGTCTCGCTCAAAATCGCCTTGCGCACCTCGCTCTGATGCAGTCGCGCCAGCCGCTCCTTCAGCGGCAGATGCGCGATTGCCTTGTAGCTCGGATGGGTCTGGAACGGATTGCGCGACAGCTCGAGGCCGAGCAGCAGGCCGACGGGACGCGCGGCGATCTGCGCGGTGATGGAAAGGCCGCGCCTGGCTGCCGCATTGATCTCGTCCAGCGTCTGGCGCCAGCGTTGCGGCGACTTGTCGTTCTGCGTGATCGAGAACGAGATCGGGCATTTCGTGGTATCCGCCACCCGCAGCATCATCGGCAGGTCTTCGTGGATGGTGGACAGATCCAGCACGAATTGCAGCACGCTGCGGCCCTCGCGGTGCATCGCGCCGGCAATCGCGGTGAGCTCGTCCTCGCCCGCCTTCAGCGTCGGCGTGAAATCGCCGGTCGAGGTGCGGTGGTTGAGCGTGCGTGAGGTCGAAAAGCCGAGCGCGCCCGAGCGCACCGCCTCGCCTGCGAGCTTCGCCATCGCCGCATTGTCCTCGGCGGTCGAGGGATCGCGGCGCGCGCCACGCTCGCCCATGACATAGACGCGCAGCGCGGCATGCGGCAGCTGCGCGCCGACATCGATGTCGAAGTCGCGCTTGGAAAGCCAGTTCATGTAGTCCGGAAAGCTCTCCCACGCCCAGGGAATGCCGGCGCTGAGCACGGGCTCGGGAATGTCCTCGACGCCCTCCATGAGCTGGATCAGGCGGGTGTGGTCGGAGGGCCTGCACGGCGCAAAGCCCACACCGCAATTGCCCATGATCGCGGTGGTGACGCCGTTCTGCGACGACGGCGTGATGTCCTGGCTCCAGGTGACCTGGCCGTCATAATGGGTGTGCACGTCGACGAAACCCGGCGTCACCAACTTGCCGCGTGCGTCGATCTCCTCGCGGCCCTTGGCCGAGACCTTCCCGACCTCGCTGATCTTGCCGCCTGTGATGGCGACGTCAGCCTCGAACAGCTCGCCGCCGCGGCCATCCGCAATGGTGCCGCCGCGGATCACGAGATCAGGGGTGCTCATGGTGTTTCCTCCCGTTTTTTTGTTGTGTTTGGTTCTTATCGGCTCGTCGTCCCGGACAAGCGAACGCAGTGAGCGCTGATCCGGGACCCCCCCGTGCGAGCGCTTGCGCTCGTCACAGGGAGTAGTTTGGCTAGGACTCGGAGTTACCAGCCTCGCGCCGTGACTTCTCCCTGTGGTTATGGGTCCCCGCGCCCGTGCGCAATTGCGCACTAGGCGGGGACGACAGTTGAATTCGTAGCGATACCGGGTTCAATTCGCCTTGCCTTGCGGCTTCCGCTCCGTGAACGGCGACAGCACCACGGTCGCGACCATGAAGATCACAGAAGCGCCGAACACCCAGTGCGGCGCGTTCTGGTCCATGATCCAGCCGAACAGCAGCGGGCTGACGATGCCGCCGAGATTGAAGCCGGTGGAGACGATGCCGAACGCACGCCCCGCCGCGCCGGGAGGCGCCGCATTGCGCACCAGCATGTCCCGCGAAGGTGCGATCACGCCGGAGAGGAAGCCTGCGGCCGTCATCGTGGCCGTCAAGGCCCAGCCCGGCAGCGTCACCAGCGCGATCAGCAGCACGATCGCCGCATTTGCGGCAAAGCACGCCGCGGCGACATAGCCGTGGCGTGCAGTGTAATCGGCGAGGAAGCCGCCCGCGAGCACGCCCGCAGCGCTGGCGCCGAGGAACGCCGTCAGCGCGACATTGGCGGCCGAATAGGATGCGCCATACCCGCTCATCAGCGCGACCACGCCGAAATTGTTGATGCCGGCGACGGACAGGCTGAGCAGCGTGAACAGCACGGTGAGCATGATCAGCGCCGGCGTGATGACGGCCCGCTTTGGCGCATTCGCTGCGCCTGGCTTCTTCTTGTGCGCGCCGGCATCGGGAATGTTCATGACGACCAGCAGCAGCGCCACCAGCACGCCGATCGCGCCCGATGCGATCAGCGCACCCGTGCCGCCGGAGACGGTGACCAGCGCGGCAACGATCGCCGGCGCCACCGCGCCGCCGAGATAGCCGGCAAAGGTGTGGATCGAGAAGGCGCGGCCCATCCGCGCCTCGTCCATGTGCTCGGCGAGGATCGCGTAGTCGGCGGGATGATAGACGCTGTTGGCGAGCCCAAGCAGCACGGCGCAGGCGATCAGCGAGACGTAGCTGAGGTGCAGGCCGAGCAGGATCAGCGCAAAGCCGCCGAGCGCCAGCCCGATCAGCAGGATCTTCCGCGCGCCAAGATGGTCGACGAGATAGCCGGTCGGCGCCTGCGTCAGGCCGGACACCACCGCGAACACGGTGAGCGCGAAGCCGAGCTCGATATAGCCGACGCCGAGCTTCTCCTTCAGGAACGGGAACAGCATCGGCAGCACCAGTAGATGGAAATGGCTGACCCAATGCGCGATCGAGATTCCCGTCAGCGTACGTAGCGCGCTGTCCGCCTTGCCTTGCTGCGGTGCGGCGAGAACATCGGCCATTGCAGTTCCGTTTCACGTCCTTGAGAGAGCGCAAACTATCGGGAAGAGCGGTTATTTGTCCATGAACGCAGGCGCATGGCAGGTAGTGCGGCGGGGGCTCTATCCGCCTGTCGTCCCGGCCTAGTGCGCAATTGCGCACGGGGCGCCGGGACCCATACCGCGTGATATCTCGATTGTGATAGGTCGCAGTACCGAACGGCGATCCTCGTCAAACTTCTCCCTGGGGTTATGGGTCCCTGCGCCCCGTGCGCAATTGCGCACTAGGCAGGGACGACATCGGAGAGTGGGGCTTCACCCCTCACAACGGCTCGTCGTCGTTGCCGTCCCGATCCCGCTTCGGCGTCGCGATGTCGCCGTCCTCGTAATCGTCGTCGTCGGTGGCGCGCGGCGGTAGCGGCTTCTTCGCCTTGTCGTCCGCGGTCTTGCTGTCCGCAATTTTGGGCGGCTTGTTTGGCTTGCCGGTCTTGGCCATGGTTGATCCCGGATGGTGATGCGTCATCCGCTTCTACCCGCAAAATATGTGCGGTTCCTGACTTTTCTCAAGCCCGGTTTCTCAAGTCTTGGCCTTCAGATCTTGGCCCGCAGATCTTGGTCCTCAAGTCCTGGACGGGGCCTCAGCCGTGCACGACCGGCCCGCCTGCCTTCTTCCAGGCATCGATGCCGCCGGCGATATGGGCGGTGTTGGAAAGACCGGCCTCCTTGGCGGCGGCGACGGCCATCGCCGAGCGCTCGCCGAAGGCGCAGAAGAACACGACGCGGCGGCCGGTGGCGGCCACGACCTCGCGCAGCATGCCGCCGGGCTTCAGGCTCTCTTCGACGCTCGGGTAGGGCGTATGCAGCGCGCCTTCGAGCATGCCGTGCTTCATCCGCTCGTTGGTCTCGCGTAAATCGACCAGGAGGATGTCGGGCCGGCCGAGCGAGCGGATCGCCTCGACCGCGCTGAGCGCGCGGCCCTCTTTCTCCAGCTCCTCCTGATGCAAGCCGACCCGCATATTGGCGGGCACTGCGACGTCCATCATCTTCGGGTTGGGCAGCTTCAGATTGGCCATCAGCTCGATATATTCGTCGACCGACCGCACCTGGAGCCGCGGATTGTAGCGCTTCTCCTCGCCGATCGTTGAGACGGTGTCGCCCTTGTAGTCGTGCGCCGGGAACACCATCGTCTCGTCCGGAAGCTTGAGCAGACGGTTGAAGATCGAGTCGTATTGCGCGCGCGACGAGCCGTTCTGGAAATCGGTGCGGCCGGTGCCGCGGATAAGCAGCGTGTCGCCGGTGAAGACGCGATCGCCCATCAGATAGGAATATGAATCGTCGGTGTGGCCCGGCGTGTACATCACGTCGAGCGACAGGCCTTCGATCGTCACCTTGTCGCCGTCGGCGACCCGCATCGCCACCACGTCGGCCTTGGTCTGGTCGCCCATGACGGTCATGCAATGGGTGCGGTCGCGCAGCTCGCCGAGCCCGGTGACGTGGTCGGCATGCAGGTGGGTGTCGACCGCCTTGACCAGCTTGAGGTCGAGCTCGCGCAGCAACTGGCAATAGCGGTCGACCTTCTCGAGCACGGGATCGAGGATCAGAGCCTCGCCGCCGGCGCGGCTTGCCAGGAGATAGCTGTAGGTGCCTGATACGCTGTCGAACAATTGGCGAAAGATCATGGCAAGAGATCCGGCGTGAACTGATTTCGAAATTCTACTACGTCGCGGGCCGGAAAGAGAAGCAATTCACTGTGCAGACAGGAAGATTTAGAAGATTTTTATTGCGACGCGGTGTCGCTCGGCGTCTCTCCGGGCAGCCGGCAGAGCTGGGTTCGATCCAAGAGCCGTCATCATGCCGCCGCCCCACCACGACTGTCATCGCCCGCGAAGGCGGGCGATCCAGTATTCCAGAGACGGCGAGGGGTACGGAGAAACCGCGGCGTACTGGATTCCCCGCTTTCGCGGGGAATGACAGCGAATGTGTCGCGGCCGCATGCCACGAATTCCGAATTCGATGCTTCGGCTTATCGGGGACCGGGGAGAGCGTCGCGGGGAGCGACTACGGCCTCACCAGCGTGTACCCATTCTCCGCCAAAAACAGGATCTGCCCGACCCCGACTTGCACCGGTGTCGCGGAAGGGATGAAGTCCGGCCGCTTGCCCGTCTCCCGCTCGATCGTGTCGACGGTGTTGAGGCAAATGTCGAAGCGCACGCCCTGCGCAACCAGGCTTTCGACCTGCTTGCGACGCTCGCTACCGGCAAGCAACAGGTCGATGCCGGGTCCGAATGCCACGACTTCGATCGCGACCTTGTCCGGGTCGTAGAACTTCAGGAGATTGTTGGCGACGCTGAGCACCAGCGCCTGTTTCCTGGCATCGCCATCGGAAAGCTGGAGCACGATCTTGTGCTCGGCGAACGGCTTGTCCTGCAGCGGCACCTGCTGCGCCAAAGCCTTCTCGCTCAAGACCGGCGGCATTGCCGTCCAGACAAGCAACGCCAGCAGCATCGCGCCAAATGTTTGCGCCCGCGTCATCCCTGTCCTGCAATGCCTGGATTGCCGTCGACGCCTTTCAGCGTCACACCGGAGCCGAGCCGCTCCGGCGTCAGCCGGCCCGAGCGCAGATATTTGCCGACGACATCCCACACCGGCGCGCCTTGCTGGCCGTTGACCGAGGCCCAGCCCGCGACCTTGTAACGGTGGTTCGCGCTCAGCGCCTTGCCGCTATTGAGCTTGAGCTCCGAGATCCGGCTGCCGATCGCGGCCGTCGGCGTGCAGGTATAGGTGAGCCCCCCGGCGCGCACCATGTCGCCGCCCTGCTGGTAATAGGGATCGGCGTTGAAGAGATTGTCGCAGATGTCTTCCAGCACGTTCTTGATCTGACTGCCGGTCATCTCCTGGACATAGGTCTCGGGATAGGTGATCGCGGTTTCCGCGAGCACGTCCTCCATGGTCAGCGCCTGGCCGGACAGCGCGGTGACACCCCAGCGGAAGCCCGGCGACAGCGCGACCTCGGCATCGAGCTCGCTGCGCAGTGCGGCGCAGATCAACTCGTCGACGGGGCCGGAGAAATTGTCGCGGCGATACAGGAGGCGATCGGCCGCTGCGATCTTCTCCGACCAGTCGGTCACGTGCGGTGCGCGCAACCGGCCGATCAGCTCGGCCATGGCGGGATCGGGCTTCAGCAGCTCGGAATAGACCGGCAGTAGATGGTACCTGATATCGCTGACCTTGCCCTTGTCGAGCGCGAGATCCAGCACGCCTAAGAATTTTCCGTTGGAGCCGGCATTGGTGACGAGCGTCGTGCCGCTCGCGTTCTTGACCGCGACTGGCTGCGGGATCGCATCATGGGTGTGGCCGCCGAGGATGACGTCGATGCCTGTGACGCGGCTTGCGAGCTTGAGGTCGACGTCCATGCCGTTGTGCGACAGCAGGATGACGGCATCGACCTTGTCGGTGTGGCGCAGGCCGTCGACATGCTTCTGGAGTTCTTCCTCGCGGATGCCGAAGGTCCAGTCCGGCGTGAAGCGCTTGGGATGCGCGATCGGCACGTAAGGAAAGGCCTGGCCGATGATCGCGACGCGATGACCGCCAAGCTCCTTGATTATCGACGGCTTGAACACGCGCCCGGTGGCCTTGTCGAAGGCGCGGGCGTCGTTGAACGCGGCTTCCTCGGTCAGGAAGACGTTCTGTGCCAGGAACTCGCCCTTGAAGCGCTCGAGATTGTCGCGCAGCGCCTGCTCGCCATAGGTGAATTCCCAATGGCCGGTCATCGCCTCGATGCCGAGCAGGTTGGCGGCCTCGACCATGTCGCGGCCCTGCATGATGTTGGCGAGCCCCGTGCCCTGCCACAGATCGCCGCCATCGATGAGCATGGAATGTTTTTCGCCGGCATCGTTGCGCAACCGATCGACCAGCGTTTTCAGATGGGCGAAGCCGCCGAGCTTGCCGAAGCGGCCTGCGGACTTCTCGAACTCGAAGCAGGTGAAAGCATAGGCGTCCGCGCTGTCGGGCCGGATGCCGAAATGGTCGAGGAAGGCGCGGCCGACCAGATGCGGCGGCCGTCCCGCCATCTCGCCGATGCCGATATTGACGCTGGGCTCGCGGAAATAGACCGGATTGAGCTGCGCATGCGTGTCGGTGATGTGCAGGATCCGCGCATTGCCGAACCGTTCGAGGTCGTAAATGCTCGCGGCTTCAGCGCCGCGCGCAAGCCGGGGCAGGCCAAGCGATGCGGCAGCAGCGGCTGTGCTCTTCAGGAAATCGCGGCGGCGGATCGCCATTTCGAATTCTCCGCGCCTCTTAACGGCAGTTCGATGGTTCCACTACCGCCCACTCTAGCGGATTTCCATCGCCTTCCAGGCGTCTTTTTCAGATGTGGCCTGGACGATCGAGGCCTTCGCCAGCGCCTCGGCTTCTTTCGCAGCGGCCACGGCGCGATCGAAATCGCCACCCTCGGCCGCCTTCTTGGCTGCCGCCAGCGTCGAGACGGTTGTGGTCCACTGGTTGCGCATGCCGGCCGCCTCCTTGGAAGCGGCCTCGGCGGCGGCATAGGCCGCCTTGTAGTCCGCCTCGGTTGCCGCGCGCGCCGCAGGCGCGAGGCTCAATGCAAGCAGCATGGTGAGAGGAAGTGACAGCTTCATGGCCGCGCTCCCGGTCCGGAAATCGGCAGGCCGTTGGCGACGTAGGAGAGGAAATATTCGACGTCGCGATATTCGTCCGACTGCGGCTCCAGCGGAACCGCGCGGGTCTGGCTGTTGCAGGTGACGAAGCGGCGGCTGGTCGTGCCCATGCCGCTCCATTCGGAGCGGTAGATCGGCATCGCGTTCAAAATGCCGAGCGCCGGCGCCAGGATCTCGGCGCGGATCCGCTCGCCCGGGCTCTGCACATGGCAGCTCGCGCAGGAGAAATTCATTTGGCCGCGCCGCGTGTAGAAATAGCGTTTGCCGTTCTCGAACGCTGCGAGCGCACGGGGATCATCGGGAATCTTGATGTCCATCGGCTTGCCGCGCGAGGTAAAGGCCATATAGGCGGTCAGCGATGCCATCTCGTCCTTGACGTAGGAGTAGGGCGCCTCGCCATTGGCCTCGCGGCAGCGGTTGAGCGCGAGCTCCAGCGTGACGACCTTGCCTTCCTTCTCGTCGAAATAGGGATAGTTCTGACGAATGCCGATGCCGCCGTTCGGGAAGCAGTCGGCATAGGTCTTGCCGTTCTTGAACGGGGTCGCGAACATCTCCTTGCCGGCGTCGAGCGCGAACTCGTAAGGCGGGAATTCCTCTTTCTCCTGCCACTGCCGCTTCATGTCCTCGTTCATGGAATAAGGACCGTTGACGAAATCCTCGTGCTTCACGTTCGGAAATTTCTGGAAGAAGAAATTCTGGAATGCCTTGGCGTCGGCAACAGGATCGACCTTGTCGGCGGCCACCACGCGCGGCGAGGTGAGGGCGAACGCGACAAGCGCGGCGCTCAACGAACCAAGCAGGAGGGCGGATCGGGTCTTCATCACGAAATCTTCGCGGTGGTCGTATCCGACGCACCCTTGTTGTCGGTCCAGGAGATCTTGAGATCGTCGCCCTTCTTGGCCCCTTTGAAGCTGAACTTGACATAGGGGTCCTTCGAGACCGCGGGGCCCCAATCGGCGACGAAGACGTCCTTGCCGTTATATTCGAACTTCAGCTCCTGGATGAAATGCGCGGGGATCAGCTCGCCCTTGGAATCCTTGACGAAGCCGGAATCCATGGGGTGCTGGATCAGCGCCTGCACCTCGGTGATGTCGCCGTTGGCGGTGGCGCGTACGCGAATGGTGGATGCCATGTGTTTCTCCCTCGCTAGAGCATGATCCGGAAAAGTGTGCAGCGGTTTTCCGACCAGATCATGCTCAAGAATAAAAGCTAAAGCGCGATGATCACGCTTTAGCCGCCGCAGCCGCCGACGGTGACCTTCACTTCCTTGGTCGCGCTGTAGAGCTTGCCGTCGGCTTCGACGATCGCGATCACGTTGGTGGTCTTCGCCATCTTCAGGCGGTTGGCGACGCTCGGGATCGTGCCTTCCGGAATCTTGTAGGATGCCGCGAGCGCATTCGGGTTCTCGGCCACGAAGAACGAAATCGAGGTCACCTTGTCGAGTGTCGTCGCCACGGAGATCGGCACGACGCCGCCGTTCTCGGCGATCTCTGGTGCGTCGAGCTTGACCTTGTCTGACGGCTCGGCGGTCTTGCCATAAAGCGCCTTGATAGCGTCCGCTTCGCTCTTCTGCCTGAACGCTGCTTCCGGATATTTGTCGTTCGCCGCAGCGCGCGCGGGAGTGGCGCCGAACGGGAGATTGCCAAGGCCGAGCAGCGCGACAGAGGCCGCGCCCTGCAGGATCAGGCGCCGCGTCGGATGAGGGCCGGTGGTCGTGGTCATCTGAAGTCTCCTGGGCTGCCGGCCGTTACAGCGTTTGCAGGAAATCAACGATCGCGTTGATCTCCTGTTCGGTCAGAATCCGGTTCCGGCCGAACGGCGGCATCATGGTCTGCGGATTGCGCTTGGTCTCGTCGAAGATGATCGCGGCCAGCTCGTTACGATCAGGGTATTTGGCCTTGATGCCCTTCAGTTCCGGCCCGATCGTTCCCGGCAGGTCGCCGCCGTTGATGACGTGGCAGGTCAGGCAATTGCCCTTGCCGCGGTCGAAGGCGAGTTTCTGGCCCTCGGTCACGGCGGATTGCGCCTGCGCGGGGCTCGCGGCAAGGCTGGCGGCGATGGCCAGGAGGACGTAAAGCACGGGCATCCGGGGAAGGGCGGTCAAGGCGTCATTCCGAGGCTATGTCGATGATCTCGTTTGCAGAAAATATAGTGTTCCAAAGCACAAAGGGCATCGCCTGACAATCAAGACTATGCAGGCTCCGAATTGGAGTTAATATCGCTCGCATTGCAACTGAAGAGATAGTTCGTTTCATCGGATCGGTCGGAACTAGCAAATTATTCTGGGGCGTTTGGCCCCACCGGCGTTGCTTTCTGTTTCACATTTCGAAGGGGACCTCTATTGGCTGACTATGTCGTTGAATTTGGCAGGGACGGCGGGCGGGTCGAATCGGATGGGCGGCTCGATGCACCGGCATTTCATCGCAATTATGAACCGCTCTGGGCGGCGCTCGAAAAGCATCTTGCCGGCACCTCGGGCGACGTCGTCGAGGTCGGCAGCGGAACCGGCCAGCATGTGGTCCATTTCGCCCGCCACACACCCGATCTCGTCTGGTGGCCCAGCGACCTCAACCAGCGGCATCTGAAGAGCATCGAGGCCTGGCGCGTTCATTCCGGCCTGGACAACATCCGTTCCCCGCTGCGGATCGATCTCGCCGATCCCGACTGGTGCCCGGAGATGCGAGACGGGCAGGGGCCGGCCAGCCTCGCGGCCGTGTTCTGCGCCAATGTCATCCACATCGCGCCCTGGCACGTGGCCGAGGGCCTGTTCGCCGGCGCCGGCCGCTATCTGCGGGCCGACGGCAAGCTGTTCCTCTACGGTCCCTTCAAGCGCGACGGCAAGCACACCGCGCTCAGCAATGCGGTGTTCGACACGTCGCTGCGCGAAGGCAATCCCGATTGGGGCGTGCGCGACGTCGGCGATGTCGAGAAGCTCGCGAGGGCCGCTGGCCTCAACCTCGTCGAGACGATCGAGATGCCCGCGAACAATCTCACACTGGTGTTCGCGCGCTAGGAGGTCGTCATGCCCGGGCTTGTCCCGGGCATCCACGTTCTTCGTGATGCAAGGGTAGGCGTGGATGGCCGGGACAAGCCCGGCCATGACGATGAGGAAGCGTCAGCGCCCAAGCTCTAACCTTCATCCCGCCAGCCGATCTTGTCCTTGAGGAAACGGAAGCCGAGCACCTCGAAGCCGGCGCGCTCCTTGTTGTCCTTGCCGTAGCCGTGGCCGCCTGCTGCCGGCTCGTAGAACCAGGCCTGGTAGCCCATCGCCTGGAGCTTCGCCGCCATCTTGCGCGCGTGACCGGGATGGACGCGGTCGTCGCGCCGTGTGGTGGCGATCAGGATCGGCGGATAGGGCTGGCCGGGCTTTGCGTTGTGATAGGCCGAGTAGGTCTTCAGCCACTCCCATTCTTCGGGCTTGTCCGGATCGCCATATTCCGCGATCCAGCTCGCGCCAGCGAGCAGTTTCGTGTAGCGGCGCATGTCGATCAGCGGGATGGTGCAGAACAGCGCGCCGAAACGCTCGGGATATCGCACCAGCATGTTGGTGATGAGGATGCCGCCGTTCGATCCGCCTTGCGCGGCGATGCGCTTTGCTTTCGTCACGCCGCGGCGCACGAGATCGGCGGCAACGGCCGCGAAATCGTCGTGCGAGAGTTTCTTGCCGGCGAGCCGGCCGGCATCGTGCCAGCGCGTGCCGAACTCGCCGCCGCCGCGCAAATTCGCCTGCACCGTGGTGCCGCCGCGCTCCAGCCACAGCTTGCCGAGCGACGCATTGTAATACGGCTTCACCGAGTGGGCGAAGCCGCCATAGGCGCTCATGTGGACCGGCGCATCGCCGGTCTCGCCCGTCGGACCGGTCTGGACATAGGGAATACGCTCGCCGTCGATCGAGATCGCCTCGTGCTGCGTCACCACGAGGCCGTCGGCAGTGAACGTTTTCGGCGCCTGCTTGAGCACGGTCGGGCTTTCGACGCCGCGCTCGATCAACAGCATCGACGATGGCGTGAGCGGATCCTGGACATTGGCGAGCAGGTCGCCGTTGCTCTCGGAGGGATGGCGGTCGAGCGGCCAGACGTCGACGACGCCGATTCTCGGCAGGCCGCCGAGTGTCTCGCGGCTCCAGCCCGTGGCGGACGGTGTGCAGATCTCGAACCGCGGCCTGAGCTCGTCGAGGATCGACAGCACCAGTTTGCCTGCGGTCCAGAAGAAACCCTGCAATGCGCGCCGCGGTCCGGGCTCGAACAGGACCGCGAAATCGCGGTTGCCGGCGAGGAACGCCGAGAGCGAAATGCCGAGCACGGTGTCAGTGGCATAGGTTCGGCCTTCGATCGGCCAATCCTTGCGCAGCTTCATCGCGAACCAGTCGCCATGCGCCTGCATCCAGATGCCGGTTGGCAGATCTAGCTTCGTCGTCGTGCCCTCTGCATCGCGCAGCCAGATGCCGTAGTTGAAGAAATCGATCTGATCAATGATCCAGGCTCGCGGCGTCGCGCCGGTGTCGTCGGAGCCGCCATAGATCATCATGTGATCGGCCGTGGTCTCGAGGATCACCTGCGCCTGATCGACTGGCTGGCCGCGCCGCCACAGGCGAACCGTTCTCGCATATCCCGAACTCGTTACCATGCCCTCGCCATGGGCGCTGGACAGCAGCAGCGTGTCGGCATCGAGCCAATCCGCGCCGCCCTTGGCCTCCGGCAGCGCAAAGCCGTCCGCAACGAAGCTTTTCGTATCAAGGTCGAATTCCCGCAAGGTGACGGCGTCGCTGCCGCCCCGCGACAGGCTCAGTATAGCCCGCGAGCTTCCCGGCATCGTGGTGATGGAGCTCAGCAGCCAGTCCTCGCCTTCGCTTCTTGCAAGCTGGTCGATATCCAGCATGGTCTCCCACGCCGGATTGGTTTTGCGAAACTCCGCCAGCGTGGTTCGCCGCCACAGGCCGCGCGGATTGGCGGCGTCCTTCCAGAGGTTGTGGAGATCTGTGCCGCGCCGGCTGACATAGGGAATGTTGTCCGGCCGATCGTAGATCGCCGCGAGGATGTCGCGGTCGCGCTCGAAGGCCGCCCCGCCGAATTTGTCGAGCGTCAGGCGGTTCTGCCGCTCGACGAAATCGAGCGCGCGCGGGCCCTCGATCTCCTCCAGCCAGAGCCAGGGATCGTCGTCCGGAGCTGTGAGCGTGGGCCGGTCGTGAACGGACATGAACGAAACTCCAGAAGATCGCGGCGGGATAGGATTTGATCGAGCGCAAGCCGTCAAGGGCGTGCCCCTGTATCATCTGCCCGATTGCGTCAGAGGCATGGCCTGCGCCCGTTTGCGCCGGTTGCTCGCCCTCCCGCACCCCTCCATAGTGCCGGGAATCAACAAGGCCCCTCGGGCGGAAATTCCGATGACAGATGTGACTTCAGCCGACGAAATCGCCGACGACGCCCGCGCGCGCGCCAATGTGGTGCGCCTTGCCGCCGCGCAGGCGCTGACCGGCGCCAACTCGGCTGTGATCTTCGCTACCGGCTCGATCGTCGGCGCCACGCTCGCGCCCGACATGTCGCTCGCGACGGTGCCGCTATCGATGTATGTGGTCGGACTTGCCGCCGGCACGCTGCCGACCGGCGCGATCTCGCGCCGCTTCGGCCGCCGCTCGGCCTTCATCGTCGGCACCGGTTGCGGCGCGCTCACCGGACTGCTCGGCTCGTTCGCGATCCTGCATGCTTCCTTCGCGCTGTTCTGCGTCGCGACCTTCCTCGGCGGTCTCTACGGCGCGGTGGCGCAATCCTATCGTTTCGCCGCCGCCGACGGCGCCAGCGCGGCCTACCGGCCCAAGGCGGTGTCCTGGGTGATGGCCGGCGGCGTGTTCGCCGGCGTGCTCGGTCCTCAGCTCGTGCAGTGGACCATGGACGTCTGGTCGCCCTATCTGTTCGCCTTCAGCTTCCTGGTGCAAGCCGCGGTGGCGCTGGTCGCCATGGGTATCGTCGCCGGCGTCGATATGCCGAGGCCGGCGCCGGCCGATCTGCATGGCGGCCGGCCGCTGCTCGAGATCGTAACCCAGCCGCGTTTCATCGCGGCCGCGCTCTGCGGCGTCATCGCCTATCCCATGATGAATCTGGTGATGACCTCGGCGCCGCTCGCCATGAAGATGTGCGGCCTCAGCGTCAGCGATTCCAATTTCGGCATTCAATGGCACATCGTCGCTATGTATGGCCCGAGCTTCTTCACCGGTGCGCTGATCGCGCGCTTCGGAGCGCCGAAGATCGTCGCCGCCGGCCTGCTGCTGGAGGCCGGCGCTGCCGCCATCGGCCTCTCCGGCATCACCGCGATGCACTTCTGGGCGACGCTGTTCGTGCTCGGCGTGGGCTGGAATTTCGCCTTCATCGGCGCCTCCGCGCTGGTGCTCGAGACCCACCGCCCGCAGGAGCGCAACAAGGTGCAGGCCTTCAACGATTTCCTCGTGTTCGGCATGATGGCGATCGGCTCGTTCTCCTCCGGCCAGTTGCTCGCCAATTACGGCTGGTCCGCGGTGAACATGGTGGTGTTCCCGCCGGTGGTGCTCGGCCTCGCGGTGCTCTCGTTCGCCTCCTGGGCTCGTCGCCGCAAGGCGCGGCTCGAAGCGGCGATGGGCGAGTTTCCGGATGCGATCTGACTGGCGGGAGGATGTCAGCAGTCTCGATACTTCGATCGCCGTCGAAGTGATTTTTGGGACGATGGCTATTAAGTGATGCGTCATGGCCGGGCTAAAGCGCGAAG
>NZ_LGHM01000275.1 GCF_001908185.1 Bradyrhizobium sp. AS23.2
GGGCCGCCGGCGCGCGCGAGCGCATGATCGCGGCGTCGATCTCCGCGATCACGCGGCGCTGGATCGCCTCGTTCTTGTCGATCGAGATGTGGCCGACGCCGGTGCCGCGCACGTCGACATTGTCGAGCTTGCCGCGGAGGCCAGCCGCGGCCCGCACCGGCTCACCAGGACCATCGCCGATATAGATGTTGATGTAGCGTTCGGCGCCGGTCGACAGCTTGGTCTTGAACACGGAGTCGAGACCGATAGCGAGCTTCACGGGAACGCCGAGCTGGTTGAGCTTGGCGATCATGTCGGGCAGCGCGGTCGCGCCCGAGGAATGGCCGACCAGGATGATGGTCTTGAGCCGGCCCGCCCGATAATTGGCCGCAGCTTCATCGGCAAGCGAGGACCAGGAGACGAAATTGGCAACCGTCACCGGGATGCCCTGCGCCTGCAGCCGGGCGCCGATCGTGTCGAGGCCGAGCGAGAAGATGTTGAGCACGCCACGGAGCAGATAGACGTGCGTGGTTGCGGTCGCAGCCTGGCTCGGCGCGGCCTTGGCGGTGGTCGGGCTGATGGCAATAGCTGACAGCAGGAGCAGGCACATCGCCCACACACGGAGGGCGGACAACCGGCTGGCGCCGGCGGTGTGACGGCCGTTCGATCTCATCGATGTTTTCCCTGGGGACAATACGCTTCGCGATTGGCCGGAATCGTAGCCATGGCCTGCTCGCGGACGCAACAAAGAGCCGCGTGAGCGACGATCTTAGCCGCAGTCCGTGACTGTTGCGCAACAGTCGCCCGAAACCTGCCACCTAAGGGCCTCTTTTGAGACCATTTTTCTCCAGCCGATTGCGGCCGGACAGGTGCCTTCCTATCTCAGGGCTCCGCTGGCCGCCCTCCCGGGCCGGGTTCCAGCCTTCCCTCCCCCAGCCTTCCGGCCATTATGTCCTCCATCATCTCCGTCGCCAATTTGTCGAAGACCTATGGGTCCGGCTTCAAGGCGCTCAAAAACGTCAATCTCGACATCAAGCGCGGCGAGATTTTTGCGCTGCTCGGGCCGAATGGCGCGGGCAAGACCACGCTGATCTCGATCATCTGCGGCATCGCCAATCCGAGCGAGGGCCAGGTCATTGTCGGCGGCGAGAACATCCAGACCTCATACCGCAAGGCGCGCTCGCTGATCGGCCTCGTGCCGCAGGAATTGCACACCGACGCCTTCGAGACCGTGTGGGCGACCGTGAGCTTCTCCCGCGGCCTGTTCGGCAAGCCGAAGAACCCTGCCCACATCGAGAAGGTGCTCAAGGACCTCTCGCTCTGGGACAAGAAGGACAACAAGATCATCACGCTCTCCGGCGGCATGAAGCGCCGCGTGATGATCGCGAAGGCGCTGTCGCACGAGCCGCAGGTCCTGTTCCTGGACGAGCCCACCGCCGGCGTCGACGTCGAGCTGCGCAAGGGCATGTGGGAGGTGGTGCGCACCCTCCAGCAGTCCGGCGTCACCATCATCCTCACCACGCACTACATCGAGGAAGCCGAGGAAATGGCCGACCGCATCGGCGTCATCAACAAGGGCGAGATCGTGCTGGTCGAGGACAAGGCAACGTTGATGCAGAAGCTCGGCAAGAAGCGGCTGACGCTTCACTTGCAGGGCAAGCTCGACGTGCTGCCGGACAGCCTCGCCCACTACAAGCTCGACCTCTGCGACAGCGGCGCGACGCTGGTCTACGACTACGACACCAAGGGCGATCGCACCGGCATCACCAGCCTGCTCAGCGACCTCCGCAACGCCGGCATCCGCTTCAACGATCTCGACACGACGCAATCGTCGCTCGAGGACATCTTCGTCGACCTCGTGAGGACGTCATGAACTACCGCGCCATCCGCGCCATCTATCTGTTCGAAATGGCGCGCACCTGGCGTACGCTGCTGCAGAGCATCGTCTCGCCGGTGGTCTCGACCTCACTCTATTTCGTGGTGTTCGGCGCCGCGATCGGCTCGCGCATCAGCGAGGTCGAGGGCGTGAGCTACGGCACCTTCATCGTGCCCGGCCTGATCATGCTTTCGGTGCTGACGCAGAGCATCGCCAACGCGTCTTTCGGCATCTACTTCCCGAAATTCGCCGGCACGATCTACGAGATCCTGTCCGCGCCGATCTCCTATTTCGAGATCGTGCTCGGCTATGTCGGCGCCGCTGCGACCAAGTCGATCATCCTCGGCCTGATCATCCTCGCCACGGCCGGCTTGTTCGTGCCGCTGCATATCCTCCATCCGGTCTGGATGTTGACCTTCCTGGTGCTGACGGCGGTGACCTTCAGCCTGTTCGGCTTCATCATCGGCATCTGGGCCGACGGTTTCGAAAAGCTGCAGATGATCCCGATGCTGGTGGTGACGCCGCTGACCTTCCTCGGCGGCAGCTTCTATTCCATCAACATGCTGCCCCCGGCCTGGCACACGGTGGCGCTGCTCAATCCGGTCGTCTACCTGATCTCGGGCTTCCGCTGGAGCTTCTACGAGATCGCCGATGTCAGCCCGAGCATCAGCATCGGCATGACGCTGGCATTCCTGCTGATCTGCCTGGCCATCATTTGGTGGATCTTCCGCACGGGTTATCGGCTGAAGAATTGAGCCTCGCTGTCATTCCGGGGCGCGACGAAGTCGCGAACCCGGAATCCATCGTGCGGCAGAGTTGGTGGAGGAATGGATTCCGGGCTCGCCCTTCGGGCGCCCCGGAATGACCATCAGCGATAGCAGTGGAAGCGATGATAGCCGTCATAGTACCCACGGCAATGACGGTAACGATGATGGGGAATGCCGAACACGCCCTCGACCGCACCAACGGCCCCGCCGACACCGGCACCGACGACACCTCCGACCGCGCCGCCCACCGGGCCGGCGATCCGGTTGCCTTCGTAGGAGCCCTCCTGGGCGCCGCGCACAATGCCCTGGGCATGGCTGGCTGGTGGCAGCGACGACAGGGCGAGAAGGATGGCGGCGGCTGCAAACAGCAGGCGGACGGGCAAGCCAGCCGGCAACTGCGCGGCGGCGATACGGGCTTTATTCATCTTCAATCCCAAGGGAATTATACGGCGTAAACGGCGGCGAACGCCGCCTGTCGAGGGTGGCGATGATCAACGCCTGGGGCGGCCAAATGGTTGCGACTTTGTGACGAATTGTCGGCGTTGTGAACGCGCAGCGCTCGCGAAAATGTCAGCGCCGCCGAGACATGCGCGGCACAAAGCGGCCTTGCTTACGCCCGGCATCGCGTTAACGATGCGTGGGCAGGCCGCTGGAACGAAAGCCGGATTGCAGGGATAATGCACGCCGGGGGACGGAGAGCCGCGGCGCTTGCGTGAACAGGCCGGAGGCCAGACGTCAGATGCGCTCCTTATTCATTGCCCTCGCCTCCCTGTTGCTTTTGAGCGCGGGCAGCGCGCAGGCCAAGGTCGCCATTACCATCGACAAGGACAATCAGCAGATGACCGTCGTGGTCGACGGCGTCACGCGCTACCACTGGCCGGTGTCGACCGGCATCCCCTCGCGCGAGACGCCGAACGGCGCATTCCGCGCCTTCCGCATGGAAGAGGATCACTTCTCCAAGGAATTCGACGACGCGCCGATGCCGCACTCGATCTTCTTCACCAAAATCGGGCACGCCATCCACGGCACCGACTCGGTCGGCCGCCTCGGCTCGCCCGCCTCGCACGGCTGCGTGCGGCTGTCGCGCCAGAATGCGTCGACGCTCTACGCGCTGGTGCAGGAGCAGGGCGTGCTCAACACCACGGTGACGCTGACCGGTTCGGCGCAGGTGGCCTTGGCGCGCAATCCGCGCGGTCGTAACGCCAATGCGGTTGCTCGCGCGACGCAGCCAGCCGAAGAGCAGTACAGCGCCGCCGGCGATCCCATGAATCTGACGCCGCCGGCGCAGCCCGCGCGCCGCTATATGCCGCAGGACGACAATTACATCTATCCGGCCGACGGCAGCGACACCGGCGCGCGCTATCCAGCGCCGCGCGGCAGCCGGCCGCTCTACGACGCGCAGGTCTATCAGCAGCAGCAGCAACCGCGGCCCTATTACGACCAGGGCTCTGGCCAGCAGGGCTACTACTATCAGCCGCAGCCCCGGCAGTATTATCAGCCGCGCGGCTATTATCAGAACTGACGCTATCTGAACGCGGCGTTGCCGCGTTCGACGATCTTCCACGAAGCATCGACGAAGGCACGGGCGATCGGCTCGGGGATATCGGGTCAGGTCGCGCCCGCCGGCCGTGCCGCAACCCAAGCTGCCGCCCAAGGTTTCAACAGGCGCGAAAACATGTAGAACGAGCCATGCGCGCCAAAATGCGTTCAGGCGCGACCCTTTTCCGCTTGCCCTCCGAGCCGCCATGCCCTCACGTGCCGCGACAATCTTGACTGTGCTGTCACTTCTCACTGCGGGGCGGACAATGGCCTTCGATCTCGAGGCGCATCGCGGCGGGCGGGCGCTGCTGCCGGAAAACACCCTGCCGGCCTTCGCCAACGCGCTGTCGATGGGCGTGGACACGCTGGAGCTCGACGTCGGCGTGACCGCGGATGGCGAGGTCGTCATCTCGCATGAACGCCGCCTCAATCCGGATCTCGCACGCGGCGCCGACGGCACCTACATCGCTCCGCCCGGCACGCCCTTCGTGAAATTGCAGTTCGCCGACGTCAGGACCTATGATGTCGGCCAGATCCGGCCGGACAGCGCGTACGCGAAACAATTCCCCGACCAGCGCGCCGTGGCGCAGACACGCATTCCCGCCTTGAGCGAGCTGTTCGCGCTGGTGCGCAAGTCCGGCAACACGCGCGTGCGCTTCAACATCGAAACCAAGATCGATCCGAACCATCCTGACGAGTCCCTCGACCCGCAAGCTTTTGTCGCGAAGCTGCTGCGAGTGATCGAGGCCGAAGAATTTTCCGACCGCGTCATGATCCAGTCGTTCGACTGGAGGACCTTGCAGCTCGTCCAGCAACAGGCGCCGAAGATGCCAACGGTGTACCTGACGCTCCAGCGCGGTTTTGGCCAGACGGTCGCGCTCGACAAGGCGACCAGCTGGACGGCCGGCTTCAGTCCGGCCGATCACGGCGGCTCGCTGCCGCGGACGATCAAGGCTGCGGGCGGCGCGATCTGGTCGCCCTATTTCGGCGATGTGACCGCGGCGTTGATCGCCGAGGCCCATACGCTCGGACTGCGCGTCGTGGTGTGGACGGTCAACAAGCCCGACGACATGGCACGCATGATCGAGATCGGCGTCGACGGCATTATCTCGGATCGCCCGGACCTGTTGCGGCAAGTCGCCGGCGAGAAGGGAATTGCGTTGCCGGTGGGGACGCCGGTGGTGCCGTGAACCTCGGTCTCGTGTCCCGGATGCGTCGCGGCATGAAATGACGCGACGCAGAGCCGGGACCCAGAAACTATGGGCCCCGGCTCTGCAGCGCACCGCTACGCGCTGCGCCGCGTCCGGGGCACGAGATGGTGTCGTTACGGCCTACTCTCCGTCCCGTAAACGCCGGTACAGCGCGCCGAGGATGTTGGAATAGTCGTCGGTCCAGACCCGCACCCTGTCGTCGGCTTCGGTCTGCTCCCATGATTTGGAGGAGGCGAGCTTGCCGACATCGGCGTCCTCGCGCGCGGAGATGACGACGTCGGTCGAGAAGATGTAGTCGGCGTCGCGGCCCGAATCCTCGTTGTAGACCCAGCTCTTCAGATCATTGGCGTCGGCGATGCCGACCACGACGGTTTCAAGATCGAGATGCCGGTTGGAGACATGCATCACCACGGCGCCGTGCGGAGCGAGCTTGTCCTTGTAGATCTTCATCGCCTCTTCGGTCGCAAGATGGATCGGGATTGCATCCGACGAATAGGCATCGACGATAATGAGATCATAGGCGCCGTCCGGCTCCTTCGCGAAGGTGAGGCGCGCATCGCCGATCACCGGCTTGAGGTTCGGCAGGCAGCTCGAGATGTAGCGGAAATTCTTCGGATCACTCGCCGCATCGACCATCGACTGGTCGATCTCGAAGAACGTCCAGCTCTCCCCTCGCTCGGCGGCGCAGGCGAGCGTGCCCGATCCGACGCCGATCGCGGCGACCTTCAGCGGCGCGCCCTTGCGCTCGCGGATCGCGGTGATGGCCTGACCGATGCCGCCGTCCTTATGATAATAGGTGATCGGCTCGGGCCGGCCGGTGACCGGCGTGCCGTCATTGTTGCGGAAGCGCTCGGCGCCGTGGATGGTCGTGCCGTGCATCAGCACGTGGAAATAGCCGCCCGGCGTCTCCACGATCTTGTGCACGCCGAAGAAGCTGCGCACAGTGGTGACGCGGCCTTCGTCCGCCGGATAGATCCGGATCAACGCCAGCGCGAGCGCGACAGTGGCGAAGATCTTCCAGCGGCCGGCATTGAGCGCCAGGGCCAGCAGCGCGGCGAGCACGCCGACGGCGCCGGCGACCCAGACGCGGTGATCCTCGAACCAGGTCGAGAGCTCGCCCGTCGTGTAGGACGGCGCAACCAGCGCCACCGCGAGCGCGGCGAGTGCCAGCCAGTACCATTTGACGATGCCGGCGAGACGCTCGTTCGCCGACGGCCGGCACAGCGCGGCAAGCGCTATCAGGATCGGATATTCGGCGATCCATGAGAAGGTGAAGGGCGCGACGAGCCCTGCGAACAGGCCGCCGACCATGCCGCCGAACGACAGCGCGACATAGAAGCCGGTGAGATATTTCGCGGCCGGCCGGGTCCGCGCCAATTCGCCATGGCAGGCCATGGCGATGATGAAGAAGCACAATTGATGGCCGCCGAGCGTCAGCAACAGGTTCTGCTCCCCGCCGAAGGCGAGCAGGACGACCACGCCCGCGATTGCGACCGGCTGCAGTGCCAGCATCCATTTGTGCGGCAACAGCGGTCGCGACTGGAACACCACAACCCAGGTCAGCAGGTACAGCGACAGCGGCAACACCCACAGCAGCGGCGCCGCGGCGACGTCGGTCGAGATGTGCGCGGTCACCGCGATGAGCAGGCCCGACGGCACCGCCGCAAGGAAGATCCAGCGCAGCCGCGTCACGAGACCAGGCGCCGGCGCCCGCGCATCCTCGGTTCGCGCGTCGACGACTGCCAGCTTCGGCGAGCGCAAGAGCAGTACGCCGCAGGCGGCGATCAGAACGATCAGGAGGCCATAGCCGCCGGTCCAGAGCCGGTTCTGCGTGTGCAGCGTGAACATCGGCTCCAGCAGGAACGGATAGGACAACAGGGCGAGGAAGCTGCCGATGTTGGAGGAGGCATAGAGGAAATAGGGATCGTGCCCGGCGGGATGGCCGGTGCGGACGAACCAGGCTTGCAGCAACGGATTGTTGGCGGCGAGCGCGAAGAACGGCAGTCCGATCGAGATCACGAACAGGCCGAGCAGCCAGAATGCATAGCCGGAAGCCGGCGGCTCGCCATAGGCGGAGGCAATGCCGAGCGGCAGCGTGACGAAGGCCAGCACCAGCAGCACGAGATGCACCGCCACCGGAACGATGCGGTTCCTCACCTGCATCAGCAGATGCGCATAGGCGTAGCCCCCGAGCAGCAGCGACTGGAAGAACACCATTGCCACCGACCACACTGCCGGCGAGCCACCGAGCCGCGGCAGCACCATCTTCGTGAACAGCGGCTGCACCGAGAACAGCAGCAGCGCGCTGACGAAGATCGCAGCGGTGTAGACCGTCAGCAGCAGCCGGTTGCGCGACGAGGACGGCTGCTCCGTGGCGGCGGGTTGCACGATCGAATCCATGGATGCTCCGGCAAAAGCGTTTTCCAGCGAAGTGGGCACCGGTTCGCGCGAGACAACGCGCCGGACGATTCCCGCCGGCGGGCGCCGGGCGGGCGCAATGGAGCACAAGGCGCCTGAACGGGCAATAAAGGGGCTCGTGATGTTGCAGTGAGGATTGCTTGATATAGAACGTGATCCCGGGGGCGCCTCAACGGGACCGCGCGAAGCGCGGCCCGGAGAGGCGAGCCCGGAATGACAGCGGAACAACTTGAACCCTTCATGACCGAAACCGACGTCGTCATCATCGGCGCTGGCCATAATGGCCTCACCTGCGCGGCCTATCTCGCGATGGCGGGCCTGCGCGTGCGCGTGGTCGAGCGGCGCAAGGTGGTCGGCGGCGCGGCGGTCACGGAGGAGTTTCACCCCGGATTCCGCAATTCGGTCGCGGCCTACACCGTGAGCCTGCTCAATCCGAAGGTGATCCGCGATTTGGGACTCGCCGAGCAGGGCCTGCGCGTCGTCGAACGGCGCGCCCAGAATTTCCTGCCGGCGCCGGATGGCAGCTATCTCCTCACCGGCGAGGGACGGACGAAGGAGTCGGTCGCGCGGCTGAGCGCGCGCGACGCTGATGTGCTCGATGGCTTCTCGCGCGAGCTCGAGGACATCGCGGACGTGCTGCGGCAATTCGTGCTGCGTGCGCCGCCGAACCTGCTCGAAGGCTTTGGCACGAGCGCAATCCGCGAGGCCGTCAACGCGTTCCAGAGCGCCAACATCCTGCGCGGCCTCACGCTGGAGCAGAGCCGCAGCCTGCTCGATCTCTTCACGCGCTCGGCCGGCGAGATGCTCGACGAGCGTTTCGAGCATGATCTGGTCAAGGCGCTGTTCGGCTTCGATGCCATCGTCGGCAATTACGCCAGCCCCTACGCGGCGGGCTCAGCCTATGTGATGCTGCATCACGCCTTCGGCGAGGTGAACGGTAAGAAGGGCGTCTGGGGCCACGCCATCGGCGGCATGGGCGCGATCACGCAGGCGATGGCGCGCACCGCGCGCGACCGGGGCGTCGCGATCGACACGGATGCCGGCGTGCGCGAGGTCATCGTCGAGCGCGACCGCGCCGTCGGCGTCGTGCTGGAGAACGGCACGACCATTCGCGCGAAATATGTCGCGGCCAACGTCAATCCAAAGCTGCTCTATACGCGGCTGATCGCGGCCGACGCGCTGCCCGCGGACTTCCTCGCCCGCATCCGTCACTGGAAGAATGGCTCCGGCACATTCCGCATGAACGTGGCGCTGGACCGCCTGCCCTCCTTCACCGCGCTGCCAGGCGACGGCGATCACCTCACCTCGGGCATCATACTGGCACCGAGCCTCGGCTATATGGATCGCGCTTACCTCGATGCGCGGGCGCAAGGCTGGAGCCGGGAGCCCATCGTCGAGATGCTGATCCCCTCGACGCTCGACGACACGCTGGCGCCCGAAGGAAAACACGTCGCGAGCCTGTTCTGCCAGCACGTCGCGCCGGAGCTTCCCGATGGAAAGTCGTGGGACGACCATCGCGATGAAGTGGCCGACCTCATGATCGCAACGGTGGACAAATACGCTCCCGGCTTTGCGGCGAGTGTCCTGGGCCGCCAGATCCTGTCACCGCTCGACCTCGAGCGGCAGTTCGGCCTCTTGGGCGGCGACATCTTCCACGGCGCGCTGACGCTGAACCAGCTGTTCTCGGCGCGGCCGATGCTGGGCCACGCCGATTATCGCGGGCCCCTGAAGGGCCTCTATCACTGCGGCTCCGGCGCCCACCCCGGCGGCGGCGTCACCGGCGCCCCCCGGTCACAACGCCGCTCGCGTGATCCTGCGGGATCACCGCGCGCTGTTCGCAGGCCGTGGATAAGTCTGTGAATGAGTTGTGGACAGGCTGTTGGCAGGTGTGTGGGTCAGGCCGGGGATGCCCAGACAAGACCGTTGGGACAGGCTAGGGGAAAGGCCGTGGACAGGCCATGGAAAACCGCAGGGCAATGACGAGGAAAGCCGGTGGATGGCGCCCGATCAAAGGGGCGGACAACCTGTGGATACCGCCTAAGAACCACACGGCAAAACGACTTCGCCCGCCGGGGGCAAATCCCCCAACGGGCGCAGGTCAAAAACAGCTATGAAGAGAACAGCCCCCGCTGGGAAATGGGAGGCGGAAATTACTTCAAGGAGGAGCTAATCGAACCGAACTTTTCGTTCATCGTGGTGCCCAGGCTGTTCACCACGGTGATGATCGCGAGCGCGATACCGGCTGCAATCAGGCCGTATTCGATCGCGGTTGCCCCGGACTCATCCGACCAGAACTTCTGAACCATGTGCTTCAAGACTCGCCTCCGTTTCGATTTCGAGTTGTGTGGGTTGGCCCCAACACCCGAAAATCTACGGGCTGCAACCTTCGGCCAAGTTAATCCCCGAGTTGCAAGTTATGCGGAAAATTGAGAGCAAAAGTTCCAAAAATTTGAACTCAGCGGACCCCAGATGCAGACTTCCCCCACCCACCGCGCCAGCTTTTCGATCGGCAATGAGGCCGCCGCTAGGCGTGTTGTCGATGTCCTCACCGAGGTGTTTTTCGAGGGCGACGCCGCGGTCGCCGCCTTCGAGCGGCCGGACGGACAATGGGACGTCACGCTCCATTTCGCCGAGGCGCCGGACCAGGCCTTGCTGCACGAACTCGTTGCAAATTCGGCTGGAAATGAGATCGCCGCCACGCTCGTCTTCGACACAATCGAGGCCAAGGACTGGGTCAAGGCCAGCCTTGAAGATCTGGTGCCGGTCCCGGCCGGACGTTTCGTCGTGCACGGCAGCCATGACCGCGACCGCGTGGCGCCGAACAAGCTCGCCATCGAGATCGAGGCGGCGCTTGCCTTCGGCACCGGCCACCACGGCACCACCCGCGGCTGTTTACTGTTGCTTGACCACGTCCTGAAGAGTTCCCGCCCAAGAAGCGTGCTCGACCTCGGCACCGGAACCGGCGTGCTGGCGATCGCGGCGGCGAAGGCGCTGCATCGCAGGGTGCTCGCCTCCGACATCGACCCGCCCTCGGTGCGGGTCGCGGCCGAGAACGCGACGCTGAATGAAGTGGGCGATTATGTGCGGGTGATTCGCGCCACCGGCTTCGCCGCGCCGGATTTTGGAAGGGCGGGCCCGTTCGACCTGGTGCTGGCCAACATCCTTGCCAATCCGTTACGGCAACTGGCGGGCCCGATGGCGCGGCATCTTGCGCCCGGCGCCCATGTCATCCTGTCCGGCCTGTTGACCCACCAGGCCCCCGCCGTCATCGCCGCCTACCGCGCCCGCGGCCTCGTGCCATTGCGGCACCTGCGGATAGAGGGGTGGAGCAGTTTGCTGCTGCAGAAGGTCGGGTGAGGCGACCAAAGCTGCCGCAGGGTGGGCAGGGCCAACGGGTCGCGCGAATGCGCGCCCGATGACAGGCTCCGCGTGCCCATCACTCTGTCCGCGAATCCGGAAAGATGAAGATGGTGGGCACGGCGCGTTGCGCCTTTGCCCACCCTACGAAATCCCGACGCGACGCTACTCCGCCGCCTTCCCGTCCCGGCGCATCGCGCGCTCGCCCCGCAAGGCGCGCCGGGCGCGCCGCTCGGCGAGACGATCGATCATCTGGCTGATGAGGCCGCGCGGCTTCTTCGGTGTCGATGCGGCCGGGGCGCGGCGCACCGGCGGCGAAATCTTCTCAAACGAGAACGCAGGCATCGTGTTTCCCCTCGCCGTTGAGATGAACCACTTGCTCGAATTTCCCTGTTGTCCGGACGAAGCGCAACTGCCGCATCCTTTACTCCACTCAATTCGAATGGAATATTTTCAAGCACAGTCCGTGCCAGATGCGAGGCAAATGCGTCTACATTGCGGACTGATCCCCATGATCCTAGACTGAGCCCATCATGTTCGAAGCGCACTTCCAGACTTTCGAGGAGCCCGAGGCGGGCGTCGCGTTGACGGCGCGGCTGGCCGCACTCCGTGAAGAACTCGCCCGCCGCAAGCTGACCGGCTTCGTCATTCCGCGCGCCGACCAGCAGCAGAACGAGTACGTGGCGCCATCAGAAGAGCGACTCGCCTGGCTGACCGGCTTCACGGGTTCGGCGGGACTGGCGGTGGTGCTCGCCCATGAGGCCGCGGTCTTCGTCGACGGCCGCTACACGATCCAGGCAGCCAAGCAGGTCGACGCAAAGGCCTGGGCCGTGGAATCGCTGATTGATCCACCGCCGGAAAACTGGGTGTCGGCGCACCTGAAGGCAGGTGACCGCCTAGGTTTTGATCCATGGCTGCACACTTTTGCGGCAGCCGAGCGTCTGTCCGCAGCCTGCGCCAAGGCCGGCGCCGAACTGGTTGCCGTCGACAGCAATCCGGTCGACGCGATCTGGCAGGACCGGCCGCAGCCCCCCGCTCGCCCCCGTCGCCGTGCACGGCCTGCAACATGCCGGCGTCACTGAAGCCGAGAAGTTGACGCAGATCAGGAGCGAGATCGGCAAGCTCGGCGTCGACGCGCTGGTGCTGTCGGACAGTCATGCGGTGGCCTGGACCTTCAACATCCGCGGCGCCGATGTCGCGCACACGCCGCTGCCGCTGTCCTATGCGCTGGTGCCCAAGGACGGCCGGCCGACCGTCTTCATCGACCACCGCAAACTCTCCAACCTGACGCGCGACCATCTCGAGCAGTCCGCCGACGTGCGCGAGCCCGATGCGATGGCGCCGACGCTGATGGCGCTGGCGAAGAGCGGCGGATCGATCGCGCTCGACAATGCCACCGCGGCCGACGCGCTCAGCCGGCTGATCGCGGGCGCCGGCGGCAAGCCGGTGCGGGGCAGCGATCCGATTGCGCTGCTCAAGGCGGTCAAGAACGCGACCGAGATCAAGGGCACCCAGACGGCGCACCGGCGCGATGCCGTGGCGCTGGCGCGTTTCCTCGCCTGGGTCGATCGCGAGGCACCAAGCGGCAAGCTCACCGAGATCGACGCGGTCGAGGCCCTTGAGACGTTCCGCCGCGACACCGGCGCGCTGAAGGACGTGTCATTCCCGACCATCTCCGGCACCGGCCCGAACGGCGCCATCGTGCACTACCGCGTCACCCGCAAGAGCAACCGGCGCATCGCGCCCGGTGATCTCCTGCTGATCGATTCCGGCGCGCAATATGAAGACGGCACCACCGACGTCACCCGCACCATGGCGGTCGGCGAGCCCACCGACGAGATGCGCGACCGCTTCACCCGCGTGCTGCGCGGCCACATCGCGATCGCACGGGCGGTCTTCCCCGACGGTACCACCGGCGCGCAGCTCGACACGCTGGCGCGGCAATATCTCTGGACCGCCGGTGTCGATTTCGAGCACGGCACCGGCCACGGCGTCGGCAGCTATCTTTCGGTGCACGAAGGGCCAGCGCGCATTTCAAAACTCGGCACCGCGCCGCTGAAGCGCGGCATGATCCTCTCCAACGAACCCGGCTACTACAAGACCGACGGTTTCGGCATCCGGATCGAGAATCTCGAGCTGGTGGTCGCTGCCGACATCAAGGGCGCCGAGAAGCCGATGAACGCGTTCGAGACGTTGACGCTGGCGCCGATCGACCGGCGCCTGATCGACGTGACAATGCTGAGCAAGGACGAGCTCGACTGGCTCAATGCCTATCACGCCCGCGTCCGCGCCGAAGTGCGGCCGGCGCTGGATGAGGCGACGAAGGCGTGGCTCGACCAGGCGACGGCGGAGCTGACGCCATAGCGCGCGCATGGCGCTACGCGATTTGCGCAACGCTGCTTCTCCACCGTCGCTGTCATGCCCCGCGAAGGCGCGGCATCCAGTATTCCAGAGACGACAAACGTGTCCGGAGAGGCCGCGGCGTACTGGATTCCCCGCCGGAGCCTGTCATCGGGCTCGCCAAAGGCGAGACCCGGTGGCGGGGAATGACACCGATGATGCGGCGCGCAGATCGCGCCACTCCGTAGATCGCCGGTCCCTTCGCGCGCCTCATCACAACCATCCCGGAATCCGTATAGCCGCATTCCGAAACGCCGATATCCGTCTTGCGCGTGCACGCTACAGTCAAATTCGATTCCCCGAGAGACGGACACGCATGCACGGCATGATCAGCAAGCCGCCGGACACGGCAGCAACCAAGAACCTCGCGACCTCGCGCGTGGTGCTGCTGCTGCTGGCCGTCATGACCGGGATCGCGCCGATCTCGCTCTACATGCTGGTTCCGGCGCTGCCGGTGCTTGCGACGAACTTCGGCAGCGACATCTCGGTCGCACAGATGACGGTGTCGCTCTACATGGTCGGCATCGCGCTGTCGCAGCTCATCATGGGACCGCTGTCGGACAGGTTCGGACGGCGCCCGGTGCTGCTTGCGGGCCTCGCCCTGATGGTGGCGGCCAGCGTCGCCTGCATCTTCGCGCAAACCCTGCCGCAACTGATCGCCGCGCGTTTCTTCCAGGCGCTGGGCGGCGCCGCCGGCATGGTGGTGAGCCGCGCCATCATCCGCGACATCTATGAGCGCGAGCGCGTCGCCTCCATGATCAGCCTCGTGATCGCGGCCCTGATGATAGGGCAGATGGTCTCCCCGCTCACCGGCGGCCTGATCGAAACCGCGTTCGGCTGGCGCGCGATCTTCTATGCCATCACGATCGGCGCGATCGCGGTCGCGGCCGGCATCGCGCTGGCGCTGCCCGAGACGCGTCGCATCCGCGCCACCAGCAGCGGCTTTCGCGGCGACGTCGGCATCCTCATCCGAAACCGCGCCTTCGTCGGTTACGTGATGTGTCAGGTGCTCGCTTCCCAGATCATCTTCACTTTCGCCGGCGGCGGCCCCTACATCGTGGTGACCCAGATGGGGCGGACCAGCGCCGAATACGGCGCGTGGTTCGCGACAACGGGCTTTGCATACCTCGTCGGCAACCTGCTCTGCGTGCGCTTTGCGCCGCGGCACTCGCTGG
The DNA here is from genome assembly GCF_001908185.1 of Bradyrhizobium sp. AS23.2. Lineage (GTDB taxonomy): Bacteria > Pseudomonadota > Alphaproteobacteria > Rhizobiales > Xanthobacteraceae > Bradyrhizobium. Next base: position 14,723 of record NZ_LGHM01000275.1, read on the forward strand.
AACGGCTGATCTGGCTCGGGCTCGGCCTGCAGCTCTGCGGCAGCCTATTGAACCTGACGTGGAGCTTCGCCGGCTGGAACGAGGCGCCCGCCTGGCTGTTCGGCACGCAGATGATCGTGATGGCCGGCAATGCCTTCGTGATGGCGAATTCCGCGGCCGGCGCGATCAGCATCCGCCCCGAGGCCGCCGGCACCGCGTCAGGCGCGATGGGATTCCTCCAGCAAGGCATCGGCGCGCTGATGTCGCAATTCGGCGCCTATCTCGGCGGCCACTCCGCAACGACGCTGCCGCTCACCTCCGCGGTCCTCGCGATCTCGCTGCTCTGCGCCTGCATGATGATCTTCGTCGTCCCCCGCCGCGAGGTCGTGGTGAGCGAGACGCTGATCGAGCAGGCTGAGGAGGAAGAGACCGGGATGATGTGACGGGCGGCACGCCCGTCATTGCGAGCGAAGCGAAGCAATCCAGACTGTCACCGCGGAAAAACTCTGATTGCTTCGCTTCGCTCGCAATGACGAAGAAATCCTCACTCCCCGATCAGCTTCAGCCACTCGTCTTCAGTGAGCACCTTGACGCCGTGCTTGTTGGCTTCCGCGAGCTTCGAGCCGGCGCCAGGGCCGGCGACCACGAGATCGGTCTTCTTCGATACCGAGCCCGACACCTTCGCGCCCAGCCGCTCCGCGGTCGCCTTGGCCTCGTCGCGCGTCATCTTTTCGAGCGAGCCCGTGAACACGACCGTCTTGCCGGCGACGGCCGAGTTGCTCTTCGGCTTCTCGGCGTCGATGATCTCGACCTCCTTCGTCAGGCGCTCGACGATGCCGCGATTGTGGCTCTCGCCGAAATAATCGGCGATGCTCTTGATCACGGTGTCGCCGATCTGGTCGAGCGCGTCCATCTCGGCCATCGCCTCTTCGTCGCCCCTGGCAACCTTGAGACAGGCATCGTGGAAGGCATCCCAGGAGCCGTAGCCGCGCGCCAGCGCCAGCGCCGTGGTCTCGCCGACATGACGCATGCCGAGTGCATAGACGAAGCGTTCCAGCGCGATCTTGCGCCGGCTCTCGATGGCGCCGAACAGGTTGCGCACCGAGGTCGCACCGTAGCCCTCGATCTCCTCGAGCTTGAGCTTCGAATTGCGCTTCTCCAGCGTGAAGATGTCGGCGGGCTCCTTCACCCACCCTTCATCGAAGAAATACTGGAGTTGCTTCTCGCCTAACCCGTCGATGTCGAAGGCACGCCGCGACACGAACAGCTTGAGGTGCTCGATCTTCTGGTAGGGACAGGCGAACTCGCCGGTGCAGCGGGCGCGCGAGCCCTCTTCGCCTGCCGCCGTCTCCTCGCGCGTGACGTCGGTGTGCAGCGGGCACGGGCACTTCTTCGGGAAGTGGAATTCCTTCGCGTCCTTCGGCCGCTTGTCGAGGACGACGTCGACCACCTGCGGGATGACGTCGCCGGCGCGCTGGATCACGACGGTGTCGCCGATCCTGATGTCGCGGCCCTCGCGCAATACCTCGCCCTTGTTGCCGATGCCCTTGATGTAGTCCTCATTATGCAGCGTCACGTTCTGCACGATCACGCCACCGACACCGACGGGCTCGAGCTTGCCTACGGGCGTGAACGAGCCGGTGCGGCCGACCTGGATCTCGATGTCGCGCAGCACCGTCATGGCGCGCTCGGCCGGAAATTTGTGCGCGATGCCCCAGCGCGGCGTGCGCGAGACGAAGCCGAGCCGCTCCTGCCAGTCGATGCGGTCGACCTTGTAGACGACGCCGTCGATGTCGTAGTCGAGTTTTGCGCGCTGCTCCTCGATGGAATGATGGAAGGCGAGCAGCTCCTCGACGGAATGGCAGAGCTTGGTCAGCGGATTGGTCTTGAAGCCGCAGCGCTCGAACCAGCGGATCATGCCGCTCTGTGTGTCCTCCGGCATCGCACCCGCACTCATCTCACCCCAGGCATAGGCGAAGAAGCCGAGCGGGCGCGAGGCGGTGATGGTCGGATCCTTCTGCCGGAGCGAGCCTGCCGCCGAATTGCGCGGATTTGCAAAGATGGTGTCGCCGGCCGCCTTCTGCCGCTCGTTCAGCGCGAGGAACGCCTTCTTGGTCATGTAGACCTCGCCGCGCACCTCGCAGATGTCGGGGACGTTGCGGCCCTTCAGCTTCTGCGGCACGTCTTCGAGCGTGCGGATGTTGGCGGTGACGTCCTCGCCTTCCGCGCCGTCGCCGCGCGTCGCCGCGGTAACGAGCTCGCCGCCTTCGTAGCGCAGCGACATCGAGAGGCCGTCGATCTTCGGCTCGGCGGAGAAATCGACCTTGTCATCGTCGAGCTTCAGAAAACGTACGATGCGACCGACGAAGTCGCGCACGTCCTCTTCGGCAAAGGCGTTGTCGAGCGACAGCATGGGAATGGAGTGCCGCACCTTCTTGAAGCGCCCCGACGGCGCCGCGCCGACCTTCTGCGAGGGCGATTCCGCGCTGACGAATTCAGGAAAGCGTTTTTCGATCGCGTTGAAGCGCTGGCGCAGCGCATCATATTCGGCGTCGGTGACGGTGGGCGCGTCATCCTGGTAATAGCGCTTGTCGTGGCCTTCGAGTTCGAGGGCCAGCCGCATGTGCTCGACCTTGGCCTGCGCCTTGGTGAGGTCGGCGACGTCGCGAAGCGGTCTGGATTTTGCTGCTCTTGCCATGGTGCTTGAATACGACGGAGCGGACCGGAGGGTAAAGGCGGGAACAGTCTCGTGCCCCGGACGCAGCGCAGCGCTTCTTCGGCGGTGCGCTGCAGAGCCGGGGCCCATTTGGCGGCATTCTGGGTCCCGGCGCGCGCTGCGCGCGTCCGGGACACGAGACCTAAGCCGTCGCCGCCTTGAGCAGCCGTTCCGCTGCCGCCCTCGCCTCGGCCGTGATCTCGGCGCCGGCGAGCATCCGCGCGATCTCCTCGCGGCGGTGATCGGCGGCGAGTGCGTTGACGCGGGTGGCGACGCGCTTGCCCTTGTCGAGGGCGTCCTTGGAGATCAGCAGGTGCTGGTCGGCCCGCGCAGCGACCTGCGGGGCATGGGTCACGGCCATCACCTGGACCTTGCTGGCAAGGCGCGCCAGGCGCCCACCGATGGCGTCCGCGACCGCGCCGCCGACGCCGGTATCGATCTCGTCGAACACCAGGGTTGGCGCTGAGCCACGGTCTGACAGCACGACCTTCAGGGCCAGGAGGAAGCGCGAGAGCTCGCCGCCCGAGGCGACCTTCATCAGCGGGCCCGGCTTGGTGCCCGGGTTGGTCTGCACCCAGAACTCGACGCGATCGAAGCCTTGCGGACCCGGCGCGGCCTCGTCGGTCTCGACCTGGGTCATGAACTTGGCGCGCTCGAGCTTGAGCGGCGCGAGCTCGGCGTTGACGGCCTTGTTGAGCTTCTCCGCCGATTTCTGCCGCGCCAGCGACAGTTTCTTGGCTGCAGTGGCATAGCGCGCATCGGCCTCGATGGCGGCCTGCTCCAGCTTCTTCAACCGGGTCGCGCCGGCATCGATCAGTACGACATCGGCGGCATATCTGGCGGCGAGCGCAGCGAGCCCGTCGACCGGCGTCGAATATTTGCGTGAGGCGGCGCGCAAGCTGAACAGGCGTTCCTCGATGCGTTCGAGCTCGGCCGGGTCGAAGTCGGTTGCGGCGAGCGCCGCCTGGAGATGCTGGTCGGCTTCCTCTAGCGCGTTGATCGCGGTGTCGATCGCCTTCACCGCAGGCTCGACCAGCGCCGGTGAATTGACGCCACGGCGCTCCAGCCGGCGCACCGCGGCCGACAGCGCCGCGACCGGCGAATGGTTGCCGCCGACCGCCTCCTGCGCCTCGCGCAGGTCGGAGGCGATCTTCTCGCCCTGCATCATCGTGGTGCGGCGGGAGGCGAGCGAGGTCTCTTCGCCGTCCTTGGGCGCGAGCTGCTTCAGCTCGTCCGAGGCATGGCGCAGGTAATCCGCTTCGCGCGCGGCACGCTCCATGCCGGCGCGATGCTCCTCCAGCGCGGTGTTGGCAGTGCGGCGCGCATCCCAGAGCGATTCGACGGCCGCCACGTCCTTTTCGAGGCCGGCAAAGGCGTCGAGCAGGCGGCGGTGGGTGGCAGCATCGACCAGCGCGCGCTCGTCGTGCTGGCCGTGGATCTCGACCAGGGCGGCGCCGACCGCCTTCAGCGTCTGCACGCTGATCGACTGGTCGTTGATGAAGGCCCGGGTGCGGCCGTCGGCGAGCTGGACCCGGCGGAGAATCATCTCGCCGGTATCGTCCAGGCCGTTCTCGGCGAGGATGTTTGCTGCGGGGTGATTCTTGGGGATATCGAAGACGGCGGTAACCTGCCCCTGCTCCGCGCCGTGGCGCACGAGGCCGGCGTCGCCGCGGCCGCCGAGCGCCAGCGCAAAGGCATCGAGCAGGATGGATTTGCCCGCACCGGTCTCGCCCGTCAAAACCGCAAGACCGGTGGCGAATTCGATATCAAGCCGTTCGATCAGGACGATGTCACGGATCGACAGACGCGCCAGCATGGAATCAGATTTCCTAGCCGAGGCCCATCTTCTTGAAGGTCCGGCTGATCCATGACCCCTGATTCTCGCTCGGTTCGAGACCGCCGGATTTTACAAGATTATATGCGTCCTTGTACCAGCGGCTGTCAGGAAAATTGTGCCCGAGCACGGCCGCCGCCGTCTGCGCCTCGCCGACGATGCCGATCGCCATGTAGGCCTCGGTGAGCCGGAACAGCGCCTCCTCGACATGGCGCGTGGTCTGGTACTGCGTGACCACAGCCTTGTAGCGGTTGATCGCCGCCGTGTAGTCGCGCTTCTGCGCGTAATAGCGGCCGACGTTCATTTCCTTGCCGGCGAGCTGGTCGCGCGCACCCTCGATCTTGGCCTTGGCGGAGGTCGCATATTCCGAGTTCGGATACTTGCGCACCACCTCTTCGAGCGCTGCGATCGCCTTCTCGGTGCGGCTCTGGTCGCGGCTGATGTCCGGGATCTGGTCGTAATGGGATGCCGCGATCAGATACTGCGCATAGGCCGCGTCCGGGCTACCGGGATGCAGCGTGACGTAGCGGGTGGCGGCGCCGATGCAGCCGTCATAGTCGCCGCCCTGATAGGACGCATAGGCCGACATCAGCAATGATTTGCGGGCCCAGTCGGAATAGGGATGCTGGCGGTCGACCTCCTCGAACTTCTTGTTCGCCGCCTTCATGTCCTTCTTTTCGTTCATGAGGTACAGGCCCTCATTGTAGATCTTGTCGGCGGGCTCCTCGACGAAGGTGTCGTCCTTGGCGGTGAACTTGTCCCAGAGCGAGCCGGTACCGCAGCCGGCCAGCGGCAGCGCCAGCACGATGAAGGTGGCGGCCTGAAGGAGCCTACGGGCACCGATCGAAGCCCTTGGCGAAACCGAAAGATACCCGCGCGTCATACGCTGTGCCGACATGAATTTAAGACCTGACGCCCTGTGATGCGGTGCCCGCCAGCCCATGAGTCATGGCGTGAGTCATGGGCGCGAAATGTGACCGTGGTGCCTGCCAAGCGACCACGCAGGTGTAACCGAAAAACGATCGTTAACCCACCGGATAGGCAGGCATTCCGCCCGGATTAAGGCGAAATTGCCGCAATGCTAGCGGATCATGGTTACCAGGAGTTTCCCGGGGAGTAAGTCGCGACCAATGCCTGCGACAACAGATCTGTCAGGATACGTCCGGCCCATAGGCCGCCGCGATCCGGCCGCCGACGATGCCGCGACCGACTTCGCCCACGGGACGCGCGCTACGGCGGGCCGCCTCGCCCTCGACCACCCGCCAGGCGGTACGGTCGGCCAGCAGCGCGGACAGGACAGCGTGGTTGAGCTTGTGGCCGCCACGCAGCGAGCGATAGGCGCCAAGCAGCGGCAAGCCGGCCAGCGCGAGGTCGCCGATCACGTCGAGCACCTTGTGGCGGGCACATTCGTCGGCGTAGCGCAGGCCTTCGGTATTGAGCAGCCGCTCGTCGTCGAACACGACCGTGTTGTCGAAGGAGGCGCCGCGTGCGTAGCCCGCGCTCCAGAGCCGGGCGACATCGCACATCAGGCCGAAGGTCCGGGCGCGCCCGACTTCGCGGCGGAAACGCTCCGGATTGAGGTCGAAGGCGTAGCTCTGCTGGCCGATGACGGGATTGGTGAAGTCGATCTCGACCTCGGCGCGGAACCCGGTGGCATAGGGCCGGATCTCACCGAAGGAGTCGCCGATCTTGGCCGAGACCGGCTTCAAAACCTGAATGAAGCGGCGCTGCGCCGGTTGGCTGACGATGCCGGCCTGGTCGATTGCTGCAACGAAGGCCGCGGCGCTTCCGTCCATGATCGGCACTTCCGGCCCGTCGATTTCGATGGTGGCGTTGTCGACGCCCATGCCGCGCAGCGCAGCAAGCACATGCTCGGCAGTGGAGACCAGCGGGCCGTCGCGATCGCCGAGGACGGTGGCAAAGTCGGTCGCGACCACCTGCTCGGCGGTTGCCTGAACTTCGCGGTCACTTCCCTCGAGGCCAGTGCGGACAAAAATAAAACCCGCGTCGACAGGCGCAGGCCCAAGCGTGAGAGTGACGGGAAGACCGGAGTGAACGCCTACGCCTGCCACGGAGGCTTGCGCACGAAGCGTTGTTTGCCGGCTAAACTTCATCAGGAATCCGCCCCACTACGACCCATCGCGACTTATACTGGACCCGCTTGGCCGGCCAGTGCCGACGGTTGCGAATCTCCGTATCCCCAAGTCACGGCGAACCATAGTCACTGCCTCAAACAGCGCCAACTCACGCTTTTTTACCGATTGTTACCCCAAACCTGCCGTATTCGCGCCAAGGCTTAACCAAATTGCGCCGAAGTTCAGGGCCGCTATCCGCAGCATTACTGAACCACCGAATAGATAATTAATGATTTAAAATCAGTTGCTTGACCGGGCAGTTCGGGCGCTCCCGGGGCAAAAGGAAAGGTCCCGGCAAGCTTCCCGCCGGGACCTTTTTTCGTCTGCCTTAGTGTAACAATCCTCAGGTCGCCTGACGCCGCAGGAAGGCCGGGATATCAAGATGGTCGTCGCCCTGTGGCGCCGGCGCAACAGGCGCCGGGCGGCCATGCATGTCCAGACCCTGCGGCGCGGGACGGCGGGCATACTCCGATACCGGTTCGCTGGCTGCGATCTGCTGCGCCACGGTCTTCTGCGGGCGGCGATCAGGCAGCGGCGGCATCGCGGGACCGGCGGCGCGGGCTGCGACCGGCGGCTCGCTCTCCTCGTCGCGACGACCGAGGCCGACATTGGCGAGGCGTTGCAGCAGCGACAGGCGGGTCTTCTGCGGGGTCTCCTCCTCGACCTCGCCGCGGGCCTGGCGAAGCTCGGCCTGGGCCGGCATCGGCAGTTCCTCGAGACGCGGCATCCTGGGCGCACGGACCGGCGGACGCTCGGCCTGCGGCGGGATGAAGTTTTCGGGCGTCATCGGCTCTTGCATCGCAACCGAGGCCTGCTCCGGCTCCGGGAACAGGGTCGGCTTCTGTGCGATCGGGCGCACGGTGACGTCACCGTAGGTCTGCATCGGCGCAGGAGCCTGCGGGGCGTCCGCGACGGCGGCGGCAATGG
>NZ_LGHM01000276.1 GCF_001908185.1 Bradyrhizobium sp. AS23.2
CGGGCCCTCAGGATGAGGTCGCGTTTCGCGGCGAGATATCAAACCCTCATGGTGAGGAGCCCGCCGAAGCGGGCGTAGCGGACGATGCTTCGCATCGCCGCGAGAACCGTGCAGGCCGAGCTCGGTCGGCAGCCTCTCAACCGTCATATGCGATAGCCCTGTGCCCCATCCGGGGGGTGAGGACACTGCTTTTCGCGCCATGCCCTGTTCGTGGCATTGCCCGGGCTCGTCAAAAAACCAAAGCATTCTCGTGACATACCTGCCGGGCTCGCCATCAACTTGCCATGAACTTGCCTCTGAGATTTGATGGTTCCGAATGATTTGCGCTGTGGCAGCGGGGAGAGCTTGAAATGACGGATTTTCGTCGCCTGACCGGGATGTTGATCGCCGCCCTTGGTCTGGTCCTGTCCACATCTTATGCCTCCGCCCAGCAGCCCGACCGGGGCGACGAGCCGGGCCTGGTCGCCGACGATGCTTACCAGCTCGACCCGGAATGGCAGAAGCAGGTCGTCTACTTCCGCACTACGGAAACGCCGGGCACCATCATCATCTCGACCGCCGAACGCCACCTGTACCTGGTGCAGCCGGGCGGGCGCGCGATCCGCTACGGCATCGGCGTCGGTCGCGACGGCTTCCAGTGGCAGGGGCTGGTGAACATCACCAACAAGAAGGAGTGGCCGGACTGGACGCCGCCGCCGGAGATGATCCAGCGCCAGCCCTATCTGCCGCGCTTCATGGCCGGCGGCCCCGGAAATCCGCTCGGCGCCCGCGCCATGTATCTCGGCACCACCGTCTACCGCATCCATGGCACCAACCGTCCCGACACCATCGGCACCAAGGTGTCCTCGGGCTGCTTCCGCCTGGTCAACAATGACGTCGCCGATCTCTACGATCGCGTCCCGGTCGGGACCAAGGTGGTCATCCGGCAGAAGCCCGAACTCTAAGGGTTATCGTTTGAGCATGATCCTTTCGGAAAACCGCTTCGCACTTCTCCGGATCATGCTCTCCACCTTCCTCAAAACTCCTTTTCCCGATCATTTCGAGAGAGAGACATCATGCGCACATTCCGAGGCGGCCTGCTGATCGGGCTCGCGGTCGCCGTCCTGGTCGCCGCTCTGGCCATCATCTATGAATTCTACGACACCCGCACCCTGAAACGCACAGTTCGCCGCGGCGAAGTGCTGTGCGGCGTCAACAAGGGCCTGCCGGGCTTCTCGAACCCCGACGACAAGGGCAACTGGACCGGCTTCGACGTCGATTTCTGCCGCGCGGTCGCCTCGGCCATCTTCAACGATCCGAGCAAGGCGAAGTTCGTTCCGCTCGACGCCAGCGAACGCTTCAAGGAATTGCAGAGCCGCAAGGTCGACATCCTCTCGCGCAACTCGACCTGGAGCATGGCGCGTGAGCTCGACTACGACCTCTATTTCCCCGCAGTCGCCTATTACGACGGCGCAGGCTTCATGGTGCCGCGCTCGCGCAACAAGGAGACCTCGCTGGACCTGACCGGCAGCAAGGTCTGCGTGCAGGCCGGCACGACGACGCTGCTCAACCTCGCGGACTACTTCCGTGCCAACAACATGAAGTATGAAGAGGTCAAGTTCGACAAGCTCGAAGACGTCGTGAAGGCCTACGACACCGGCAAGTGCGATACGCTCACCGCCGACGTCTCCCAGCTCTACGCGCTGCGGCTCAACCTCTCCAAGCCCGGCGACCACATGATCCTGCCGGACATGATCTCCAAGGAGCCGCTCGCTCCCGTCGTGCGCCAGCGCGACGATGACTGGATGATGATCGTGAAGTGGACGCTCTACGCGATGATCAATGCCGAGGAGCTGGGGGGTCACCTCGGAGAACATCGACGAGGCCCTGAAGTCGAAGAAGCCGGAAGTGATGCGGCTGGTCGGCACCGAAGGCAATTACGGCGAGCAACTCGGCCTCACCAAGGACTGGGCCGTCCGCGTCATCCGCCACGTCGGCAATTACGGCGAGATGTACGAGCGCAACATCGGCGAGAAGTCCAAACTGAAGATCCCGCGCGGCATGAACCAGCTGTGGAATGCCGGTGGCGTGCAGTACGCGCCGCCGATGCGGTAGTCACGCTCTGCGCCGTCATTGCGAGGAGCGACTTGTCCGCCGTAGCTCGAAGAGCGAGGGCGGAAGCGACGAAGCAATCCAGACTGCCTGTGCGGAAAGACTCTGGATTGCTTCGCTGCGCTCGCAATGACGAGCTTGGGGCAGGCGCCCTCCACACTCTCAACTGTCATCGCCCGGCTTGACCGGGCGATCCAGTATTCCAGAGACGTCAATCGTATACGGAGAGGCCGCGGCGTACTGGGTCGCCCGGTCAAGCCGGGCGACGACACCGTGTGTGAGGCGGCCCCGGAGCTCAATACCCCCGCGAGCGGGCGAGCTGCTCGGTGTGGTAGTTGGCGTCGCCGAGCAATTCCTCGCAGACCCTCGCGCGCTTCATGAAGAAGCCGATGTCGAACTGGTCGGTCATGCCCATGCCGCCATGCATCTGCACGCCTTCCTGCACCGCGCGCGTGGCGGTGGTGCCGGCGCGGGCTTTTGCCACTGCGACGGCTGACGCGGCCTTGGCGACGTCCGTATCCAGCGCCTGGAGCGCCTTCATCGTGGCGGCGCGGGTGATCTCGATGTCGACGTAGAGCTGCGCGGCGCGGTGCTGGAGCGCCTGGAATTCGCCGATCAGCTTGCCGAACTGCTTGCGGCTCTTCAGGTACTCGACGGTGCGGTTAAACACCTCGTCGCTGAGGCCGACCATTTCGGACGCAACGGCACCGCGGCCAATATCGAGCACACCGTCGAGCAGGCCCGCGCCCTGGTCGACCTCGCCGAGCACGCTATCGGCATTGACGTCGACATTGGCGAATTCAATCCGTGCCGCGTTGTGCGCATCGACCATGATGGTGCGCTCGACGGCAACGCCCTTGGCCTTGGGGTTGACCAGGAACAGCGTCAGCCCCTCGCGCTCGCCGGCGGAGCCAGCGGTGCGCGCGGCGACGATGAAGAGGTCCGCGACATGGCCGTCAACGACCAGCGCCTTCGCACCACTGAGCCTGAAGCCGTTGCCGGCGCGAACGGCCTGGAGGCTGGTCTGGAGCGGGCGATGCTTGGCGCCCTCGTCGATCGCAAGCGTTGCGAGCAGCGAGCCGTTGGAAATCTTCGGCAGATACTCCGACTTCTGCGCGGCATTGCCGCCGCGGCTCAGCGCCGAAGCTGCGACCACGCTGGTGGCGAGGAACGGCGAGGGCATCAGCGTGCGGCCGATCTCCTCCATGACGACGCCGGCTTCGACAAAGCCGAGGCCGCTGCCGCCGAACTCTTCCGGCACGAGCAGGCCGGCAAAGCCCATCTCGGCGAAGGACTGCCACAGCTCCTTGGAGAAGCCGGTGGGATCCTTGGCGTCGCGCAAGCCGCGCAGGTGCGACACCGGCGCCTTGTCGCTGATCAACCCGCGCGCGGAGTCGCGGAGCATCGATTGTTCTTCGGTGAGGACGAGGGCCATGGTGGTTGTTTCCGATTCGAAGTGTAGCTATGTTCGTCATTCCGGGATGGCCCGAAGGGCCAGGCCCGGAATCCATATCCCCGATTGGTGGTTATGGATTCCGGGCTCGCGCTTTGCGCGCCCCGGAATGACCGTGCGAGAGTGTGCTCTTAAGCCCCCGGCAGATCGAGGATGCGCTTGGCGACGATGCCGAGCATCACCTCGGACGTGCCGCCCTCGATCGAGTTGGCCTTGGTGCGCAGCCAGGCACGCGGACGGGCGCCCTGCTTCGAGCGTTCGCTCTCCCATTCCAGCGCATCGACGCCGCCGGCCGACATCAGGATCTCGTAGCGGCGCTTGTTGAGTTCGGTGCCGTAATATTTCATTGCCGAGGAGAAGGCCGGATGCGCCTGCCCCGCCTTGGCGAGATCGACCGCGCGCTCGGCGCAGGCCGCGAGCGCGGCTTCATCGACGTCGAAGCTGGCGATCTGGCTGCGCAGCATCGAATCATCGAGCTTCCCTTGCGCATCGGAGCCGACGGAATCCGCCGCGATCTGACCGAGCGGACGGCCGACGCCGCGCTCGCCCATGCCCGAGATCATCGCGCGCTCATGCTGGAGCAGATATTTCGCGACGTCCCAGCCGCGGTTGACGGTGCCGACCACGTGCGACTTCGGCACGCGGACGCCGTCGAAGAAGGTTTCACAGAACGGCGAATAGCCGGAGATCAAGAGGATCGGCTTGGTCGAGACGCCCTTCGAGGTCATGTCGAACAGGATGAAGCTGATGCCGTCATGCTTCTTCGCGGCCGGGTCGGTGCGCACCAGGCAGAAGATCCAGTCGGCGAAGTTGGCATAGGACGTCCAGATCTTCTGGCCGGTGATGACGAAATCGTCGCCGTCGCTTTCGGCCCGGGTCTGGAGCGAGGCGAGATCGGAGCCGGCGTTCGGCTCGGAATAGCCCTGGCACCAGCGGATCAGGCCCGCCGCAATGTTCGGCAGGTGCTCCTTTTTCTGCGCCTCGTTGCCATACTTCAACAGCGCCGGCCCGAGCATCCAGATGCCGAAGCTCGACAACGGCGGCCGCGCACCCATCTTCGCCATCTCCGCGCGCAGCACCTTGTGCTCGGCAGCGCTCAGACCACCGCCGCCATATTCCTTCGGCCAGTCCGGCACGGTCCAGCCCTTGTCGCGCATGCGCTCGAACCAGATGCGCTGCGGCTCGGACGAGAACTTTGCGTTGCGCCCGCCCCAGAACACGTCGGCGTCGGATGTCGCGGGCTTGCGCATTTCCGGCGGACAATTGGCTTCCAGCCAGGCGCGCGTTTGCTTGCGGAATTCTTCGAGATCGGCGGCTTCAGATTCGCTCATGGTCGTTTCCATCAATCAAAGTCGGCTTGTTGCTGATGACTCTGGGCCATCGCACCGTGGAATTCAACCACTTCCGTAGCCCTCGCGGCTACGCACGCCGCGCTGCATTCGGCTATAGTCGCCGCGATGGCGAGGCTTGAAAACAAAGAGGAAACAACAATGCGCCTGAAACTACTTTCGCCTGGCGAAATGAACGACGGCCAGCGGCAGACCTATGACGAGTCGATTGCCGGCAAACGCGGCAAGCCGCCGGCGCCGATGATGGCCTGGCTCAACAGTCCCGAGATGGCACGTCACGCGACGCGGCTCGGCGAGGTCCTTCGTTTCGATACCGCATTTCCCGCAAAGCTCTCGGAGATCGCGATCCTGGTGACAGCGCGGCACTGGACCGCGCAGTACGAATGGTATGCGCATAAGCGCCTCGCGCTCCAGGGCGGCATGAAGCCGGAGATCATCGACGCGATCCGCGACCGCCGCACGCCGGAGTTCGACGATCCCAAGGGCAAGATGATCTACGATCTGGCGAAGTCGCTGCACGAAGGCCACGGTGTCGAGAAGCGTCTCTACGACGAGGCAATCAAGCTGCTCGGCGAGCGCGGCGTCGTCGAGGTGATCGGGCTGTGCGGCTACTACACGCTGGTGTCGATGACGCTGAACACGTTTGAGTTCGAGCTGCCCGAGGGCGAGGTGCCGGAGCTGTCCTAGTTGCCCATTCGGAAACGATAGGTTTCGGGATAGGCCAATAGCGCTGTCCCGGAGCCCGGCCTATGTGGAGTTCAGGAACGGAGCAGCCACATGTCGCAAAATTCAGCCGTCAATGCCGGCACCCGGATCGGCCACGTTCACCTCAAGGTCGCCGATCTCGATCGTGCGCTCGGCTTCTACTGTGGCGTGCTCGGCTTCGAGCTGATGCAGCGCATGGGCTCGGGCGCCGCCTTCATCTCGGCCGGCGGCTATCATCACCACATCGGGCTCAACACCTGGGAAAGCAAGGGCGGCTCACCGCCGCCGCCGGGCACGACGGGGCTCTATCACACCGCGATCCTCTATCCGACGCGGCCGGCGCTGGCGGATGCGCTGCACCGCGTGCTCTCGGCCGGCATTGCGCTCGACGGCGCCAGCGACCACGGCGTCAGCGAGGCGCTGTATTTGCGCGATCCGGACCAGAACGGCGTGGAGCTGTATTGGGACAAGCCGAGGGAGCAATGGCCGTTTGGAGCGGATGGGAAGCTTGCGATGTTTACGAAGCGGCTGGATGTTGAAGATCTCTTGAGGCAACGAGAGGCGTGATCTCGTAGGGTGGGTTAGCCGGAGGCGTAACCCACCTCTTTTCTGCCCGAGTGTGCGAGAAGTGGTGGGTTACGCTTCGCTAACCCACCCTACGAAGTCTTCGCGTGGGGCGTCCCGCGCACCATGATCAGCGCCGCGGCTGCCACCTCCAGCGCGATGCAGAGATAGAACGGCAGCGAATAGCCGCCGGAGAAATCGCGCAGGAGGCCAATGACGCCGGGGCCGAACGCGTAGGTCACCTGGTTGATCGCGGTGTTGAGGCTGATCAGCACGCCGAACGAGGCGGAGTCGAACTCCTGCTGCACGATCAGCGACGGCAGCGTGATGAGATTGCCGACCGAGAAGCCGAACACTGCGCAGGCCGCGATCAGCACATAGTCGTTGTGCAGGTTGATGACGAAGAGGAGCGCCGCCGCCTGGCTCAGGAACGACAGCGCCGAGGCGAGCCGCTGGTTGAGGCGGTCGATCACCATCGAGAACAGCACCCGGCCGACCACCGCCATCGCGGTCAGAACCGCAACGGCAACAGCGGCGCGCTCGCGTCCGATCACAGGGTCGAGGAACGAGATCAGGTGCACGATGAAGCCGACCTGGGCGAACAGCACCAGCGCAAAGGCGATCGTCACCGTGAGGAAGCCGACGTCGCGCAGCGCTGCCTTGCGAATCTCCGTCGACGATTGCGGCTTCGCCTTCGCCATCGCATGCCAGCCATGGAGATCGGGCGGGCGGCCGACGAGAAAGAGGATCACCGGCAGGAGCAGCACCAGCATGGCGCCGGCTGCCGCGTACATCGCGCTGGCAAAGCCGACATGGCCAATCAACGTCACCAGCAGCGGCACGCCGACGATGCCGCCAAAACTCGCGCCGTTCAGCGCCAGGCTGATCGCCATGCCGCGCTTCTGGTCGAACCACAGGCTGATCGTGTTGGTGATCATGGCGAGACTGGTGCCGGCCCAGCCGAAGGCGAGCACGGCATCCGCAAGATAAAGCTGCCAGGGCTCGCGCACCGCACCGATCGCGACAGCGGCGGCCGCCATCGCCAGCGTGCCGGCGATCAGGCAGAGCCGCGGGCCGTATGTCCGGACGGCTTCGCCGACGAAGACGACGAGCAGCGCGCCGAACAGATAGAAGAAGGTCGTTCCCGACGAGATCAGCGAGGCCGGCCAGCCCCGCGCGCGCTGGAGCTCGGCGACGTAGACGCTCTGGCCGTAGAAGCCGAGCCCCCAGCCGAAGGTCGCGAGCAGGAAGCAGACCGCGACGATGCGCCAGCCTTCATAGCGGAACGAGGATTCGTCGAGCGCTGGAGTCCGAGGATTGTCGAGCATGCTGCTTACTCCGTCATGCCCAGGCTCGTCCCGGGCATCCACGTTCTTCGAACCGCGCGCCTAAGACGTGGATGACCGGGACATTCTGCGTGAAGACGCGCTTCGCGCTTTAGCCCGGCCATGACGCATCACTTAATAGCCATCGTCCCAAAAATCACTTCGACGGCGATCGAAGTATCGAGACTGCTG
>NZ_LGHM01000277.1 GCF_001908185.1 Bradyrhizobium sp. AS23.2
TTTCGACGTTTCCAACGGGGCGAAAAGAGCGCTTGCGGAAAGGACCACACGGTTTTGCCGTACGCACGGTTCGTTGGCGCCACAGGTTCGACGGCGTTGTGCACTTTGCCGTCGAAATGCTGGCGAGACGAACCTGACAGCGCCGCTCATCCAGCGCGAAGCCTCGGGCTCACGGAGAGCAATCCGCCCTGCCCACGCCTCTCGCGCCCGACGCTGCCGCGTCCACCGCAAGCCCGGCTCGCGAACGTGACGACACAAGATCGCCCCTCAAGGATGAGCCGGAGCCGCTGCGAGCGCATCGTCGAGATTCAGAAGGTCGATGCGCTCCGCCTCTACGGTCCGGAGGTAGTCTGGCGGGATGTCGGTCAGCGTCTGCTGGGCAACACCTGCCGACAGCGAACGGGGCGCCACGAAGAGGACGGCTGCTGGCCCTCGTTCGGGTAGTCGCTGGCGCAGCCGCACGCATCAGAAATGGATGCCGGCATGGCACCGAAGCATCACCCGACGCCCCTGAGCGGCGGCGACCGCAAGGCGCTCGCCAAGGAGCTCGGCCGCGCACGCGCGATGACGACGATTCTCGCGGCGCAGTCCGCCGAGGCCCGCGCCAAGGGTGAGGCCCTAATCCGAACGGCGGACAAGCTGCTCTGCGAAAACTGGAACGAGCGCATGTGGGCCGACGGCGGGCCGATCGCCCCCTCGCCGACCATCGATCAGGGCGTCAACGGCGGTTACGCCTGGCTCGAAATCGAGTGCTCGCGGTGCAAGACCCGCCGGGACGTCGATTTGCCGGCGCTACACCATCCGCCGACCACGTTCGTCCATGACTTGGCGAGCCGGCTCCGCTGCAGCAAATGTGCTAAGGCCGGCCGTCGCCCGTCCGCTACGCTTCTGCAACTGACACCGCGCCCCCGCCAGGCCGCTCCGGAGACTTGATCATGTGTAATCTCTATTCGATGACGAAAAACGTCGATGCGATCCGTCGCTTGTTCGGCGCGCTCAATAGCCACGTCGGCAATCTGCCATCGATGCCCGGCATCTTCCCGGACTACCCCGCCCCTATCGTCCGTAATGCGCCGAACGGCCGCGAGGTCGCCATGGCGCGCTGGGGCATGCCGTCCTCGTCGAAGGCGCTGATGGACGCAACGAAGAAGCGCGCCAACCGCTACCATCAGGAGCAAAAAATCGTAGAAGATCGTAGTCTGGCGTGGGAAATCGTGCCGCGTCCGCTACATCGCTAAACCCACTATTTCCGTAGCCCTGTTTTCTTATCGGAGGGTAGCCTGCTGCTGCACGCCCGGGATGTTTACGATGCCGATTTTGGTATCCGGCGAGCGCGCATCGAGTGGCGGGGTATTGGCGGTCGGATTCACTTCGTCGACCTTCCGCTTGAACTCGCGGTTCAGCTTTTCGAATGCTTTACCATCGTCTTTCTTCGCATCTGTCGCTGCACTGCTTCCTGCGCCCTGATTGGCATCTGCCGGTCCCAGCGGCCGCGATGGGGGCTTGACTATGACCTCAGGCAAAAGGGTCGGTACCCCATCCTGGGCGCGTGCCAAGGTTCCGCTGATCAAGGTCAGAAACAACGCAGCTGGTATGACCGTCGTGGAACGTCTGGAAGCGGTCATCGCCCTGCCCTCACCTGCATGACGAGCGTGAGGCGATGAAGCCCGAACCGCATCCATCGGTCCGTTACTGGCTCGACGCCCAGTGCAGCGACGGTCAAAGCACGTCCCCTACAAGTGCATCCCCTAATCGGGGCAAAGTAGGTCCCCTGCTCGGCGCCGCCGGCGCCGAGTGAAACAAGAAGGGTTCGCGGCGGGCTTCGGCTTCGCCGCGAAAGTGCGAACCGAGCGAATCGTGAATTAGCCCGAGTGCAAGACGATCTTGCTATCGGCGGGCGGCATGAGTTTCCCAAAAATGGAAATACCCTCTTCCATTTTTGGGAAATCGACGGTAGTATCCTTTCATGCTGGTGATCGGCACGGACATTGTTGAGCGCTATTTTGCCGAGCGCTCTGGTCATCGGGGCATCGATGCGGCGCGCGCTCAATACAGGGCATGGCTGGCGATTGCGGAGGCTTCGGACTGGCGGACGCCGCAACAGGTGAAGCGATCGCATCCCAAGGCGAGCATCCTGAAAGGCGGACGTGTGGTGTTCAACATCAAGGCCAATGACTACCGCCTGATCGCCATGGTTCAATATCGTGATGGCGTGTTGATGATCCGCTTTTTCGGCAGTCATGAAGACTATGACAAGGTGGACGCGGAGACGGTGTGATGAAGGCAACATTGATAATTATCCAGAACCAGGCCGATCATGAGGCGGCCAAGGCGCTTGTCGGCAAGCTGATGCAATCTAACGAGACTGCCGATCGAGCGCGTATGGTAGCTCAGGCTCGCCTTATCGAGGCGTATGAACGCGCGCGCTGGCCGCGCAAAGCGCCGCCGTTGCCCGATTTGCTGACCTATCTGGTAGAGCAACATGGTTTGACGCGCGCTGATCTTGTGCCGCTTCTGGGCACTGCGAGTCGCGTCAGTGAGGTCATGTCCGGCAAGCGCGAATTGAGCATGACGATGGTGAAGCGTCTGCGCGAACGTTTCCATATTCCGGCGGATTTGCTGATTTCCGCGAGCGGAAGTGTTGCGGCTTAGGTCAATCGGGACCATGACTTTCGATAGGGGGCGCACTTTGCTCGGCAGCCGTCAACATTCGCATCGACGCGAGAAAGTCAGCGCATGCGATTCCAACGACTTGCAGGGCGATTAGGGGACGCACTTCGCCTGGCGCCGCACCCAGGCGGCCGAAACGGCACCGAAAGTTTCGCCTGACTGGACGTGCGGCGGCGCAGCCTATCCAACTTCAAGATCGTGGATGATCGGTTTCGGACCGTCGGGCGTGATTTCGAGGCGCGCAAGAGTGATCGGTAGGTTGAAGCGTCGGCGCCCAGCACTGCCGGGATTCAGGTAGAGCAAGCCGTCGACGGTGTTGATCTTCGGCACGTGGGAGTGGCCGGAAACAATGACATCGATGCCCTCAGCTACGGGATCGACCTGCAGGGTGTTGAGGTCGTGCAGAACGTAGAACAGCCGTCCGGCGAGCCGCACGAACTCGGTTTCGGCAAATTCGGTGGCCCAATCGCTCGTGTC
>NZ_LGHM01000278.1 GCF_001908185.1 Bradyrhizobium sp. AS23.2
ACCACCACCACCACCACCGCCTCCTCCGCCACCACCGCCGCCGGCATCACGCAGCGAGGAATTGTAGCGGGGGTCGGTCTGCTTCATGTAGGTGGGTGAGGTATCGCGATTGACGACGCGACGTCCTGCGGCCTGCTGCTGAATATCGGGCACGCCGCAGCCATCGAAGAAGGCGAGGTCGCAACCGTAATTCCGCAACTGCACCGCGTTGGCGCTGGTCGCGGTGAACGCGGTCGTCGCAACGCATGCAATCAGAGCAACTTTCGACAAATTGAGTTTCACGGAAATTCTCCAGCCTCGGTTCGGCGAGACCGCAACGGCTCGCACACACCTTCGACGGAGGCTGGCCGAAACCGGTTCGAGGGCGTGGCTTCACGCCCGCGTGAGCCGGATCGACCGGGGAGGGACCTTACGCCGCGATGAGGTCACGGAGCATGTATGTCGCGCTTTCGCCGTAGGATGCGAGCTTTGCGCGCAGCTCCGCATCCGCCGTGACGGGCCGAAAGCCGAGACGCTCCCACAACGGCCGCGTGGCGTAGACCGAGACCAGCGCAAGCGTCGCGATGCCATTTGAGCGCGCGAGGTCCTCAATCGTCGCGACATAAGCGCGCGCAGCGCCGCCGCGACGATCAGGCAGCACGGCGACATCGTGCACGTAGAGGCAGTCCGCGTCATCGGGCAGTTGTTCGAGGAAGCCGTCGAGCGGCGGAATCCGGTGCTGCTTCCAGGGATGCGAGAGCCCATAGCCGGCGATCCCATCGTCCGCGATGAGCACGCGGCAGCCCACGGGATAAATTCGCATCTTCTCCGCGAACACGTCGGGGCTTTCAGGGAGATCAGGATGGATCCGCGCCGCGATCGCGCTGATCGCGGGCAGATCGGACACGCGTGCGGGACGCCAATGCAGCTTGCTCATGTCGATCCGTCATTCCGTCTCACGCATTCCAATTTATTCCGTCGCGACGCTGCGCGCAGCGAAAATATCTTTGGCGCCGTCCCAGGAATACGACGCAGCGCGCGGCGTCCTACTGTTGCAAGCCAATTGCATGACAGGAGACACCATGACGACGTCCTCGATCCGCCTCGCGCTCACGCTCGCTGCATCCCTCGCGATCATTCCCGCCGCCTTCGCCGCGCCGCCGACCAAGACCGGCAAGACCGACAAGGGCAATGTGCTCACCGACGCCAAGGGCATGACGCTCTACACATTCGACAAGGATGCGGACGGCAAGTCGGCCTGCAACGGTCCGTGTGCGACGAACTGGCCGGTGCTGAAGGCCGAGGCCAGCGACGCCGCGGGCGACGGCTACACCGTCATCACGCGCGACGACGGCTCCAAGCAGTGGGCCTACAAGGGCAAACCGCTCTACACCTTTGCCAAGGACCAGAAGCCCGGCGACACCACCGGCGACGGCTTCCTGAATGGCGCCTGGCATCTGGCGATGCCGTGAGCTCGGCTGCATCATGTCGATGATGTCTAGCATTTAAAGGCGGTCTCGTGCCCCGGACGCAGCGCAGCGCTTCCCTGGCGATGCGAAGCATCGTCCAGTAGCGGTGCGCTGCAGAGCCGGGGCCCATCTCACATCTGGATACGCGGCCTGCTGGGGCCCGGCTCTGCGCAGCAGCGCCATAAGCGCATTCACGCGCGTCTTCGACGCGCTATGCACGCTGCAGCGCGTCCGGGACACGAGCGTATTCTTAGCGCAGCCCCTCATACACCATCAGCCCGCGTGCGATCTGCAGCTTGCGGATCGCGCGCGGCAGCAATTTCTCCGGCTGGTGCAGATAGCGCCAGGAGGTGAGGGTGAAGGCTGAAAGCGCGCCGCATTCGTCGTTGAACGGCGCGAGCACGCCGGTGACACTCACCGGCGTGTGCGGGCGGGCGTTGAAGGGAAGCAGCAGAAGCTCGAGATGTGCCTTGCTGCCGTCCTCGCGCGCGGCAGTGATGCCGGCGATCGCACCTAACGTCTCGTCGGCGACGACGGTCGTGATTTCCTCGATCTCGCTGCGGCTGGCTTCGGTAAACAGCGCCGCAAAACTCTGGTCCTTGAGGTCGAGCCCCGCCAGCGCGCAGACGCGCGTGCCGGCGACGCGGAACGGGAAGCCGAGGTTTTGCTCGCAGGAGAGCACGAAGATGTCGCCGAGCAGGCCGCGAACGGCCGCCGGATCGATATCGGCCCGGTCAGGGGCCCGCGCGGTGCCGCGCTTCTTGTCCCAATACGCGAAGAACTCGCGGCTCGATGGATGTTTCATGACTGAACGCTCACCCCGGGGAGCAACCTCGCGGGACAAAGCTGTCCCGCTTCAGTGCACCCGCGATCCCTTTGTTGTTTGTGCAGGAGGGGATTTGCAGCGTCCATGCCGCAGGCGCGTTTTCGGCGCTTCCGGGACGGTCTTTGCGTCGTTAACGTTAAATTCACCATGACCTCAACTAGGCCGATGGCCTACGTGTCTCAGCTGCGTCATTTCCGCGGGCTTTCAGCGCTTTGTCTCGCGGCTTGCCTGTGAGCGCCTTGAAGCCCGGCCAAACCGCGCCGAGCAGGCCGGAGACCATTGGGGCACCTGCGCGACGACGGTCTTGATTTCAGGTTCCGCACGATCGCGTTCCAGATTACCCGGCAGTCGACGAGGCAGCCTTGCGACGAAGCCGGTTCCACCAGCTTTTTTTGAAACGGGTGGAACCACTGGCTGTTCCGCCCGTTGGCAGCAACTGCTTCGTCGCGGTGTCAGGTGAGGCCGGATACTGACGCGATCAAAATTTGCAATCAAAAGTTGATGTAAATGAACCATGGCAATCACAGGGTTGCGTTCCTGGCTTGTGTGCGCCGCAGGGGCATTCGCTGCTTATTTTGCGCTCGCCACATGGCTTGATCTGAGCTTTGTCAACCCAGCGCCGACAGGGCGGCTGGTCGTCAAGCTGTTGCCTCCTTTCACTCCGGTGCAGGGACATGCTTTCAGCGGCGCGCCTATACCCAGCGATGCTGAATTGCTTTCCCACCTGGGCGATGATCCCACGTCCGACAGTCACCGCTCGCCTGTTGTACTGTTCGAAGATAAGCAGCCGCTCGGTCCGGCGCACAGCAACTTTCGCGAGATCAGCCAGAACGGTCTGGGGCACTACGCTCACTGGCGCGATCAAGGCATCATCTTCTCGACGAGCGACAACAGCGACCCGAACGAGAACCGCCGCAGCTATTGGGCCGTGGTGCGATCGGACTGATGGCTGGCCGCGCCCGCCGCGCCAAGGCCGGCTAGGCATTTGGAAACGGAGCCGCCTTTGCGTCGTTAACGTTAAATTAACTACGCGCTTTGCGCCGACAGCACGCCTGCTAGGGTGACCGCGGTCGCAAGCCTCGCCGCTTTCAACCAGGTTCTCGGCGAGGCCTGTACACAGGCGTCAAACAGTTTGGTCACGGGCCGCGGGGAGGGGTGGGGATACACCTTCATTGCCTCTGGTACCGGAAGGCCGACACGGACGGGGAGGGCTTTTCCCAGGGCCCTCCCTTTTCCGTTTGTGCACTTGCACAGGGTGGGCAAAGGCGACTATCTCCAAGTGTAACGCTCCGATCGCGCCTGAAAGCCAAGCTGCCTTGGATTCCCCGCAAGATTCTCCGCCGCAAGATCCTTTACCGGAGGCGCCGGCCGTTAGTGAGGAGGCTCCGCGCGAGCCGATCCTGACGCTGCCTGTGGCGCTGACCGCCTATATCCTGCTGCTGGCGCTGATCCATCTGCGTGTGCTGCTGCCGGCGGATATCGAGAACTGGACCATCGACGTCTTCGGCTTCATCCCGAAACGCTACGATTCCTCGCTGCTCAATCTGCAGATCCCCGGCGGCGCCGGTGCCAAGGTCTGGACTTTCGTCACCTATTCACTGCTGCACGCCAACTTGACCCATCTCGGGTTCAACGTGCTGTGGCTGCTGCCGTTCGGCAGTGCGCTGGCGCGCCGCTTCGGCGCTGTCAGGTTCTTCGTCTTCATGGCGGTGACGGCGGCGGCCGGCGCGCTCGCGCATCTCGTCACCCATGAGCATGCGGTGGCGCCGATGATCGGCGCCTCGGCCTCGGTGTCGGGCGCGATGGCGGCGGCGATCCGTTTCGCGTTCGTCCGCGGCAGCTTCCTTTCGTTCAACCGTTCGGACGCCGATACCGCCGCAAAAGTTCCGGCGCTGCCGCTGTCGCGCGCGCTGCGCGACGGGCGGGTGGTCGCCTTCCTCGCGGTGTGGTTCGGCGTCAACATCATCTTCGGCGTTGGTGCGATCGGGGTCGATGCCGAAACCACGAGCGTCGCCTGGCAGGCGCATATCGGCGGCTTCTTCGCCGGCCTGTTGCTGTTCGCTCTGTTCGATCCCGTGCCGCGCGTGCGAAACGATGCTGCGGATGCGTCATCACGGGACATTTCGAACCGTATTTGAAGCGGCGCTTGCGGCCCGGCCTGAATTCATCCATCATTCCCTGAAGAATGTTCCGAAGCGGCAAGCCGCTAGAGCATGATCCGAACCCGAAGGGCCGCGTTAGCGCAAAGTGTGCAGCGGTCTTCCGAAAAGATCATGCTCAGGCATAGCGGATGCGATGCTTCGCAAAGCGCCCGAGCCTGAAACCGGCGCTGAAACTGTTAGTTGAAGACTCGCGAACAAGTCCGGATCGCCGACAGGCGGCCGGGGTCGATTCAGGAGGCGACAATGACGGTACGTTCCATTCTCAACACCAAGGGCCACCAGATCATGAGCGTCGAGCCCGACGTCAAGCTGGCGGCCGCGATCAAGCTGCTCGGCGAGAAGAAGATCGGCGCGGTGCTGGTGATGAACCAGAGCCGACTCGAAGGCATTCTGTCGGAGCGCGACATCGTGCGCGTGCTTGGCGAGCGCGGCGCTGGCGTGCTGGAGGAGCCGGTCTCTGAGGTCATGACCCGCAAGGTCGTGAGCTGCAAGGAGACCGACACGGTCGCCGAGCTCATGGAGACGATGACCACCCGCAAATTCCGCCATCTGCCGGTGATGGAGAACAACAAGGTGGTCGGCCTGATCTCCATCGGCGACATCGTCAAGCGCCGCGTTGAGGAATACGAGTCCGAGCAGGAAGCCCTGCGCGACTACATCAAGACGGCCTGACCGGCCTCACTCGTCCGCCCTTACTCGTCGGCTTTGGGCGCGCTGCCCACCGGCGCCGGCGCGAGCACCTCGATCGCCTCCTGGATCGACTCCAGCGCGCGCTCGGCGGCGCGGCTCCCATGCGCGATCAGATCCTCGGCGCGATGGAAGTCGAACCAGCCGAACTGGCCGACCCGCGGCGTGATCAACATATCAGGCGGATCGCCGGCGAGGCGGGCGCGCGTGATGCGGTCCTGCATGATGTTGAAGGCATCGACCATCACCGAAGAGATGCCGGGCCGGCCGCCGCCACCGAAGAACTCGCGCTTCATGGTCTTCTCGGGCGAGAAGAAGCGCGGGAAGCGTCGCTTGGCCGTCGCCTCCTCGGCCGCGGGCGCGACCGGGTCGGGCCTCGCGCCGTGCGAATAGATCGTCGTGGAATGGGTAAAGATATCGCTGGAAAGATTTGCGGCGATGACGATTTCGGCGCCGAGCGCGCGGGCGGCTGAGACCGGCACCGGATTCACCAGGGTGCCGTCGACCAGCCAGCGGTCGCCGATCAGGACCGGCGAGAAGATGCCGGGCAGCGCATAGGAGGCGCGCATCGCATCGACCACGCGGCCGCGCGTCAGCCAGATCTCGTGGCCGGTACGGACCTCCGTCGCGACGGTGGCGAACTTGACGGAGAAGTCCTCGATCAGGGTCGCGCCGATCGCCTCCTCGAGCCGGGTTGCGAGCTTTTCGCCGCCGATCAGGCCGGAGCCGTTGAGGCGAATGTCGAGATAGCCGAGGATATTGCGCACGCCTTGCAGGCTGCGTCCCCATTCTTCCAGCGTGTCGAGCTGGCCGGCCGCATAGGCGCCGCCGACCACGGCGCCGATCGAGGTGCCGACCACGACATTAGGCACGATGCCGTTGGCAATCAGGGTTCTCAGGATTCCGATATGGGCAAAGCCGCGTGCGGCGCCGCCGCCGAGTGCCAGGCCAATGACCGGCCGACGGGTGGTGCCGAGGCCGACCTTCTCGCCATTCGAGCCGTTTGCGCCGCGACCCTTCAATTTCTCCAGCACCGAAACCCCTCCTACGCCTGGGCCAGCCCCAATCATCAGACTAGGCACCGTATTTGCGCTCCGCCAGAACCAGGGCGAAGCATGGTTTATGCCGCTTTGGGAAGGGCACGGGGCAGGAATATGACCATGGCCGTTGCCTCAGGACTAATCACGCAGGCGTCAACCAGGTTCCAAAGGACCGTATGCCCTGGGTTTTCCCAGGCTTGAATTTGCCGCGTTTTCGGTGAAAAGCAGGTGACATGACTCGCGGGGGTGACGGCATCATCGGATGGCGGCGCAGCGGCAGGCTGCTGCCGGCGCTGATCCTTGCCGCGTGCTTCATTATCCCGGGCCAAAACGCCGCGCAGGCGCAGCTTTTCTCCGACCGCCCGCCGCCGGTGCCCCCGGCATCGGTCCCCGATCCCGGCGGCGCCGTCAGCTTGGCACCGCC